>CALFSX010000274.1 GCA_937916515.1 uncultured Planctomycetaceae bacterium | reverse complement strand
ATCGTTAGCACCACGGTGTGCGTGCAATTTATTATCGCATCGTTAGCACCACTGTGTGCATTTGCAGCAGATATGAAAACGCGAACTGCTCAAGGATATGCAAATTTGACCTGTTACAAAGCTCGTCGGTCAAGGCGATGACATCATTCAGTAAACCTGCATCAGTCGGGTGCAGGCCAATTACACCAGCATTCCACATTTGGCAATTGGCTGGAATTGCTATTGCAGAGCCATCAGTCAGACGAAATCGATGTTCTCGGACCAATGAGCGTAGTTCGCCGATCCGCTTACCTTTGATTTCAGCAATACTGCCCTCACGAATGTGCATCAAGGTCCGCCCTGCCCTGATTCTCTCGAATGCCGAATCGACGGGGCCGCGCCACCATGTATCGCCGTCGATCAGAATCACCGGGGCTACAACATTGCTGATGGCGTGTTGCAACGCGAGTATCTTTCGACGATGATTGAAATTCTGCGGACCGCCCCATTCGTTCCACTGTTGCGTGGAAATGAACTCCACATCTGCCGGAACCGAGGAAAACGAATCCGGGTGGTCGGTGTAAATCAGGATCCGGAGGTTATCGTTATTCGGAGAACAATGGCGCGCCGAATACACCGAATAGATAACCTCCAGTTCGTGTGGTCCCTTACCGTACGATAGATAGAGCAGCGTCTTCATGATTCTGATGCACGGCCCTGCAGCGAGTTACGACGAATGTTTCTTAAACACCAGCAGTGATTTGTCCCAGAACTCGTGCACCTGAACCAGATCACAGTTGCTGAAGCCTTCGGAAATCGCATTCACCGACCATGGAACGACGAAATTGACGTTCATGCTCTTCTTGCGAACGCCCGCTTCTTTTTCATTTTCCGTGAGATACGAAGTGCAGAAGATAAGGCTGTCGTCCTCCGCGCAGTCCTGCATGTCCCCCAAAAATTGCATGAGTTTTGGGCGTTCCACAACATGCTGGGTGACATCTATCGAACATACGAGGTCGTATTTTCGATCGAGTTCGACGGGAGAGTCACCGAGATGATGGCGAATAAAGTGCCCCTTCGGAAATTGCTTTTTACAGAAATCCACGGCAGTCTGAGAAATGTCAATTCCCGTATACGACTCAGCCCCGGCTTCGAGCATGACGCCCCCCCAGAACCCGTTGCCGCTGCCGAATTCAACAGCGTGTCGTCCTGCGATCGACACGTTATGCGCTCCTAAAATTTCAAGGAATTGCTGTTGCTGTTTCGGGTACCGTATTTTCTCTTCTTCGGAGTAAGACGCGACCGCTCGAAAGTCGCCTTCGAACTTTCTGTGGCGGTCTTCCCAGTATTTGTCCTCTCGATATCCTTCCTGTGTGTTGTACTTCCTGCCTCGAAGTATCCAGCGAGCCACTCGCACAGGGTACAGAATGGTCTTTGCGAGCTGTTTGAGAATCGGTTCCTGTAGATGTTCGCCTGGTTTTGCCATGTTTTTAGTTCCCGAACGCAGAAGTTCGTAAGTGTGTTTATTGATTCAAGTCGGTGGTTAACCGGTTGTTGCAGAGTCTGAATGTCCGGTGGCCAGACTGCGAAGTTTCTTCAGAATTCGAAACACGAATGGAGCTCGATTCTTCAGCATCAGCTTTCCACTGCGACCGTGGTAGTTAGTGAAATTTTCCCACGAAACTCTTAACGAACTGTGTCGAGACTCATGATAAAGTTCGTCGGGTTTGTCGCCGCATAACTTGTGTCCATGCTTTCGTAGGCGACGGACAAGATCGTGGTGGTCAGCTTCAGAGATGCCAACGAAGTACCAGTGCCAGTCGCAATACAACTTATTGACAAGACTGATTGATCCGTCTTCCAGCATGCGTTCAAGGATGCGATATTCGCTGCCTTCGATGTTCATCTTAAGCACAACGTCACAGTTTCCGCCGTGCTCAGCATAGGTGTCCGCAAGGAACTTAGGAAAATCGATTGTATGGATTTCTTCGTAGTCGTCGGTATCACAATTCGGGTTGTCCACGTGGAGTGAACTGCTGATGTCGCCATGGGCATGGCCGACATAGACTCGAGACTCTCCCTCTTCAATATCGCCTGCAGATCGATAAATGTGGTAGTTGTTTTCTGCAAAACGGCGTTCCATTTCGGCACAAGGACCCGCCAGAGGTTCAAATGCGTAGACGTCGTCAAACTCTCCAAGTAGTCGCAATGCAACGTCGATCGTGTCGCCGTTGTAGGCGCCGAGGTCGATAAATATCCTTCGGGGTTTGCTCATGTCTTGAATTCCGACCTGTGTCTAACCATCTGTCCTCACATCATCGAATAGGGTCTTCCTTAGTCGATCCCGAACCGCTGTATGCGAGGATAATTCTGTAAACCGTTGATGAATGGTGCGGCGGGCGGTAATGTAGTCGCGTGTTTCCATTTTGAAACGTGATTTCATGGCGTCTGTGAGAGATTCAACGTCGCGAGGCGCGATTATGCAACACCCCGTGCAGTCTCCGAATACCTCGCGAATGCTACCAACGTCAGTCGCGATGACTGGTATGCTGTACTGAGCTGCTTCAAGCAACGACAGCGGATAGCCTTCATGATACGAAGGCAGCACCAGAAAACGGCATCGTGATAGTGCCTGCATCGCGTCCTGGCGGCTGGGCAGCGAGCAGAATGAAACGGCTCGGGAGGCCCCGCACTCATTGGCGAGGGTTTGATACGGTGTCGCGTCACCCGGCCCCGCGATCAACACACGAAGATCGCTGATCTCTTTCGACAAGACTGCGGTTGCGCGGATTAGTTCTCGCAAACCCTTGTCATCTTCTCGCCTGGCGAGAAACAGGAAGTCTGCTTCGAAATCTGCCGGTGGCAGATTTGAAGAGATTTTCTCGTCTTCGATCCAAAACGGCAGCCGAGCGATCTCACCGGTGTAAGAATATGTTGAGCGAATTCCGTCATCGATGGTTGCGGCCGGTGAAATGACTTTAAGGCACCGCGACAGTTTATTCGCGGCCGTCTTGTCTACAAACTTATTGTTCGGATTTGCATTGGTCAACTCCCAGACAAGCAATCGATCTGCCACTCGACTGCCCAGCAGGTGCCCGCAAATTTTCGTCAGCCCAACCACAAAAACTGCCACTGGATTTTTTGCTTCAATGCCACGCTGTGCCTGCCTGGCCAGAACGCGATTCGGAATGTCCCAGCGAGAGCCGTGACTGAATCGTGGCTGTACGATTTCGAAGCCTTCGTCTCCGGTGACGCTGTCCGCGTCGACCCACGTTGCAAAGCACGTTACTTTCAGGTCCATTTCAGCCAGCGCGCGGCATAGGAGCGACGTCACGCGATAAGCGCCGCCTCGCTGGCCATAAACGTCACTGACGACCACCACACTGTTTGACTGTTGGCTCACTAATTCTGGCTTTTGCCTTGTGCTGCTTTAAACGTGGACGAACGAATCACGTTTTTCTTCGAACAGTTCCTGCGCTCGTGCGTAGTCGTCGGGGCGACCGATATCCAGCCACTGGCAATCCGTTGGGAACGCGCAGACTCGTTCGCCAGCTGCAATCAGTTTCAGAACCAGGTCCGGCAGGTCTAGCCGTTTTCCCGGCTCGATAAATTCCAGAGCCTTGGGTTCGTAAACGTAGACGCCCATGCTTACATCGTAGGTCGTTTCGGGCTTTTCGTGGTAGTTGGTGATTTCGTTGTTCTCGTTGTATTCCAAAACGCCCAGATCGATTTTCACTTCGCGCTTTCGTGTGGCGATTGTCAGCACCGCGTCCTTGCTGCGGTGGAAATCGACAAGGTCATGGAAGTTCAAGTCCGTCAGCAGGTCACCGTTCATCACCAGGAATGTGTCGTTCAGGTTTTTGACCAGTGATACTGAGCCAGCCGTTCCGGTTGGTGTTTCTTCGATTACGAAGTGTAGATTCAGCTTTTGGGTTAGCTCTGCCCGGTGCACAAAATAGGCACGCATCAATTCCGCCAGATGCCCCAGCGTCATGGTGACGTCGGTGATCCCAAATTCGATAAGTCGCAAAATGAGAACCTCTACGACTGGAGTGTCGCCAAGTGGGACCAGCGGTTTCGGGAAGCTGGCGGTGAAGGGACGTAGTCGAGTCCCCTTACCGCCGGCCAGAATGACTGCCTGAAGTCCTGTTGCGCCTTTTGACATTGATTCTATGTTTCCGTCTTGTTGAGTTCTTCGTTTGGCCCGACGCCATCGGTGAAGATTCAGAGTACCGCATTACACTGCGTATTTGCCAACCTTATAATCTGAGATATGTTCACGCAGATAGTCGGCTGTTTGTGCGAGCCCCCGGTTGAGCGTCACCTGAGGTGCCCAGTTGAGCAGTTTACGAGCCTTCTCTGGATTACACAGCAGCAGGCCGACTTCGCTTTTCGCCGGACGAACGCGGTCGCTGGATGTCACGATTTTCGCCTTGCTGCCGACAACATCCAGACAACGCTGAGCCAACTCTCCGATAGTGACTGCTTTACCACTTCCGAAGTGAATTGTTTCGCCCTCGATACCGTCTGTTTCGACGGCCAGTCGAAAGCCTTCCGCTGTATCCGTCACGAACGTGAGGTCTCGCTGCGGATCCAGACTGCCAAGTTGTATTTCGTCGGCCCCCGAAATCGCTTGAGTCAACACTGTTGGAATGATGGCTCGAGAAGATTGTCTTGGGCCAAATGTGTTGAAAGGACGAAGTGTGACAACGGGAAGGTCGAAACTGGTGAAGAACGATTCAGCCAGCTTGTCGCCGCCAATTTTGCTGGCGGAATATGGTGACTGACCCTGCAGTGGATGCTTTTCGTCGATCGGAGCGTACTGTGCCGTGCCGTAAACTTCACTGGTCGATGTGACGACCACGCGACGAACGTCACTGTCGCGACAGGCTTCCAGAATATTCAGTGTGCCGTAAATGTTGGTATCCGCGTAAGATCGTGGTGCTTCGTAGGAATACGGAATGCCAATCAATGCTGCCAGGTGGCAAACTGCGTCACAGCCATTCACCAGTCGTCTTACCTGTGACGCATCCGTCACATCGCCGGCAATAATTTCGATCGCGGAACGCGTGTCTTCCGAAAGATCTTTCAAGTGTCCGTGGTCGCCTCGCCCGTTGTATCGCACGAGTGCCCTGACATCGTGGCCCACTGCGACCAGACGTTCCACAAGATGACTTCCAATAAAGCCACCTGCTCCAGTAACAAGAATCTTCATAGCGCTCTTTTCTGCCTGCATATCATCATTGAGTAGTTAGCATATCTCGCACGCTGTCACAAAGTGTGAACCGAGGTGCCCAACCGGTGTCTTTCTGCAAATCGGTTGCGTCTGCAACACTGCGTTTAATACCCGATCTGGACTTACCAGGCGTTATTTCAGGTTCCTTGAATCGAATCGCAGCACCCTGCTCTGCCGCGAGAACATCGGCCAGCTGTCCGATGGTCACGGGCTCTCCACTGCCTACGCTGTACGGGTGTCCCGTCTGGCCGTGTTCGAGAATCGCGAAATAAGCAGCCACAGCGTCCCGGACGTCGATGAAGTCTCGGACGCCATCCATGTCCCGCAACTCAAGCTCCGAAGCACCCTGTTCAACAGCCGCCTGGATTCTCGCGGCCAGAGCAGTCGGTACATACCGATCAGAAATTCCCGGACCAATCAGGTTAAACGTTCTACACAGGAAAACTTTCAGACCGTTGTTGCCGTCTGCGATACGTCCCATTTCCGTCTGAGTTTGCCGACTGACTCCATACAGCGATCCGGGTTCGCACACTCGATTGCTGCCCAGACCGACTTCGCCTTGATGCATTTCTCCGAAACTTGCAGCGCTGCCGACGATCAGCACGTCGACCTCGCGATTCAGTTTTTCGCAGGCTTCCAGCAAATTCCAGACACCGGAAATATTTGTCTGCAGCAGTTTGTTGGGATCGGAAGGGTCCGATGAAGCTGCCAAGTGGAGGATCTGATCCGGCCGTACGTCACTGATAACTCTGTGGATGTCTTCCGGGCTTAGAAAATCACAAACGTGGCAACGTTGCAACCCATTCATGCTAACCGCGACACGCGCCGTTCCATGCACGTGGACGTCCGAGACGGATTCCAGATGTCGGACCGCGTGAAGGCCGCTACAGCTTGTTACTCCAGTGATTAGGATTGTCTTCAATGATGCATCCGAACGGATTCGTTGAGTCAATTAGTACTACTTGTTTTTGAACGAATTCACCGGGACACACTTCGAATAGCCTCCCAACAACGATCGCAGCGTCCACCATGCTTCGTAGGCTGCGAAATTCAGCCGCAGATTTTTCAACTGCCAGAAAACTCTGCGGATGTTGTCACGCTGGAATTTTCGCCGCACAAGTCTTCGTTCGGCGGCATTCAGCGGGCAGCCGTCTTCGAGGAAATCTCGCAGCGTTACGTGGCTCAGCAGACAGTGTGTCATCGAGTTGTCCCAGCCTCCACCACGCACGAGATTGTACTCCTGTTCATCGTGTTCTCGCCAAAATGTCAGGCCATCTTCGACGATGACCATTGGCCAGCGACGTGATAGTTCCAGCCACAGAATGGTGTCGCCCATGTTTCGTGCGGACGGTCGGAAGCCGCCAACTTCGCGAAAACAGTCAGTGCGAATCAGCGACAATAGCGGGCCGGATGAAAAGAATCCCTGTTGCTGTACCAGATGCTGCTCATAGGCCTCTTTTGCGGAAAGATACAAGGGACGCTCTACGTTTTCCGGTCGCGGATAGCTAAGGATGTACGCTGCGTCCGGGTACTTTCGGGCAGCATCGACCATGGTTTGAATGCAGTTCGGTTCGATTCGATCGTCGGAGTCGACGTACTTCAGGTAGTCGCCCGTCGCAAGCTCTGCCGCACGGTTGCGGTTGGGATAGTCGCCGAGGTTCTTTGGGTTCAGCTTGACCTTCACACGTGAATCGCGGGCGGCAAACTCATTTGCAATTTCCACCGAACAATCCTTCGATCCATCGTCGACCACGACCACTTCAATGTTGATATAAGTCGAGTCCAGAATGCTCTGCAGTGACTCGGCGAGATATTTTTCGCGGTTGTAAACGGTGACCAGCGCGGACACGAGTGGGTTGTCGGTTGATTGTATCACACTGCTACCTCATTCCGAGCAGCGTGCCACTCGATAATCTGATTCGCAGCAATGCTGCCGACGACTTTCCAGTCGTAGTTGGCTTCCACAAAACTTCGAGCCTGTTGCCGGAGTGCATGGAATTCCACAGGAGACGATAGCAGTTGGTTCACCCCGTCTGCGAAAGTCTGAGCGTTGTCTCGAATAAGAATCGATTCGCCGTCTACGGCTCTGATGCCTTCGCATCCGATGGAAGTCGACACCGTAGGACTGCCGAAGCTCATGGATTCCAGAATTTTGAGCCTCGTACCGCTACCCATTCGCAATGGGCAGATCGCAATGCCGGTTTGCAGATATTCCGGACGGACGGAGTCAACCTCTCCGATCACGTCGACCGACGGATGCTGTGATACCCCCGGAAACCGCGCGTCGTCAAAGTTGCGACCGACAACTCGCAGGCGGATGGTCGGGTGATTGTTCAGGATCAACGGGAAGATATCTTTCACGAACCAGTTCAGCCCATCAACGTTGGGAGGATACGACAGCGTGCCACAGAACAGCAGGCTTTGGCTTTCGTGCTTTGCCGTGTTTGTGTCGAATTTCGCCTGCTCGCACGCGACGCCGTTGGGGACAGTAATGCATGTCAGCCTGTTGCCGTTCAGTTCCGAAAGAAGCTGGCTGTCATCGTCGCTGCAGGCAAACAGTCCCTGACAAACGTGGTGCAGTTGACCTTCTTCTCGTTTGAGCCTCTTCCATTCGGGATTCGCTGCAGCATCAATGCATTTGGCCGCCAACTGCTGCGAATAAAGTATATGTTCCACGTTGGGCATATCTAGGATTCGCAGGATTCCGGGATGTTTTCGCTTTAGCATCCCATTGCAAACCCATGATTCCAGGTTGGTCAGCACAACCACATCTGGCTTTTGTGCTTTGATGACTCGATCCAGCATTAGCGACGTTCCCAGGACTACTGCGTTGGATGGAACTCGCAACGATCCGGCATTTATAACCGTTGCCAAACGGTCTTTGATTTTTTCAAGCAGCGTGCGGGGACCCGTTGATTCAGGGATTTGTTGAACGCTGAGGCCCGCGAGTTCGTCGCTCAGTTCATATTCAATCGCACTCTTGATTTCGTTGGGCGAACTCACAACTAGAGCGACAGTGTCAAAATGACGAGCTAATTCGCGGAGCAGAAAGAACCCTCTCAGAGCGCCGCCGGAATTAACAGGGTAGATCTGAAACGGGAATGACACGATCAGACGCAGGCAACGGGATTCAGGTTGTGTCTTCGTTTCAGTCGGCACTGGCCAGTTCTTCCAATTCAATTCGGCTGCGAAATTCATCAGCAGCCTGCAGTGAAAGCTGTTGCCAACTGAATCTCTCGCAGGCAACTTGTCGCCCCTGAGTTTCGAACGCTTTTCTTTGTTGAGTGTCTTCTATTACTTCACAAACGGCTTCGGCGAAATCTGATGCGTTGTCGTGAATGATCAGGTCAACGCCCGGTGACAGGTTCAGTCCTTCTGCACCGATCGTGGTGGAAACGACGCATCTTCCGGAACTCATTGCTTCCACAATCTTTAGTCGTGTGCCACTGCCGGACCGAAGGGGGACGAGGCTCATCCAGGCCGATCCCAGCACAGGCCTCATATCCGGAACATCCGAGATAACTTCTATGCCCTGGTCTGGTGAGTGCAGATGTCTCCAGTTCTGGTCGGCATTCCGGCCCGCCAGCAGCAGTCGACATGTTGAAATCTGTTTGCGAATCGCGGGAAATATTTCTGAACTTAGCCAGTACGCAGCATCGTCATTGGGCGGGTATCCGGCCGTTCCGGCAAACAACAATGTTGGCATTTCTGTCTGACCATCCGACGGCACAAAATGGCTTACATCGACGCCGTTGGGGATTGCGATAATCCCTGTGGTTGAATCAGGTTCGAGGTGTTGCAGTCGTTGTTTGTCTTCCTCCGAACACGTGTAGATCAAAGCCGACTCAGCAACCATGCGAGCTTCCCAGTGTTTGATCAGCCGCGATTCCAGCATGGTCCAGGATCGCGCGAGCCCTGCAGGTTTTGTGCGGGCAATACTGTCTTTAAGAATCCATTCGACGTTATGCGCGTTGATGACGATCTTGGCTTTGGGGAATTGTTTACACAGGACGCTCGTGAGTGGAAAGAGATAGGAATGTTCACACCAAACGTAGTCCGGTGGTTCCGGCAGTTCTTCCAATTCAGTCTTGATGGCATCCCAGCAGTTCCCACGCACATGAATATCAATTGGAAATAGCCGAACGATCAGAGTCAGCGTGGATGCCTGCAACAACAGCAGCCAGCCATAGATTTTGTGGAACACGCCTTGGCGTCCCTGCCCAGAACGATCTACGCAAATGTTTTGCCCTGCCAGCATCAACTTGCGGCCATTGTTTCTGAAACCAGTGAGCAAAGTGCTTAGTGCGCCCTTTGCACCGGCGTCTGGTGCGACGGGCGAAGAGGCGATTCCTGGCCGAATGACACGTTTTACGCTTAGTTCCGGTGGAACGTCTCCAGCGTCTGGTTCTGCAAGAATGGCGACAGTGACGTCAGCCACTTGAGCCGCAGCGTATACGAAATGGTAGATCCGCACTTGGCCACCCGTTCCGGCAGCTGCCGGCGTTTCCGGAAGCAACATCAGGACATGGGGGCGTTTCACAGGAGTGGGGCCATTTCCGCATGGATCTTCTTGCTCAGGTAGCTCCAGTCAAAGTGATTTCCAACCCAGTCCGCCGCTTTTTTTCCAAGGCGTTTCCGCGCCGCCTCATCGTTAAGTAATCGCACAACCCCTGTCGCGAATTCCATCGGCGTGTCTGCTCGGACCAGGTGCGTACCGGATACACATGGGATCCCCTCAGCTCCCAGAGTTGTCGAAACATCTTTGAGGCGCCTTGCGATTGATCTGGTGCCGTTTCGTATTTTTACCGGGGCGATTTTCAGATTGGTCGATTCGTCTGCGAATCTGCGGCTCAAATCGTCCAGAACGGATGCATCTTCGACCGAGAAAATGACGATTGCGTCGAAGTGAATTCCCAATTGTCGTGCCAGATGAAATGCGTGCAGTGCGTCAGCGCAACATAGCGGACAGGGCTGCCGGGGGATGACAAAAAAAGCTTTTGGTTTCATATTGCTTTGGTCATGTTGCCACTATTCAGGAACGGTTGCAGGTCGGCACGAATAGCGCCACAGAGTATTTGCCAGTCGTAGCGTTTTCGAACCCATTCTCGAGCTGACTCTCCCATCTGTTGTCGCGTTTTACCGTCCTGTAGTAGCCGAAGAACGTTTTCAGAGAAGTCTGTTGGTTGATCTGCATGAATCAAGTGCTCACCGGATTCGCACGGAATCCCCTCCGCCCCTAGGGTTGTGGACACAATGGCCTTTTCCATCGACATCGCTTCCAGTACTTTTAAGCGTGTTCCGCCGCCGACGCGGATGGGGACGATGAATACCCATGCCTGTTCGAAACAGGGTCGGATATCCTCGGGGCTACAAACATACCGGACCCGTTCATCTTGTGATTCGAGTTGCCCCCACATTTGTTCTGCTTCGAAACCAGCGAACAGAAATTCGCATTCCGGGCAGGACTTCCAGATGAGTGGCAGAATATCTGCAATGAAGTAACGGACAGCATCCTGATTTGGTGAATAGCCGAAGCCACCGGTGTAAACGACAGTCGGCGGTCCTGCTGCTGATTTGCCGGACGTCGACACAAAGTATTCTGTGTCGACGCCGTTGCCGACAACTTGATAGTTTCCACCGGGGGCCAGCTTTCGCCCGGCTTCGCTGTCATCTTCTGAGCACGTAAACACCAGGTCGCAGTTGCTGTAACAATCTACTTCTATTCGTCGATAGATCGAAGTTTGCAGGCGCTGGTATTCTGACGCCCAGCCAGCCTCCGCTGTAGCTTCATATCGTTCCTGTAGCAGCGTTTCAACATTGTGCGAGTTGCAGATGATTACCGGAGCGTTTGCAATTTGCTGTACACGCTTGAGGAATGGATACATGGTCGAATGTTCGCACCAAACGATATCGAATGATCGCTGTTTGCAGGCCTCGTTCAACTGCGGCCATGCCGCCTGAAATGAGGGTTCGTACATGAATGCAGTAGTCGGTGGCATATCTGAATACCGTGCCGCGATGCCATACCATGTCCTTAAGCACCTCGCAATCGTACGCTTTCCCAGTCCATGCGGCTCATGACTGTATTGAGGAAGTGCGTATTGAACAAAATACAGCAGGAAGTCGTGCCAATGATTGAGCCATGGAAGCAACATCACGCGAATAAGTGTCATCCAGCGTTTAAGTCGGATCGGTGCTTCTCTGTTTGTGGGTTTTGTTTCTGTCGATCCGGCATCGATCACACTCTCACACAGATCTGCTAGTTCGCTGGGCAGTTTCTTTCCAGCACTTAGGCACACCAGCGTAAGGTCAACCTCTTCCGCAAGCGTCTTCAGGAAGTAGTAAGACCTGGTTGGGCCACCCGCATCCGGAACATTCGGTACTTGCATTGATATTGCAAGTACTCGCTGCCTTGATTGACTTCGGTATTTCACTGATCTATTCGTTAAACCTGTTTTTCTGGTGCCTGGTTGAGTGACGTGTCACAATCGATGAATGTGTCCGTACCTCGAGCGGATTTGCACTGGCGTTCGGGCAGCTGATTTCGGTCTTATGCTCGTCGTGAATGCAAACGGGGACGGCAGGCTGTTTTATCCATTGCTAGAGTCCAAGCTTGCGAAGTCGCCATGCGAGTCGATAGGTTAGTCGATTTTGCGGAGATTTTCTACAGACAGCTGAGAAGCCCCCCGCCATGTAATTGTCTGCGTTGTCAGTCGGCATGAGTGCACTATTCGTGTTGGGGGTCTCCCATGTTTTGATTCGAGTATATGGGAAATTGCTCTCCAGATATGATCGAATGGATGCCCACGGTGCCTTATTCAAGTCACCGGAATCAAAGAGAAACCACAGAACATAATTAACGGTTTCAGGAAGCAGGTGTGTCTCCAGTTGCCGCCGCATTTGGTCTCTGTCATAGGTCAGGTGGGACCAGTCCGGGACCACACTGCCATCGTCAGTAAATGCAGTTTCCAAAGGGCAATTCTCTGCAACCATGTCGGCGTGAAGGTGGTGCCCACGAGCACTTGTCCAGACTGGTGAGGTTTCGAAGTAGGCAATGCCAGTTCGTCTCGTGACACGGGACGCCTCGCTGATGTATTGACAGGGATTACTGACGTGCTCCATCACGTTTGCTGAAATGACCAAGTCAAAGCTCTTGTCTGGGAACTTCAGGTCTGTTCCGTCCATTTGCTGCAGCCTGGTCCGTGGGCCTCCGGTCTGCATTGCAGTGGGTGATGGAAAATCGTCTGAAATGTTAATTCCAGTCACTTCGCCTGATGTTAGTGTCGCCAGGTGCGCAATCTGTCGACCTGACGTGTCACACCCCATGTCGAGGATTCGAATGGCGGGACGTTTGCGAAGCCAGTTGGTTTCAATTATCCGGCGCACGTTGGCTACGAATCGACGCTGGTAATCTTCAAGGGGGGGGAGTGCGCTGTTAGCTTGCACTTGCCATCTCCGTTCCGTAAGAAAATTTCTGCCCGATTTTCCGGGAAGACGATTCAAAAATCTGAATGAAATAATAGACAGGACAACCGTTCCGATCAAAGCGGCAGCCGTGATCGTGACTCTCTCTTGGGTTGCAAGCGTCGGCGGTGAGCCCGAGATGGTCAGTTGCAGCAGACCATTTACTGCCTGACGGGACAGGTGTTGTCCGTAAGCAATCGAACCAGAGAATCGAAGGGGACGCCATCTGCCGCCCGGAAGTGTCGCACCCCATATCCAGAATGCGAATCATCGGCCGGCGCTGCCACCAATTCATTTCGATTACTCGTCGGACGTTTCTCACGAAACATTTCTGATATTCGTCGAGCTGCGGTTGAGTGCTGTTCATTGAATTGAGGAGAGTCGATAGGTTCTCATTATTCCTGAATAAAAGGACGGTGATAGGGAATCATTTCTGTCTGAAAGCAGGGATCGAGCCACCAGCGTCTGGGCTGATAGAGATTTTCTGCCGTCGGTTCGGGAGAGAACTGATCGGCCGTCAGATCAGAACGGACAAAGAAGGCATTCAGGCCGCTCAAATTGCAGCCGACTAGTGTGTAGCCCTTGGTTTGTCCGAGATCTTCCAGCGACTGCAGTGAAGAATTGAAGTATGAGCTTTCACCGTCCCAAACATAGCTGGGGTCGTACGTCATCACCCAGCGAACCGGAGGTGGCGCGTAGGCATTGTATTCGATGACCAGCACTCGAGGAGAGACGACTTCAATCGCTTTCCAGAGGTGGTAGTCGTTGCCATCGATGTCGATACTCAAAAGATCGATCTCACCTTTCATTCCGCCCTCACTGATGACTTTGTTGATGTTGTCGACGGTTAGAAAAGACTGAACTGCGTTGAGCAAATTATCTTTGATTGCCCAGTCGAAGACATCTTTTTGGGCTGCGTGATTCACATCCGATCCGTCGATCCACAGTCCGCTCCAGTCCTGACAGAGCAGGAACACTGTGTTGTTTTCAAGGCCGTTGCCGGTTCCGAATTCCACGAAACGTTTGTTAGTGGTGCCAATGCGCTTGAAGATTTCCTTAATGATGCCGTCTTCGTCGTTTTGCGAATAGCCTTTGGATCCGAATCGCTCCAGTCGCTTCGGATCCTGAACGCTTTCGTCCGCTCGCAGTCGGTCCAGTTCCGCGTTGGCCATCATTCGTGCGGTGCGTGACACTTTGTCCAGCAAATGCTGTGATTGTTTCACCTGCACGCGTAGGTCCTGCGGGACAAGTCGCAGGTTTGCTAATGCAGTCAGTGATTTCGTTAGTCGCTTCAGCATGTTCCTGTTTTCATCTCCAGCGTGTGACGCGAATCCGACTTACAGACTATTTGGTGATGTCTTCCGCCAGTTGCCGGGCAAAATGGTGATTGGCGAGCGGCGTCGGATGGCCGTCTCCCTTGTGGAAAAAACCGTCGGCACTCGGATCGAAGAGTTCGCTGTAGTCCAAAACCTTGATGCCACGTGATTCAAGCAACGGAATCAGTCGTCGGTGTGGACTGCTGCGTGGAAAACAGGCGACGTAGAATTCTTCGCAGTTCAGTTGTTGTCGGCACTCTTTTTCCGATTCTTCGATAATGTTGGCTACGATTTCAAAGTGCCGATCAGTACGTCTGGGGAAATTCAAGCCGAGATACCTGACGGTTTGACTGCGACCAAGCAGCCTGTAGAGACTCGTCAGCACTGGCCGGCCTGTTGTGAAATTTCCATACGCCTGGATCTTTCCATCGGCGTTCATGTCGTAATACGGGAAGTAACAGCCAAACGAATTTGTGACTTGCATCCCCCCGATCACTCGCGGTTCATGCACATCTTCCAGGTACATGTAGATGACAATCCCTGTGTCTTCTTCAACTTCTTCGCGGATAGTGTTGCTCTGAAGTTTGGCCAGCATTTGCTGCGTGCCATATCCCGGCACTCCATAGTTGTAAGCTCGAAAACCCGGCGCGGCTACAGTGAACTGAGATGGAATTGTCTCAGCGTCGTTGGCCCCTTCACCGAACAGGAAGGAGCATCCAAAGAATACGGCGTATTTTGTGTCGGTATCAACGAGGGGGGCGACGGTTTGTCGTCGTCCGAATTCATCAGTAGTGTACCGCACGTTCCAAACAGTGTCACCATTCACCTTCAGCCGACACAAAGCGTCAGCATTGGGCAGCAGCTTTTTGCCAAGCCTCGAATCGTAATCGGAGAATTCAGGGGTCAGGTATTCACCTTCGTAAACCTTGTTTGGTCCGGCGGTACGGGTCATGTTTAAGCCGAAGAATGCTGCTTCGACAACGGCCAGGATGCAGCCCAAAGCAAGCCCGCTCGTCGCAACCAACAATATTACCTTAAACCAACGCAGCTTTAGCAGTCGTCGCAAGACTGCCGGACTGTCGAACTTGCGTTGAGCAAAGGCCACTGCGATGACGATGGCGTTTGAGATTCCCTGAAAGATGACAAACGCCAATAGCCGACTACCGGAAAAAGCATGCCCGGATAGGAACTGCGGAGCCAGACCGAACATAATTACACCGAAGACAATGACGGTGAAGTACAGAGACAGCCACGAATGTCGGTCGCTGAGTCTGAGTTTTGATGCGGTGATGGAGTTTGCGGTGTGATACCAGCTAAGGAAACTACCGATCGCAACGATAGTTCCTAACGGAATCGCAGCCAGCGACGGATGGCGGTCGTGTGTCCATGAATTCCACCCGGACGCGATCCAGTAGGTCAGCACATTGATCAGAACCAATGCGATGGAATGCAGTGTCAGCTTTGTTTTCATTGCCAAAATGGCGGCCAGTGGGTGGTCGGTGGTGACAGGACAGAGAATCGTCGCGCGTTGGATCCTAAAACAGTGTGTAGATGAACGGGGCTGCAGCAGATCCTGATAGTAACAGCAGGGCACCCAGCGACAGTAACACCATCAGTATTGGGGCCAGCCACCACTTTTTGTTTGTCTTCAGGAAGTCGACCAGTTCGCTGAGCAAAGATCGTTCTTCGGTTGCCTCGGCGATGTCTGAGAATTGTTTGTTGTCTGTTTCGCTCATGTTTATTACTCGGTTCGGTGTTAGAACTGCTTCAGATATCTCTTCATGTCCTGTTGCTGTGCCTTCTTTTGCCAGTATGTCGACGTGGTCGTCTTTTTACTTTTTAACGCGTCATGTCCGGTCGCTTTCAGGGCTAGTCCCAGCGGGGTGAACACTCCATAGAAAACCAGTCCGAGGATGATGTGTGAGACTACCCAGCCGATGGGAAATGCCAGGATCATCCATGTGACAAATACAGGTTTCAGTAGCTTTGGCCAGACTAGACCAAGGCCACCAGCCCCTACTGCCAGAGCGATGATGGGCCATCCCCACGCTCCGCCTTTGTAAAGCTGCAGGCAACCTAAGGTGCCAAAGAAGACAATCCAGATCGCAGCAAACTGCCGCAGCATCCGGGAATCGGGATTAGTTAGAAGGTCTGAGGATTTCATGTGTTTCGAGTCTTGAGTCGTAAGAAGCAAGTTGCCGATTCATCGTCTGGTACATCTTACCGTTAGCCCGTTTTCAGGCGTGTATAAGGAAACCGGTGCTTTAGCTCGTTGCATGGTGACTCCAAAAAATGCCATGAAATCGTCACCATAAACGCTGTCAGCGTGAGGCCAACACTGATTTCTGTTATCGGATTTTCATATACCGATTTCGGAATACCGATTCGAGCGAAGATTCGGTACCCGGGAACCGGTGCCGTAAATAGAAACCAGTGCCAAAGGAAAATCGCGATTGGATGAAGGACGTAGATACCGTAGCTGACGCGCCCAATCCCAACCAGTGGTGGAGACATCAGCGCGGATCCGATGGCACCAGAGAAGCCGACACGGGCACGCCAAATGATCCAGGTGAATATGAGACAAACGGAGGTTGGGATGAGAAAAAGGGCTGGAAGAACGAGGCCCGCCGCGGCGCCGAAAACTCCGAATATCGCCAACAGGTCTACGACCCAATTCGCGGTTGACACTGGAAGACGTAAGTGGAAACACGCCAGCAACGCCCCCGCGGCGAGAAAATCAAGAGCCGCTGGCAGCAGCCGATTCGCATATTCGATGTCACGAAAAACGTATCGAAATACAGGCGCCGCGACAATCAGCGTCACACAAATGTAAACAACTTGTCTCGGTCGAAGAAAAAGAACGATGAGCGGCCAGCACAGGTAAAACTGTTCCTCAACAGCAAGTGTCCAGAAATGTGTTCCATACGTGTCAACTTTGAACAGAAATTGAAAGACGTTTGAAAGGTAAAGAACATGCCAGAAGATGTACTCCCGATATGTCGGAGCGTTTAGGATGATCAGGAGAGCCAACGTGCTGTAGAACAAAGGACACAGGCGAAGTGCCCGGAGAATATAGAAATTCCTCAGAAAATACAACTTGTCAGTTGCACGACCGCTTCCGTACCTCAAGAGAATCCCCGTTATTAGAAAGCCGCTAAGCACGAAGAACAGCTGGACCCCCAAGGTTCCTACGGGAACACCGCAGATATATTGGAAGTCCGTGTAGTGAAACCACACAACGGCGGCAACCGCGACGGCTCGAAGCCCATCCAACTGTGGCATATAGAGTGGGCACGCCAGCTCTTTGTCAATAGGTTTCATGCGACCACTTCTGCCACTTCAAAGAAAACATCAAGGTCCTCAATTGCGTTTTTCCCTGCATCTTGCGTCTTCGATCTTAATCCAGCGCAAACTGTGCGAAGTAGGCTTCTCGTTCTTCTGGTGTCTGACCGGTTTCGTTTTCTGACTTAAGTAGAATGCAGTTCTCCAGAACCAGTACGTCCATTTCTGTGGCCAGAAAGCACCGGTAGGCATCTTCCGGTGTGCAGACAATGGGTTCGCCGCGGACGTTGAAGCTCGTGTTGACGAGTATGGGGCAACCTGTCGATTCGTTGAACCGGCCCAGCAGTTGATGCAGCCTTGGGTTTCGCACATCGTCGACAGTTTGTAACCGTGCGGAATAGTCGACGTGTGTTATCGCGGGCACTTCACTTCGCGGAACGTTGACCCTTTCGCAGAGATCATCCGATTGGTTCAGTGTCTGTTCCTGCTTCTCAGTGAGATTCGTTCGCTTCGTTTCTTTGACGGGAGCCACCACCAGCATGTACGGGCTGTCATGCTTTGGATCGATTTCGAACCACTCAGACGCCTTTTCTTTCATCACGATTGGTGCAAAGGGGCGAAAGCTCTCACGATACTTAATCTTGAGGTTCATCACTGACTGCATCTTCGGAGATCGCGGATCGCCGATAATACTGCGAGCCCCCAGTGCTCGGGGGCCGTACTCCATGCGACCCTGAAACCATCCCACAACTTTTTCCTTGCCCAGCAATTCAGCGACTCGTTCAGTGAGTTCGTCATCGCTGCCACATATCGTGTACTTTGCTTTTGTCGTCTTCAGGAAATCGACCACCTGATCTGTCGTGAATGATGGGCCAACCAAGCTGCCGGATTGCGAGTCGGTGGTTTCAGAGATCGTTCGCTCATTCTCCAACAGGTGATGCCAAACAAACTGAGCTCCACCGAGTGCACCGCCTGCGTCACCAGCGGCTGGTTGAATCCAGACGTTATCGAACGGACCCTCTCGCAGCAGCCGTCCATTTGCCACACAATTCAAGGCGACTCCACCAGCAAGTACGAGATTTTTCTGGCCGGTTTGTTCGTGAATGTGTTTCGCCGTCGCCAGCACGATTTCTTCTGTAACCAGTTGCACACTGGCTGCCATGTCCATGTGCTTTTGCTCAAGGGCTGATTCTGGTTTTCGTGGCGACATGTCGAACAGCTGACTGAACCGGTGATTGGTCATTGTCAGGCCCTGGCAGTAATTGAAATACTGCATGTCCATCCAGAAACTGCCATCCGGCTTAATGTCCATCAGCTGGTCGCGAATTCTGTCTGCATAGACTGGTTTCCCATATGGGGCCAGACCCATCAGTTTGTATTCCCCGCTGTTGACTTTGAAACCGCAGTGGTAGGTGAACGCAGAATACAGCAGCCCAAGCGAATGCGGAAACGTGATCTGACTCATTAGATCGATCTTGTTCCCTTTGCCAACGCCCCACGTTGTGGTGCACCACTCGCCAACCCCGTCCAGCGTGAGGATGGCAGCTTCTTCAAATGGGCATGGAAAGAAGGCACTGGCTGCATGGCTTTCATGATGTTCAACAAATACCAATTTTGCTTTCGTGTTCGTTCCGATCGCCTTGCGAATCTGTCGTTTGATAAACAGTTTTTCCTTGAGCCATACGGGAATCGCCATGACAAAACTACGGAAGCCTGATGGAGCGTACATCAGGTACGTTTCCATGAGCCTTTCAAATTTCACGAATGGCTTTTCGTAGAAGACGACGTAGTCCAGGTCGTCCTCAGAGATGCCGGCTTGGTTGAGGCAATATTCTACAGCTCTCGTGGGAAAGGCTGGGTCATGCTTTTTGCGTGTGAAGCGTTCTTCCTGAGCCGCAGCGACAATCTCGCCGTTTACAATCAATGCCGCCGCGCTGTCGTGATAGAACGCTGAAATTCCGAGTATCGCTGTCATTGTGTTTTTTGCCGTTCAGGTGACTTCCGAGCGGATTCAATGAGGTTTTGCAGAGTATTGATGTGCTGGTCGATGTTGTAGTTTTTGCGAATATGGCCTCGTGCGGCCAGTCCCATCGTGCGGCAAAGCTGTGGGTCCAGCAGCAGCTGGACCATCCGACTTGCCATCCCGTCGACGTCACGTTCATCGACGAGGAAGCCCGTGGTTTCGTCGATTACAGAAGTTGAGATTCCGGCATGTCTGGTTGACA
>CALFSX010000273.1 GCA_937916515.1 uncultured Planctomycetaceae bacterium | reverse complement strand
TATCTTCCGCAGGCGAAACCGTCACTCTTTTCAACTATTCAGCGGACATCCTCACAGATTTAGGTGATGGTGTTTATCAGGGGGAGGCGTCCTGTACTTTCACGGCATGCTGCAGTAATGTGGGGTCAACACCCATGTATTGCTCCTCTAAGCTTGAGGTCGGAATCCCGGGTTTGTCACAAGATGTTATCGAGGTTCCGTTGCAGTTGCCCTACACGAATATGACAACGGTAGCGCCCGGACAGACCATTACGTGGTCATTCGATAATGCTGATCCAGGTCCTGCTCCCACCTTTGTGGACTATACGTCAGATGGTCGTTTGCGTGCGTTCGCGGATGTACATGGTTTCCAAGGAAGTTCCTTGGTTGATTCAGACTCCGATCTGGAATTGCTGACGTTTTGAGTTGTCGGGCTTCAAGTTTTGCCAGCCTGATATCCCAGTATCGGGCTGGATTTTTTTTATTAGGTGAGACGATGGTGTTTCATATTCTCCGGTCTATCATCATTCTTATTTGTGTGACGTCCTGCAATAGTTATTCTCGGCTAGCAGCAGATCCGGTACTTGTCGTCGCTGAAGTTCAGCGTGATCAGGGACGTTCGTTGCAGTTAGATGCAGCGCGTCATTTTCAAATTCTGGAGAGGCTAACTCCATTTCAGATGGCCGGGTTTGACGAACAACCCTACTACCAAGTTGCCAATCCAGAAGGTTTTGAGCAGCGCGGAGGGTTGGTTTATTTTCCAGCGAGTGGTCAGCTTCAAGTTGGTCGGTTTTGGACAGTGGCTGGCCCCGAAGTGTTTGAAAAGTTCATGACATTCTTGACAGATGCTCGCGGTGAGGGAGCAATTGTCGTGGGTGATGAGTTTCGGAAGTCAATAACCGTCAAGCCAACGGGTGGCAAACCCGCACCCGGAAAGCCGATAGTTTCGTGGGCTGATATTTTCGTGCGCTATGACGACGGACTGATCACCATATCTTCGTCACGAGAAATTCTCACGACGTCGTCGATCAGTTCAGTCATGAAGCAGGTGAAGCAAGCCATCGGAAAGGATTGGTATCTGTGGGCAGGGAACGAAAATCTCTCCGCAAGTGACCGGAAGTTGATCTTGACCGCTTTGGAAACGCACTATGGAGTGAGCCGTCAGCGGCGAGATTCGGAATCTGATGAGGCGTTCCAGCGTCGTCGAGAAGAGATCGACGGGCTGTTGCGGTTAGTTGAGCTATTGCTTTTTGATTTGGAGCAGATCGAGGCTTGGTATGTGGCTCCTACTGAGGCAAAATCGTTTCGAGCGTCCTTGCAGTTGACGACTAAGAAGGGGAGTCAATTTCAAAAGATTTTGAAACAGACAGTGCTCGGCGGCAGCTTGCCTTCTCCGGCAACCGATGCATCGATCGGACATTTCGGTGTCTCCATGAAAGTCCCCGAAGACTTTCGGGCGTTGGTCGCATCATACCTGTTGCAACCACTTGCTGAAGAGAATCCGCTTCGCGCCCTTGTGGCAACAATGTCTAAAGATGGTCAGGTTAGATGTCGCGCTGACATAGGTACCACGGAGGTCGGACAGCCAGCGGTGAAAGGCACCTTTCAGTTCATGGACGCCGCCCCAAAACTGAGTGCGGCTATGACAATGGAAGTAGCGGGGGTACCTATGCAGCTCTTTTCGCTTCAACAGGTATATTTTCAGTTCCGTGATCCGGAAATGGACTTCGCTTTGACCAACTCCACAACAGGTCAGTCCAGTAGCTTTGTGCTGAACGAAAGTTCTGATTGGATCCGCGGGACCTTAGCCTACATAAGTCTTGATCTTGCAAAGATCCGCCAGTGGGAGGATAAGGGCGAGGCGGAGAAATTTGTAACAAGTCTTGAACGGGCTTGGCACATGATGTTTCTCCGCCACAGACTTCCCATCCAGTTTGCTGCTGTTGACACAACAAGACGGGGCGAGGGTTTCCATCCTTTGATGTACCAGTTCCTTGATGCTGGCGACTGGCATATCAACTGTGAGGCCAAGATCGATGCAAATCGGCTTTCGATCTCCTGTGATATGGGAAGTGAGCTGTATCAATGGTACGTTGCCAGGCAGCTGTTGAATAATTCGGCACTACTTCGGTTCTTTATGTAGCCAGCGTGCCGGGTTAACCGGTTCCGTCTCGGCCTTGTTGATTCAGGACGATGACGTTGGTTGAAAATTGATGGAGGAACCATCAGAACATGCCCACGCAATCGAGGCCATGGCACCCAGGCGGGGAACATGAATGAGGTTTATGCCCAATGAAGACTTCAGTACTTGATTTGGAAAGTCGTCAATGCCGGTTTGCGAACCTGCAGTTTACGGAGGGGCAACTGTCAGTTTGCATCGAACTCGATCCCTGCGGTAGCGATCCTCCTGACGATGTTCCCGCTGCAACAATCGTGTTTCACGATGTGGCATGTTTTGCATTTTTGAACGACTGTGGCATGAGCCAACGTACGTTAAACGATTCAAGAGTTTTGGATGAAGTCGCACACTCAGACGAGTCCATTCCAATGACTGACGTTTCGATTACAAGGAGTTCATAGGTTGTAAATGGTTTCGTTAAGAAGTGAAAGCAAGCTGCGAGGCGATTGAGGTGCTCTGCAGGCGACCGGCGGCAGTCTTGCCTGGTTGATTCGAGCACCGATGTTGAAAACAGGCGATCAAGCCACGGAGTGGCGGGAGCAAATAGCCGTCGGCGCGAGCCGACGGAAGGAAGTGCCACCCCAATAGTCCGGTGAGCCGTGGGGACAGCGGCACACCGCTGTCCCCACGGCTCATGTTGATACGATTTGCCGACTTGTACCGGGGACTCACGTCCCCAGCAGGGTGCTGCGACTAAGTCGGTTGCGGTTGTAGCGTGTGCATATATTTGTCGCCGCCAGCAAACACCAGCATGCCCACGCAAGCGAGGGCATGGCACCCGGCACCCAGATTGAACTGCCAAATGCTCTATCCCAGAATTTTGGTTCTTAGTTCTTCCAGCAGGCTCACGGCTTTGCCAATGTCGGCTTTCTGTTGAACAGGGTCTTGAGGGATTTCTCGTTCGATGGTCAGAGGACCTTCGTAACCGATTTCGTTCAGTGTTCGCAGATAGTTTTCCATGCCCACGTCGCCATCGCCCAGGGCGACTTCGCAGCCCCAGTCCTGGCCTCGACGACCTTCTGCGGCCCAGGTGCCATCCTTGCAGTGAACGCTGCGGACATGCTTGCCGACTTTCTTTAAGGCTTCAATCGGTTCGCCCGTTCCGTACAGAATCATGTTGGCCGGATCGAAGTTGATGTACAGATTGTCGCGAGCAACATCGTCAATAAAGTGCAGCAGGTGATCGGCCGTTTCCTGACCGGTTTCCAGGTGTACGTTCTGCCCGTTGGTTTTGACGTGATCCAACAGTTCGCGAGTTGTTTCGATCAGGTCCTTGTAGCTTTCCGAATTGGTGTCTTCCGGAACAAAGCCGATGTGCAGGCCAACCGCGTCGACTCCCAGTAGTTTGGCGAAGTCGCTGATCTCTTTCATTTCCTGCATGCGGGCGGCTCGAGTTTCTTCCGGCACCAGGCCAACCGTGCGAGCGGTGGTGGCAATGTTGGCATAGCTTTCTCCTTCGAAGCCGCCAAACACGCACGTGATTGTTACGTTGGCGTCGGCGCACTTGGCAAGAAAGGCGGATGCGGCTTCCTGAGTGCGAGTTTCCTTGTGAGGTGCATGCAGCTGGATCGACGGAATCCCCAATTCCTTGACGACGTCAAAATGTACGCCCAGTCCAGCATCGACAGACGCGAACACACCAATTGGCCACTTGCTCATCACAGTTCCTTGCACAAATATTTTGAAGATCGATTGCCTTCACATTGGCGATGCGATTTGTTCGCTGGAAGGCTTACCTTGCGTTTATGATTTCCGTCGCCCATCGTGGCGGGCAATTGTCGGAAAATCAAACGTACAAGCGATTGAAACGACGATCTGTGGCAGTGCAGTGAGTTTTGTGCCTTTGGCGTTGTCCTGTTATCGGCGGCGCCACGTCTGCCATTCGGCGTTTGGCAGATCGAGGGCCTGCCATTGGGAACTATCCACAAGTTCGCTTAGATCGCTGGAACGGCGGACGATGACGATTTCGACGTCATCCGGAATACTTTGCACGTGGACATGCTGGTTCTGGAAACAGGCCGTCCATGTCGCTTTACGTTCGGGAAATTTTGGCGTGTTGAAATGGTGTCCCAACCATGGGCGGACGTTTGAATACGTCGGCAGCAAATAGTTCAGCTGTTTGGATTCAGTGATAGCGATTCGGCCGACCGTGTTCGGCGATTCATGCAAAGCAATTAAGAGTGCTCGTTCGTGAGTTGTCAGATGAAATCCGTCAGCCACAGAAAGCTGTCGATTGCAATGGACAATGGCGAACACAAAATTGTCAGCAATCAACACACAGCAAGCGAATATCGTCACCAGTTTCCATTTGGCGGGACGCTGCATCGCGTTTCTGAACCATTCCAAAGCAAGCGGCACGCCCAGCAGAAACAGAGGCATCCAGACATAGCCGCGAGTAAAGTGCAGCGGCTGCACGGGCTTGATAATGCGATCGTGAAATGCCAGACCGGTCGCAATGAACAGGGCACACAGCAGGAACGCTTCCGTGCGGCCAAACAAGGGCTTCGCCGTTGACCCGGTGGCGTGGAACGTGGAAGAACGTGGGGTGTTCGAACCGCCGAGACGCTCCGTTGTCGCTAAAAGTAAGAAGCGGGCAAAGTGTGCCCATCTTTTTGAATATGACTTGAAGGAAGTCCAGATGCTGGGGTGATGCGGCCGTAAAGTTGCTTCAGCACCGTTCGACGTGTTGGTTGTTGCCGGCACTGCTGGCGCAGTTGATGAGGCGGAAGCGAAACGAATTTTTCGCATGACGATGATTGCGGCGGGAATCACGACCAACAGGTAAGCGGGTATCGCCGAAGACCATGTCAGGCTCCAGTTAAGTTCCCACACATTTTGCAATTCGGAATGTTGGGCGAAGCGTGGCAGCCAGATTTTGTAGTAGCCCAGAAACGCGACCAGCATGATCGCTGAAATGGACACCTGGTTCAGGGTTCGGCGATTCTGGTAATAGTTTAATTCCAGCAGTCGCCACAGGTTAATCGTCAACAGCAATTCCAGTCCGGACCACGGGTGAGTTGTCGCCAGCAACAGCAGAAATATGTTGGACGCTTTGTGCCGTTGTTGAATTTCTGCCAACCAGCACAGAGCCACCAGAGTGTGGTAAATGGCTTCCGTTGGAAACAACGCATTGCGGCCCCAGTTTAAAAACCACATGCCGTTGCCTGGATCAAACTGCAAAACAGAACTCAGCCACGATTCTGATTGAAATACGTTAAACACACTGCCGGCGATCACCAGCAAGCCGCCGCCCCACATCGACAACAAAAACGCGAACTCTTTGAATGTCGGATCTCCGCTCAGCTGATTTCCAACGCGGTGAAAAACCAATTGGCGAGTCGCCCACGCAAACGCCAGAGAAGCGAACAACGTTAAAGCCAGCATCACATCGCCCGCATCGCAACCGAGTTTGGCGGTCAATAGACCAAGTGTCCATGGTAGCCAATGAGCATAAATGGCGGGCGCAGCGGGTGATGGATCGTATGGGTTGGGATACGAAACCCCGTTGCCTCGTTCAAAGGCGGCTCGGCCATTGGCCACATAGTAGGGCAGTTCGTACTGAAAGAAGCCTGTGGCGGTATTGGAATTAGACCAGGCATGACTGAGTGGCACGCTCCAGAATGGCAACAGAGCCAGCACCAGCATGGCCAGAGTTCGCGGCGCGGTGAATGCATCTGTGTTGCTTGAGTACGTTTCGTCCGCAGCTGGAGAAGCGGCGTCGATCTGGGAAACGTCATTCGATGTTGCTTCATCCGAACTTACCGGCTTCTTGTGAGAAGAAGCCGGTATTGGTGGCAAAGAACGGACGGACATTTCTCAGAGATCCAGCGAACGCATGTGTGTCAAAAAACGATGATGAGGCTTTGTCATGCGATTTGGTTTGAAGGCTGAAACCAAGAGCTTCGCCCTTGACCCGGTGGCGTGGTATGTGGAAGTAAGGTGGTGCGTGGTAATCGCCGAGCCGCTCGGTTGTCGCGGCGAAGACATGCTCGCAATGTGCGACTCATCTTTAGGAAGATGTCTGGAACCCAATGTCATGCGGCTATTGTCGTGCTGACGTTGGCCACCCGCTGACAGTGTTTTTCTGAAAATTGGCCTTCACCACGGGGGCTTTGGTTGTTGTCTGTCGTGAGGCGGTTGTTGATAGTTCGCTGCTGCGAGGTGTTGTGACAATGTTGGATGCTGCCGCGGGTTCGCCCGTTAGCAGTTCCAGCAACCATGGGCTGGGTTTGGGAATCACGATCACTCGCTTGCCCTTTGATGGATCTTTGGAGTCAATAATCACTGTGATCTCAGAGGGCAGTTCATTGCCGCCGCCTTGTGCTGTCATGATTCCTGTTGAACCATCGGCAGCGAATGGATCCGGCAGGGCCGGCTGATCAGCGGCTTTACCAAAAGCTGGAGCGGCTGAGCCAAGGCTCAAAGATTCGTCAAAGGGTGAAGCGCTTTCTTCGAACAGTTCGTCAAAGAGGTCTTCATCGTCAAACGGGCTGGCGTCTTTGGGTGCGGATTCCGGAGCAGTCGCTTGTGCGGTTCTGAACACGGGAGCAGATTCGCCAAGAATGTGAGTCAGCTTCAGTTGTTCGGCAAGTGATCGAACAGGTGAGATACCGGTATAGAGTCCTTCTTTGGTTTTTCGAAACGCTCCACTGCAGACTCCGACCAGCTGACCGGCTTTGTTGAACAGTCCACCGCCAGAACGGCCTTGCACCGGGTCAAGCGTGCAGACGATGTTTTCCGGTCCCTGATAGCGGTTGACGGCAATCACGTTCATATCCATGCGAGTTGGCTGGTCACCATTGTTGCAGCCAATACTGAAGACAGCTTCATCAGCTTTCAGCATCAGGCGATCAGCCAATGGGCTGGTCGGAAGCGGAGCCGTGTTTTGAATTGTGATAAACGCGACATCAGAATTATGGTCACCACCGATGACTCTGGCGGGGTATTTCAGAACTCCACCATCCTTAAAGACGTCGACAACCACCTGAGCATTGTCGCTGACTTCTTTGAACACATGAGCACACGTCACAATTGTTGATTGGCCAGCTGTGCTGTGAACGATTGTGCCTGTTCCGGAATCAAACGTCTTTCCATCAATCAGGCGGACGCGAACGCACGAAGGCATTGCCAGTGGTTGATTGAAAGTTGGATCAGAAAATTCGTCAGGACTTTGAGCTCGAAAATCGGGATGTTCCAGCTGATCACGTCCGGCCGTTTCTGAACCAGTGAACCCATTTTTCACGCGGTCGAAGAGACCTCGAAGTCCTGGGCGAGGTTGATTGCCATCTGTATTGGTGGAAGCCGACGCTGCTGCTGGAGTTTCTTCAAACGCCGCAGCGAGCTCATCCGGGGTGTCTGGACTTGCTGCAGGTCCGCCGTTTGCGCGTCGGGTCATGTCCAGTTTTTTGGCGGCTTCGTTCATTGCCTGACGAAGTTCGCTTTCGCCGGTTAGTCCGACAAATCGTTTGGCTTCGCGCCCTTCAACCAGCAGTATCAGCGTTGGAATTCGGTCAACTTTGTATTGACGACTGGTGTCCGGATTTTCTGTGATGTCGATCCTGCGAACGGGGAAATTGTCTTGTTCCATTCGCTGCAGAACGGGCACCATTTGCTGGCACGGCTGGCAATATCCTGCGGTAAAGTCCAGCAGAACAACATCAGGAAGTGGCTGCCCGTTAAGGTCGGCGGCCAACATCAGCATGGCGATAAAATTCATAGTGGCTTCCCTGCCAATTGAAGGTGGATGGGTGACTACGACAACACCTGAACCCTTATGGTGCTTTCGTAGAATTTGTCCCATGGCTTGTTAGCTGGACAGATCCATCTGTCGTGCAGCAAGCACATTTTTTTGGAGACGCGTCCCTGGCCGACAATCTTTTGAAACAAACCGTATTTGGTGTCACAGTTTGCATCGGTGGATCGTCGGTTTTGTAATTCTTACCTCAAACGCGTTGTAAATACTGCAACGTGTTGAAGGTATTTACAGCATGGGTTAACGGGACGTGCGTTTATTGAAAACACGCCGCAAACCCTTTGGAACACATCATTTGGCACCCTTCGACCTGCCATCAATGATCCAAAACTGTTGACCGCTGCAGGTTCCTGAATTCCTGCAAAGGTCGTCTTATCCTTCCACAACCACATAATGCAATGCACGTGCCAAATCTGCCGGAGTTCGTGAGGCAGCGTTATCCGAGTCTGCGTGGTTTCATGGCAGCTGCCATTTCTCGCGTGTGTTCCTGCTTCTTCAGGTTTTCTCGTTTGTCGTGAACTTTGCGACCTCGACACAGTCCCAGTTTCACTTTCACAAAGCCTCGTGAAAGAAAGACGGACAACGGAACCAGCGTGAGTCCTTGTTTCTCACCGGCTTCTGCAAACTTGCGGATTTCCTTCTTTTGCAGAAGCAGTTTGCGTTTGCGGCGACGTTCGTGGTTGAACATGCTGGCCTGCGGGTATTCGGCGATGTCGGCGTTCAGCAGCCAGACTTCGTTATTCATCACACGAGCAAAGCCGTCTTCGATGACAATCTTGCTGTTGCGAATGCTTTTGACTTCGCTGCCGTACAATTGGATTCCGCAATCGATTTCATCCAGCACTTCGTATTCGTGCCGAGCCTTGCGGTTTCGGCAGACGATTCGAGAGTTTGGGTCGTCGTTTTTGTTTTGCTTTTTCTTTTGTGCCATGGTTGGTTATTGAATAGTGAAGTCAACGACATTTGAAATCGTGCAATCGCAGTGCTGCACTATATTGGTCATCATGGTCGGTTGGGGCAGCGGACACAATCAAATGGGTTGATGTTCGCGGCGTCAATTGTCAGATTGGAGATGCGGCAGCGGTTGCTGGACGCTGATTTGACAGTGGTGGAATGTTCTCCGGTATGAGCTACCCGCATCAGAAAAGAGACGCAATACAGGAACCGGCCCTGGGTTGCCGGATTCACAGTTTTCCAGGAAAGAACAAAAACGATGACAGCCACAAGTTGACGCCCGAACATTAACGCGAATAATCCATGGAGTCTCGCTGAGGTCGGAAGTGGATTACGAACCGTCAGCGACTGCAGAACGTAGATCCATAAACGTGCAGAGTGAATTGAAGGAGTATTCAGCAGCACATATTTCGGATCAGCGGCGTGAATGCAAGCATCGGCTTTCGCGCTTCCCCCACATAGCTCATGTGATCATTCCGTGTTGTTTGCTCATTTCCAAACAGGAACAGCATTCGGCGGATTCACGAATTTCCGGGGGCCGACGTTTGATTTTTCTGAGACGTGGGTATGCTGAAGGGCTATCGAATTCTTCAATGGGATGTTGAAGAGTTTGCAGGAACGACTTTGTCGTTTTTCCTTTCGAGGAAGAACGTAAAATGCGTGTGTCTCACATGGAGGCACAGACACTCGTGTTTGAATCAGGGGCTAAGCTCCTCTTATCGGTTAGTTCGGCAAATCTGCCGATTGGCGGATAGAAACAAAAAAGAAGGGGATTCGCGTGCATCGTCTGGATTCAGGAATGAAGGCGATCATTGAACAAGCCAGGGAACGAGGCTTCGTCACTGTTCAACAAGCTCATGAGTGGTTGCCCGATGAAGGTGGCGATCCGGCCATGGTCGACAATCTGATCAGAGCCATGGATTTGGAAGGGCTCGATTTCATCGAAGACCCTGACATTCCTCTGGAACCCGAACCTATTGAAGAAGAGGTTCGGCAGGAGCAAGCTGAAAAGGCTGCTCGGGCACTTCTTGGCCCGGAAACATCCGCGTTGTCATCGCGAGATCCGATTCGTATGTATCTGAGCCAAATGGGAAACATCCCACTGCTCAGCCGCGATCGTGAGATCTTTCTGGCAAAGCAGATTGAAATTACTCGCAAGCGAATGCGACGGCATGTGGTTGAATCCGACTTCGCATTGCGAATTGCTGTCGACATTATCGAGAAGGTCAGCCGTCAGGAATTGCCCTTCGAACGAACTCTACGAACGTCTGAAACGGAAGACGTCCGCAAAGAGCAAATCGAAGGACGCATGGAAGCCAACCTGCGTTCACTTCGAGTTTTGATGACTCAGAACGAGAACGATTTCAAAGCCTGGCGAGCTGCAGATGAAGGCAGTGCTGAACAAAAAGCACTTGCAGAACGACTTCGTGAGCGTCGCGTCAAGATGTGTACGCTGTGCGAAGAGCTAAGTGTGCGAACGCACCGTATGCAGCCCGTGATGAAGCGAATGCTTCAAATTGGCGAACGTATTGAACAGCTGCAGGAAGAAATTGCCTGCCTGAAAGGCCTGAAATCGGCCGAAACCGAACGTGAGTCTCTTGAGCGTGAGCTTGAAGAATACGTGCAGATGGTTCTGGAAACCCCAGAACAGTTTCTCGCTCGCTGTCGCGGAATCGTGAAACGCATGGATGGCTGGACAGACGCCAAGCAAAAGCTTTCCGGTGGCAATCTGCGACTTGTGGTTTCTATCGCGAAGAAGTACCGAAACCGCGGACTCAGCTTTCTGGACCTGATTCAGGAAGGCAACGCCGGACTGATGCGTGGTGTTGAGAAGTACGAGTACCGTCGCGGGTACAAGTTTTCAACGTATGCAACATGGTGGATTCGTCAGGCGATTACTCGTGCTGTCGCGGATCATGCAAGAACGATTCGAATTCCCGTTCACATGTTCCAGAATATCTCCATGCTGAAGGCCAAGGCGGAAGAAATTCGCCAGATCACCGGCCGAGAGCCCAGCAACGAAGAGCTGGCCGAAGCCGTTGGCATGAGCATCGAGGAAACCGAACGCATCATGAAGACATGGAAGCATCCAATCAGTTTGGATACTCCTGTCGGCGAAAGCGAAGACAGCAGCTTTGGTGAGTTTCTTGAAGATTCACACGAACAAAGCCCTGCTGAATCTGCCGCCAAGCAGATGTTGCGCGACAAAATCGATCACGTGCTGAAAAGCCTGACCTATCGCGAACGCGAAATTGTGAAACTGCGTTACGGTTTGGGTGATGGCTACAGCTACACGCTGGAAGAAACCGGTCGCATCTTCAAGGTGACTCGAGAACGCATTCGACAGATCGAAAGCAAGGCACTGAAGAAACTTCAGCACCATACTCGAGCGATCCATCTGAAAGGATTTGTGGATCACATTTCCGATGAAGACGAAAAGCCGAAGAAAAATGATCAGCCGTCTGACGCGGTGGGTTTGATCTGATTTCCAGGCTGGGTTGATCTGCAGGCCCTTTTCACAATGAATAAGGTTTTGCAGCGACTGCCTAAATGAACGGCGGATCTGCCGTTTTCCTTCTGGCAGAAAAGCGGAATTCGAAAATAGAGGTGGTTTCCGTCATTTGCGGGGCCGCCTTTTTTCGTGCGCTGGGCATTTTTCAACTTCTGGGCAATCTATCCGGGGAAGGAATTTCCTAATTCGTACGCGATTTCAGATTACTGGGCTGCGTTGTCGACGAGGCTGGTTCTTCCCCCTATTATCTCCGAATTCTCAAACTGCACATTCGTGATGCAGCAGAAACCTTGGTGCGAAAAGAGACAGAAAAATGGGTTTGTTCGAAGGCAAAAAAGGGCTGGTTCTGGGAATCGCCAATAACTTTTCCATTGCGTGGGCGATTACTCAAAAGCTACACGAACAAGGTGCTGAAATGGCGTTCACTCACCTGCCCGATGGTGAGCGACCCAAGAACGAAAATAAAGTTCGCAAGCTGGTTGATCCCATCGGCGCGAAGTTTGTGATGCCATGTGACGTTTGCGACGATGCTCACATTGAAGCTGTCATGGAAAAGACAGCCGCCGAATTTGGCAAGATTGACTTCATTCTGCACAGCATCGCTTTTGCACCGCCAGCTGATCTGACAGGTCCAACATACGCCTGCAGCCGCAAGGGTTTTGGGCTGGCTATGGAAATCAGCGCTTACAGTCTGCTGGCTGTGTCGGGTGCCGCAAAGAAGGCCGGTATTCTTAATGAAGGTGCCAGCATTTTGACTCTGTCGTACTTCGGTGGCGAAGAAGTCATTCCTGGTTACAACCTGATGGGAATTTGCAAAGCCGCTTTGGAATGCGGAGTACGTTACCTGGCCAGTGAGCTTGGTCCGGACGGGGTGCGAGTGAACGCGATCAGTGCTGGCCCGTTGAAGACCGTCAGTGCTCAGGGCGTTGGTGACTTCGACCAGATGCTGTCTTTGTACGCAGCCGTTTCGCCAATGCGAGACAACATCGATATGGAAGACGTCGGCAAGTCGGGAATGTTTCTGCTTAGCGATCTGGCCAGTGGCATCACGGCGGAAGTCATGCACGTGGACAAGGGCTTCAGCAAGATGGGCGCACCTCCAGCAGACTTTGCGGCACCGGCTAAAGGTTAGGCTGCAGGTTTGCTGGATAGCGTAGCTTCATTATGGCGACGTTCTGATATTGTTTAACCCGTGGTTGAGTGGCCAGGTTGCTTGCGGCCTGGCCTTTCGGCCACGGGTTAAACTTTCGGAATTCTGAGCCCCGTCATTGGCGTCTGTACGTCCGTGGCGCGTCCGCATGGTGTTGGTTTGACCTGTGTGAGTCGTGTAACAGAACGTCTGGAGTATCGTTTGTCGACGACCAAAAAAGTTGCAATTGCGGTTGTTGAATCAGCCGGAAAAGTTCTGGTTGGAGTCCGCCCCGAAGGCACGACTCTGGCTGGCATGCACGAATTTCCTGGTGGGAAGTGCGAGTCCGACGAAACGCCTCGTTCGTGCGCTGTTCGAGAATGCCGCGAAGAAACGGGTTTGATGGTCGTGCCTCGAGACCACCTGCTGACGACCACTCACGAATACGACCACGGTAAAGTAGAGCTGCACTTTTGGCGTTGCGGCCTGTCCCCAGACCTTCCGGATTGTGCACCGGCGACGCAGCCGTTTCGTTGGGTTAACCTTGGCGAGCTATCGCAGTTGAATTTTCCGGAAGGCAATCAGGAAGTGCTGTCTATACTGGGGCAATACGTCGGCCTGACTTGAAGTTGGGCTGACATTGGTAACCAATGGGTTAACTTGTCTGATCAATCCGACACGTCAGGGAACTTGATGTCCTGTATCACAGCAGTCGTCATTGTGGATCATGGTTCGCGAAAGTCGGCCAGTAACGAGATGCTGCATGTCGCTGTGCAAAATTTTCTCGTCCAGTCAGAATACTCGATTGTGGAACCTGCTCACATGGAGTTGGCTCAGCCGGACATCGCAACCGCATTTCGTCGTTGTGTTGAACGGGGGGCCGATAAAGTTGTCGTGTTTCCGTATTTTCTTTCTCCCGGTCGTCACTGGAGCGAAGATATCCCTCGTCTTGTCGAAGCGGCCGCTCAGCCGTTTCCGGAAGTCAGCTGGCTGGTAACTGCACCCTTTGGGCTGCATTCCGGAATGTCGGCGATTATCAGCGATCGCATTCAACATTGCCTTGATGTGGCAGAAGGCCGCGCGGCAGAACGGTCGTGTGATGTATGCCGCGATACGGGCCACTGTGAAATGCGGCCATAGAAAGCACCGGTAACAGCGCCGCGCTGCGACCGCGGTTCAAACGTTTTGTCTATTGAGGTCGCAGCAGCTTTGCCAGAAGTTTGTCCAGCTGGTTGGCAAAGTTCTGTTTGTCTTTGGCTGAATAAGGTGCAGGGCCACCCATTTGCACCCCGGCAGCTCGGAATTCTTCCAGAAAATTTCTGGTGGCCAGGCGTGATCCGATATTGTTCTTGTCCAGCAGTTCGCCGCGAGGATCAATGACTAGTCCTCCTTTGGCAATGACGTCAGCCGACAATGGCACATCGGCTGTGACGACAAGATCATTGGCTTCCATAAGTTCGACGATACGTTTGTCCGCAGCGTCGGCACCGTGTTTGACAAGTTCAAACCGGATGAAGTCTGATCGTGGATAGTCCATGTACTGATTCGCAACCAGCGTCAGGGGAATCCCAATCCGACGCGCAGCGCGAAATAAAACGTCTTTGGCTTCCGATGGACACGCATCCGCATCAACCCAGATCAGCATTGTTGAGTTCTTGGCTTGTTAAAGGTGTGACAAACGTTTATCGACCGAATAAGTGCAGGGCAGTGTACCAACAAAACTGCCCGTCGTCTTTACCGTCGATTTGGTCCTGTCTTCCGGCCACGAGAATCACGTTACACCGCAGGTGCCACGCTACTCAAGGTGGCGCGAGTGTTTGGCGATTCGTCTAATTGAACCACAATGCAATGTTGAAGAAGTTGCCTCGAAAGCCCGTCATCATCTTCTGCCACTTTTCGGGTGACGAGATGTCGCCTTCCTCCAGGTAAGGTGTCAGGCCCGTTCCCTGAAGCCACAGTGCCAGGTCAAAGCGAGTTGGCTGGGTAAAGATCTTTCTGACGTTGATGCCAATCTTTGGGTTTTGTGGCATCCTGCCAAAGGGAGCAACGCCACCCTTGATGCCTCGCCAGAATGGCGCCAGCTTTTTGCCCTGCAGAATGGCTTCCACTTCGTCCAGAACTTCTCGCCAGCCGGAAATGATTTCGCGATTCACGGCGAAACCTTTGATCACGGATTTCTGATCAGCATTCGGCACCCATTCGTTTTCGTCGTCGGTTTCTGCTTCGTACATCGTCCATGACTGGCGACTTAGGCGAATGACGGTTTCCATGTGCATAAGCGCTTTTTGCATGCGTTCCGGTTCGCTGACTTCGTAGTTTACGGTGTGCAGCCATGCGATGAAGTCGAAAATGTTTTGAGCTCCAAAGCTCATGAATGCCCCGGTGCCTTCTGCTGCCAGAAAATCATAGGGGGAATCGACGTTTGGATAAAACAGGTGAGCCGTTCGTTCGAACTGATCCTGCCAGTCGTGTGCCAGAACAATCTCGCCTATCGCAGAAAACACGTGACAGTAACCCTGAAGCCAAAGCACATCACCGGCATCAAATGTTACCGGAAAGTCCAGTGTGGTGGGCTTGCCTGGATTACGAGGATTCTGCAAAACCTGACTGATGTAAGACATGGTTTCTTCATCAGAAAGTTTGCCATCGGCATTCAGGTCCAGCCGCACCTGTCCCAGTTTCAGCGCAAGTTTGATCCCATCAGGTTTAACCGAAGATAAAGTCTGTTCGGCCTGAGTAAGTCCGTTCACAAACTTCTGTACGACCTGGCGAGCCTTTTCATAGCTGATCTGTTCTGGCCTGGGATTTTCCGCGATTGGCAATCTCATGAAGGGCAGGGCTCTAGCGCGAGTTCCCAGCAAGCCGTATCGAAACTGATCCTGCCCAAGTCCTTCAACGGCTTGAAAAAACTGAACAACACCCAGGCTGAAGCGAGCCTGCTGGTTGGATGAATCTGCATCCACAAGTTTCTGCATGGCTGCAGCGCCGTCAGCCAGGCGGCCTTCGATCAGAAACTGTTCAACCGGTGGTGCGGCTTCCTGCGCTTTAGCACCGGACATACTGATGGCAAGAATCAAGCTACCGGCGGTAATCCATTTGTTTGTACGCATCGTGTATTCGCCTTTCTTCAACAGAACAAAATTTAGTCGCCGCTATTTGCAGGGACGTATACGGCAGCGACATTGGCTCGGCGATTCGAGCGTTCCATGTCTTTCAGCTAACCACGCCATCGGGTCAAGGGCGAAGCCCTTGTTGGAATCTTACTTAAAATGATGCGTGCACGGTGCGCGCATGTTGGCCGTAGCGACAACGGAGCGGCTTGGTGCTTCGAACGTACTACGTCTTCTCACAGGCCACGCCGCCGGGTGAAGGGCGAAGCCCTTGTTAGTTCGTTGAGAACTTATTTACCTTAAGCCAATTTTCCAGATGAGTTGGCCATGTTGCCAAAACGGGGTCGTTGCCTCCCAGTCCGACGCCGTGCCGTCCTTTTTGATAGATGTGCAATTCGCAGTCGATCGCGTGTTTGCGTAGCGCAGAATAGAACTTGATCGCGTTTTCAACCGGAACTGCCTGGTCTTCCGTGGTGTGAAAGATAAACGTAGGTGGAGTGTTCTCCGTCACGCGCTTTTCGTTGGACAGAAGTTCCACAAGTTCTGCATTGTCGTAGCGATCGTTGCCAAGCAGGTTTCGACGCGAACCTTTGTGGGTGAATGCTTCGTCCATGGTGATGACCGGATAACACAGCACAGCGAAGTCTGGCCTGCTGCTGATTCTATCAATCGGATCGGCCGCGTTGGCGTCGCCCAGATCAAAGTGTGTTGCTGCGGTGGAAGCCAGGTGACCGCCCGCTGAAAATCCCCAAACGCCGATGCGATGTGGATCGACTCCGGTAGCGGCGGCGTTGTGTCGTGCAGTGCGGATGGCCCGCAGAACATCTCCCTGCTGGATCGGGTGATGATAGCCTTTTGAGCCCAATCGATAGCGGAGAATCCACGCGCTGATGCCACGTTCGTTTAACCAGGCAGCAATCTGATGGCCTTCGTGATCCATGGCCAGTCCGCCATAGCCTCCACCGGGACATACAACGACTCCGCAACCGGTCGCGTTTTCCTTTGCCGCAGCAAATGCCAGCAAAGCCGGAACGTCCTGTTCAGCATTGCCCGTCGCACCTGGAGCACCTTCAGGCCAAAGCGGCTGCCAGTCTTCTGCGGCAACCATGTTAAATGACAGGACTAAAGCGAAAAAGATGACAGCGCGCTTCACAATACAAGCTCCCGATAGGACAATCACAGACCAGTCTTTGTGAGATTGATGATCTGTGATTGCGATCGAAAACGCCAGTAAGCCGCAAAACTAATTGATTGTGACGCTCTTTTGTGACGTTAAAGCATGGCAAACGCAACACAAGCACGAAGCCGCTGCGAAACGCGGGTCCGGGACCTGCTGATTCACTCGCTGACGCGTCGTGCCTGTCGTTTGTTAGCTGAATAACAAGAGCTTCGCCGTTGACCCAGGGGCGTGGCCTGAGCGAGAACCTGGAAAGTTCTACTGGCCGAGCCGCTCTGTTGTCGCTACGAGAATGATGTGCGCGCACATCATTTCCAGTAAGACTCTAACTTCCAGACCCACTTCTGGAACCTGCCGTGGCCATTTCGCTGTGTGGCGAGGGCAGGACGGAGCTTGTTCGCGGCTGAAATTATTCAGAGCGAGCTGTGATTTCCAGCAGGTGGTAGCCAAACTGAGTCTTAACCGGGCCGTGAACCGTGTTCAGTGCTTCATTGAACACGACGGTGTCAAATTCCGGAACCATCTGGCCTCGACCAAACGTGCCCAGGTCTCCACCGCGAGCACCCGATGGGCACTGGCTGTGTTCTTTGGCAGCATCGGCGAAGCTGGTTCCGCCTTCAATTTGTGCCTTCAGTTCCAGGCATTTGGCTTCATCATTAACAAGGATGTGTCGAGCAGCGGCCGTGGCCATAATACGGTCTTTCTAATTGGACGATTTCTGCAAACTGTTCTGCATCGTTGATGCGAACTGGGCAGATTAACAGCCTGTCGATAAATCATCGAGCAGACACGCTTTTGAAACTCGATTTGCCGCAGATTTGCCATAGATAAGCCGTTAGATTCGCGATTCCTGGTGGTCACGTTGCAGTGACGAAGGAATGAAAGAAACATGCGGCTTTGACGTTTCACTTCGGCAGTGCAGTTTCTATCTTTACATTCGTACACGGCATTCGCCAAACCGCCACTATTGAAAACGAACGCAATCATGCCTCCTAAACGTATAGCCACGCTATTCAAAGACGCTCAACCGGAACAAGCAGTTACTGTCAAGGGTTGGGTGCGCACTCGGCGAGATTCCAAAAACGGATTTTCGTTTGTTGAACTCAACGATGGCAGCTGCATGAAAAACCTGCAGATCGTAATCGACGGCGAAGTGCCAGGTTACGCCGAAACCATCAAACAGGTTACGACGGGAGCCAGCATTGCCGTCGACGGAGTCATTAAGGAATCACCCGGGAAAGGCCAAAGCATCGAAGTTCACGCCACCGCGTTTGAACTTCTTGGAGCCGCCGATGCAGCCACGTTTCCACTGCAGAAGAAAGGACACAGCTTCGAATTTCTGCGTGAGATAGCTCATTTGAGACCTCGCACAAATTCGTTCGGAGCCGTTGCTCGAGTTCGAAATTGCATCAGCCGCTCGATCCACAATTTCTTCCAGTCTCGCGGTTTTCTGTACATCAATACGCCCATTATCACCACCAGCGATTGCGAAGGTGCGGGCGAAATGTTTCAGGTGACAACTCTAAATCTGCAGCGGATTGCTCAGGTGCAAACGGAAATCGATTGGAAGCAGGATTTCTTTGGAAAGCCCGCTTCCCTGACCGTAAGCGGACAGCTGGAAGCCGAAATCTTCGCAACTTCTGTTGGCGACTGTTATACGTTCGGCCCTACGTTTCGAGCTGAAAACAGTAACACAACACGGCACCTGGCGGAGTTCTGGATGGTAGAACCAGAGATGCCATTTTATGAACTCGAAGACAATATGGATCTTGCGGAGTCGTTCATCAAAACCATGATCAACGACTGCCTGGATCAGTGTCCTGAAGATATGGAATTCTTCAATCAGCGGATCGATAAAACTGTTTTGGAAACGCTGGAAAACATTCGCAGTAACTCGTTTGTCAGACTGCCATACACAGACGCCATTGAACTGCTTCAAAACTGCGGAAAGAAGTTTGACTATCCCGTTGAGTGGGGCACCGACCTCCAAAGCGAACACGAACGCTACCTCACGGAAGATCACTTCAAGCAGCCCGTGATTCTTTACAATTATCCACGGACGATTAAGCCGTTCTATATGCGATGCAACGACGATGGGAAAACGGTGCGAGCCATGGATGTGCTGGTTCCGCGAGTCGGAGAAATTATCGGCGGCAGCGAGCGTGAAGAACGCATGGACGTGTTGCTAAGTCGCATTGAAGAATGCGGCATGAATCCGGAAGACTATTGGTGGTATACGGATCTGCGAAAATACGGCACCGTGCCGCACAGCGGTTTCGGCCTCGGCCTGGAACGAGCTGTTCAGCTGATTACGGGTATGACGAATATCCGTGATGTGATTCCGTTTCCCAGAACGCCCGGCCATGCGGAGTTCTAAACGCAACGTCTTTTGGGCAGCTTAAGAACTTCTTTTGTGCAGAGAATCAAAAATCAACAGAAATAGTAGCTGGAATTTCTGCCGAATGCCGATACACTTCCTCTCCCTCGCACGGGGAAAGAGCCCGTGCGATTCAACACCCAAGATGATTAGCGACAATCGAGCGTTCCTTGTGAACGCAAACAATACACTGTCGCGGGGTGGAGCAGCCTGGTAGCTCGCGAGGCTCATAACCTCGAGGTCGTCGGTTCAAATCCGGCCCCCGCCACTTA
>CALFSX010000272.1 GCA_937916515.1 uncultured Planctomycetaceae bacterium | reverse complement strand
GCCTGAAACGCGGTGGGATCCACTCTGGCAAAGAAGGTGCGAATACAATCCCGGCTGGGAGTTTTTCCGTCGGGAAGATCGAGCCATGTTGCCAGCCAGTCTTTCTTATTCTTCGCCCAACGCGCCATTGATTTCGGGCCTTCTGCGCCGGCCGTCTGGGTGGTCACGACAATCATCAGAGGTGAACAGATGACCGGAGCAACCGCCAACAACAATGTTCTGCCATCAGACACTTCGCTCGCAGCTTAGCAACGGTCAAACAATAATAGTCGCTTTTCGCTCCCCGAAAGCAGCGTTGATTTCGCGAAACGAAAGGCGACTATGCGACAGTCTGACTTCAATCATGGCATCCCTGCTGAGAAGTGAACTGAACTCGAAGCAGAAATTATGACTCATGACACGAGCGAGCGCAAGCTAATCTATCTTCCACAAATCACCCTGAGTGCGCGCCCGGTCTGACCTCTTGCTCTGGCACGGAAAATTCGGAAGACACTGGATCGTCGTGGATAGACCACTTAAGAAACAAACGACGGCAGGCAGGTATTGACAATTTTTTTTTCGCAGCGCGGCGACCCGTCAATCGGGCGCGGAAAAAATCTCGGGGCTCATTAGTTCAGTCCAAGCCTCTTCATTTTGTTGTAAATGGACTTTTCACTGATTCCAAGCTCTCTTGCTGCACGTGCCTTATTTCCTCCGACATAACGCAGCGTCTGCTCAACGGCCATTTTTTCTACGTCCTCGAGCGTCCTCCCGGCCAGAGATTTATCAGAGGAATTATCAGCGGGAGCCGGGACGTCGTTCCGTATTGGCAAGGCGGCCGCAGAATAATCTGACAGACGAACATCTTCCCGAGTCAGAACGGAGCCTTCAGCAAAGGCCACGGCACGCTCCAGAACATTCTCCAGCTCCCGAATGTTTCCGGGCCAGGAATGGCTCAGAATACTTTCGAGAAATTCGTCTGAGGCTTCGATGTCTGATCTTTCATAACGCGAAGACAGTCGCCGCAGCGAAGATTCAACAATGCTGACGATTTCCTGTTTTCTTTCACGCAGCGGAGGCAACTTGACACTGAAAACATCCAGCCGAAAAAAGAGATCTTCTCTGAACAGCTTTTCTCGGCACAACGACAGGATATCACGGTGCGTCGCGGCGATTACCCGACAATCGACTTCGTAAGGAATGTTGCTTCCGATCCGAAACGCCGTTCTGTCCTGCAGAAACGTGAGTAGCTTTGGCTGAAGCTCGAGTGGTAAGTCACCGATCTCGTCCAGAAACAGAGTTCCTCCATCAGCAAGTTCAGCACGCCCCGCCCGATCCTCGACTGCCCCTGTGAATGACCCTTTTTTGTGACCGAAAAGTTCACATTCAATCAGATCTCTCGGAAGAGAAGCACAATTCACACTGACCAGCGGTTTGGCAGCCCGTGGACTATTCTCGTGAATGAACTTTGCCGCCATCGATTTTCCGGTGCCAGTCTCTCCGGTCAGCAGGACGTTCGAATCAAGCGGAGCGATCCGCAGCAGATCTGCGCGCCAGCTCCCGGAGAGTATTGGTGCAGCTTCCGCTGACGTTACGCCGACTTTACGTCCCGCGATGAAGTGAGTTCCAGACGGAGGAAGCTCAGGGCTGCAGTATCGCAGCAAGGATTCAGCCAGTGAGGTGAAGTCGACCGGCTTTTGAAGATAGTCGCAGGCTCCCAGTTTCATCACCGCGACAGCGTCGTCCAGATCACCTGTCCCGGAAACCACAATAAAACGAAGCGAAGGGAATCGTTTCCGAAGTTCCGGGATTAGCTCCATACCGCCCATTCGCGGCATCTGCAGATCGATCAACGCCACCTGGACTGAAGCGTTAACCTTTTCAAGGGCTTCAAAGCCATCGGCGGCTTCAAGGATCCGAAGCCCCAGTTTCTGGGCAAATCCCCGCATGAAGATACGAGTCAACTCGTCGTCGTCCACGACAAGCATTGCCGGCAACCCTGCATCTGTCATTTTTTACCGTCCTGCCTACAAACAATGGGTTCAGTCCACACGACTCAGAAGCAGAGTCCTGCTTCGTTTCCCCCAGAGTAATTTCAGTTATTGATCTGCTCGCTCCGCACTTAGTTGCGTGAGCCTCAAAGCTGCTGGGGACACGGCACAATTTCATGAGGTCGTAGCTAAATCGGTATGCCACCCTGAAGACCTTACGTCACGAATGACGACAGGCAATCGAGACCGACTTCATTGGGCTCAACTGCCGGATGAAACCGCCAGTTCATCCGGCATTTCAATTGCCGACAAACGTCAAAACTGAAAATAGTACTCGCCAGCACTGTATTTTGTACTATCTTTAGTCAAGTGAATCCTAAGAATTGCCGTTCAAATCCCGACAGCGTTCCTTTTCCCCCTGGAGCAAACCCTAACAATGAACCAAAAGTCCCGAGGGAAATCGCTTCTTTCTGCCCGCGAACAGTGGGTCTATCGAAAAAACCAAAATCAATTGGCGCGGCCATTGCAGAATGCGGATGGGGCGGGGCTAGCCGGCCCCACAGCAGGATTTTCCTATCTGCGCATTTTGGGAAATGGATAGTCAGGGCTGGCCATTCATTTCATGACATTTGTCCTCAGAATCAAAGACTGATGCGTACAGCTTTCGCGCTGTCGCATTGCATTGTGGCTGAGGGCATTAGTTCTCTGAGTGAATCAGGAAGATAGGACAAATCATGTTGCCAACAAGAAGTTTAATGCCACCCGCCCCACAACGCAGTAAGATCGATTTTCCTCGTGACCTTAGCGAGAGTGACCTTGTTTCATTCCTGATAGAGAAAGCTAAGAGCCTCGGTTTGGAAGTCAGACTGAGTGAATCGCAGTCAAAGGCTGTCGGGATTGATGCGGAATCTGAGCACTGTGGTCGCTGTCTGGAAGTCGCTTCAAGACTTAGCAGTCCACGTGACACTGCAACCGACAATGAGATTATCGAGTGGTTTCGTGGACGCAGAAAGTCTGCTCGCGCGGCCCTGTCAATCCTCAGCTTGCGGGAACGACAGGTCGTAATGCTTGTTGCTCACGGCTACTCCAACAAACGTACCGCAGCGGTATTGAATGTTTCTGAAAAGACAGTCGAAAAGTATCGAGGATCTGCCTGCAGAAAACTGCATGTACCGACCTCAGCAGAACTCGCGTTGCTGATTGCTGCAGCTGATGTCTTTGTCAGCTCATCCAGCTGCGATTGATATCGGACAATCTTCATCCCGCACGTCGCTACTCAGCGCAGCGATTTCGTGAGGTATGGAATGCACTCAGTTTTAACTAAAAAGGAGAACAACGTGGGGACCAGGGCAATCGCATGTTCAAACGGTTTGAAGCGCTAGTAAAATGCCTTTGAGTTTATCCAAATTCCATCCAGCGATGAGACGTTTGCCTCGGACGTTGTCCTTGACTGTAGTGTCGGCCTTCAAAATCGATAGAGCCAGGCGTCGAAAGACAGAGATGATTTCCGGCCCGTTGCCTTTGCGAAGGCGACTGTTGTCTTCGGCAAATGTTACATCCCGAGTGTGGTGAAGTGTGTTTTCGATACTCCAGTGTTCACGAAGGTGACTCGCGTGACGTCGCGCGAGTGGCGGCAGGCTGCCGATGAAGTAAGACGTTTCTGTTTGAATTGTACCGTTGCTCAGAACTCGAGTGCGGTCCATCCGCCCGATGGTTTTTAAACCCGTCCACTGCTTTCGCAACGCAACGCAACGCGACCGGAGCCGGAGCCGGAGCCGGGCACACCATGCCGATGCGAGTTTCTTCACGAGTGCGATTGCGTTCTCTGATTGTGCTGCTACGAACTTGCTTTGCGGCGAAATCTGTCGCTTCGTGATCGGCAAAACTTTTCGCGATGGTCTTCAGCAGCCGGGGCTGATTGTTCTTCACCTGCAAAATATAGTCCGCGTCACTGTCGATGATCTTCGTCGCGGTTTTCTGTTGGCAATGCATCGCATCGGCCGTAACAACCGCACCTTTCAGATTCAAAATTGACAGCAGTTCCTGTACGGCAGGTATCTCGTTCGACTTCTTCGTCACGCTGATTTGGCCAAGGCAGAAGTTCACGCTGTTCGCCCACACATTGACCACATGCAGCGGCTTCACTGAGCCAGCGTTGTTATGAGAACCTCGCAACGTCTTGCCATCAATCGCGACCGTTTGACCTTCCAGGCAGAACTGTAAATGTTCAACCCACGCCGATAAACAGTGCTGCAGCTGTTCGGTGTCCAGTATGCGAAACACGCGAGCAAACGTGTCGTGAGAGGGAACCCAAACGGCAGTTCCATGAACTGTTCGAACCAGCCCTGATGAGCTTTACAGAAGCGTTCAATATCAGCTCAGGTATTCGCCCCGCAGATTAGTCGTAAAACACGAGCCCCACCATATCAATCAGCAAATGATTATTGCCGCAATCCTGACGAGGGTCGTCCAGATCAACAAAGTGTGTAAGAAATTCAAAGTAGCCATTCGTTTGCATCACGGAGACTCCATTCTGGTTCGCGACAACCGGGCAAAACGATTTTGACTCTTGACCAAAACAGATCTCCCCCAAAACTCAAACCGTTAGACACAAAACCGACGTGCGATTGCCCTGTCGTGGGAACCAATCAGGAATACCTGTTCCGAAATGAAGATTTGCTGCCAGTTGGCGTTACCGGACAGACTTCGAACTGGAGTTAACCCCGAAACCAGATGCAGTGCTGGCGAGAATGAGTTGGCTCGATTTTGATTTGGCTCCCTCGGCGATTGTTGAGTTGCAATGGGCCTTGTCGGTCATGACGGACGTTAGAAGCGAAAAAGTTTCAGTGATGTTCGAGCCAGTCAGAACAGCATCCTGATGTTGAATAGGATTGTCCAATGATTAATGCCCCCCCTGCGAAACTGAACTGCTGGAAGAGGTCGACCAATGGGTCTCAGTCCACTGTCGAGGAATGCGTTTTACAGGCGACAGCCTTGAAATGGAGGCAGTGACTTCAGGTCCTGAACTCGCACTGGTCCTCGAATCTCAAACCGCCCCACTGCTGCAACGCCATATTTTCGACCTGACAACAAAGATTTGCCTGATGTTGAGAGTGCCTGATTAAACAAAGTCAGAGACAGGATACGGGTTGAGGCCAGCCTTTGCAGAGAATTCTCCTCCAGGAGGTTGAGTGAAAACGCCAAAAGGATCTATGCAGCTCGCGCTGCGGCTCTGGAGTTTGCATTCAAACTACTGTCGGACACCAGCAATCCGATGAGCTACGCAGACAGTCCCGTTCCTGACCATCACGTACATGCAGTCGAAAGAGGAATTCGATCTCGACGAAGTGAGACGTCGCATTTCACTGAACTGTCCCTGGAGCCGCAGGCCGGTTCAGCAGATTGATGTCAGGGGCAGTGTCGTGTCTCTTGTCCGCCCCTGACTAACATTGGTTCTTGATTTAAAATTTAAGAAACTCGTCAGGTGCCGAAGTCTTAATGGATGGATGAACTGATGTTCCGGTTCAATTCGATTTGACGTCACAGGCACCGTGAGTTCACTGCCGTACTTTTAGTTTCAGCCGTTTCCGCTTCCGTGAGAGAATCCCTGATCCACGAACTGGTATTGCCTCTCAGGTGTATACCGGCGGGAAATTATGAGAGAAGGCCCCATGGTTACTTCACAGATGCACCGTCCACCGCGAAACCTTATGCCCGAAGAATTTGTTCTGACAGAAAGACGGAGACCTTTTACCGTGTTTCTGATCAAGAGCGATCAAGCCGTACGCTCTGAAATGACGGCCATACTTCAGACAGCCCGGATCGACGTACGTGAGTACCTCACAGCAACTGAATTCTATCTGGAGGAAAATCATAACGTTCCTGGGGTTGTGCTGATCGATGCACGCATTCAGGGAATGCCGGTGGCGGAACTCATGACGCGGCTGCAGGAAAGCAATTCGGCGATCCAGGTCGTTGCCATTGCCAGTCGTGCTCATGTTCCGGCAGGTATTCAGCTTCTCAAGCAGGGGGCCAGCGATTTCATCTCCCGTCCGCTGGACAGCGGGGAACTGATTTCCACGATCGCCAGAGCTTATTGCGTACATTATGACATCGCATCTTCGACATTGTTTGACAGCACAGAGGGTATTGTTGCCGGGCTCACCAGGCTAACGGAACGTGAACGTCAGGTGCTTGACCTGCTGATCAAAGGGCAGTCGTCACGAGGAATCTCTGACCACCTTGGGATTCGCGTGAATACCGTGGAGGCACACCGCTCACGAGTTAACGACAAGATGCGGACCAGGGACGACGCTCATTTGATTCGCATGTGTTATGCCTTGCCGGAAACTGAACTTGTCTGAATCCTTCGGACTGACATTGCCGGACTCTATGTTATTGGTGAGCACATCTGGGCTGATGATTGCTGCCCATCACATTGGTTAGGCCCGAAAGTGTGAACTATGCAGGTTTGAATCTGTGCGGCATTCCAAATGCCGCACAGCCACCTTCCCGCAAGTGATTGGCAGGGTTTGGACTCCTCCCATCATTTGACCATCGCCTGAGCAGAAGGCCGGATTCAGACGCACTTATTAAATGCCGGTTCCATTTAGAAACGATCGTCCGCCGCAGGATGTCCATTCAGACGTCACGTGGCGAGGACTGAGACGTTTGCCATGCTGCGGAATAACGGGTGACACACCTCCTCTGGTCGAGTCACCTCGAACGCTCTCGACGCGTGAGATCTCGCTCCGCACTTCAGTGCGTCCGCATCCGTGAAGGGTCCACTGCCAAACACGAACTCGCATCGGACGGCGGCCTTCATCCAGCCGCGATACGCAGGCAGATGACACTCGTAAAGTCGACGGACAAACAGCAGCTGCTCCATCTGTGATAAACGCCCCTTGCGGGATCGTTTTGTTGTGCCCCAGTTCGGTAAGTACTCCATCGCAGTTTCAGCCGCATTCGACGAGTAAGTGAAGATGTTTGTGGCGTATTCCGCGCGCTGAGGATCAGGGTTCAGTGGTGACTGAAAAAAGAACTGTCATCTTGTACATTCGGAATCCTCCGAATGTACAAGATATGCCAGACTTTGGCATTTATATCGCGTTTCTACGGTGAGTTATTCGCAAAAACCCGTCGGCGTCTTCAAATCATGAACCAGGTTTAAAGTAATTGAAGTAAGGGGTTCTTTTTTCTTGCATCAGTCTGTTCGGAAACTGAACTCCCTGCAAATTCTTCTGGTCATTTGAGAACACTGCACATGTACGGGCTCAAAACATTACTTCTGCTCCTGAGTACTCTTTGCAGTGTGACGTACCTTGGCTTCCGGGCCATCTACACACTGAATGCAGAGTCTCTCGCAGCACAATGCTTCTCTGTGATCGTACTGCTGGCCGAATGCCATGGTGTATTCCTGATGCTGCTGTACTTTTGGCAGATCCGAGATACCACGCCAGCCCCGCTGATGCCGGTACTTGCCGGGCGCACTGTCGACGTGTTTCTGCCGACCTATAATGAAGACGTGCATCTGCTGCGCGGAAGTATTCAGTCCTATCTGGCGTTTGATTATCCCTGCAAGATCTACGTGCTTGACGACGGCAATCGGCCAGACGTGCGAATCCTGTGTGAAGAAATGGGAGTGCACTACATCGCCCGAAAGGACAATCTGCACGCTAAAGCCGGGAACATCAACAACGCACTGGAGATGACCGACGGCGAGTTCGTTGTCATTTTTGACTCCGACCACGTCGCCCGTCCTCACTTTATCAGTCGCACGATCGGCTATTTCGCCGACGAGCGAGTCGGCTGGGTTCAGACGCCTCACGCCTTTTACAACATGGACAGTTTCTCAAGTCTTCACAAGCCAGAGAAGAACCAATACTGGGAAGAGGGAGACCTGTTCTATCGTTGTATTCAGCTCGGAAAGTCAAATGCCAATGCGGTTGTCTTCTGCGGCAGTGCAGCGATCATGCGTCGCAAGGCTCTGGAAGACGTGGGTATGGTCGCCACAGAGACGATTACCGAAGATATGCATACCGGTCTCAGAATGCATTCCCGAGGCTGGAAATCTCTCTTTGTGCATGAACGTCTGATCGCGGCTCAGGCGGCTTCCGAGGTGACAGCCTATCAGTCCCAGCGACTCCGATGGGGTGAAGGAAATCTCTCCATCATCCGACACGACAATCCATTGACCATGCGTGGTCTGACAATGACTCAACGCGTGCACTACATGGGCAGTATGCTGGGCTGGACATCGGGCATTGGAAAACTTGCTCTGTACCTTACACCGATCATCATGCTGTTCACAGGCATCTCGCCTGTCGGAAAGATCTCAGAAACGTTTTTTGTGCTGCTCCTCGCTCATCTTGTCTGCTCATGGGTCACTCTGAAGGCGACCGGCATGGGGGCTTTCATGATCATCGGCAATGAGCTGTCCGCAATGGCGACATTCTGGGTTCAGAATTGCGCCGTGTACCGAGCACTCACCCGAACCAACTCCCGCTTTGTGGTGACCAAAAAGCGAGGGCGTCAGACTTCCAGTGTAGTGAGCCATGTGGCACCGCAGCTTACACTCGTTGCCATGGGAGCAGCTTCAGTTGTCTGGGCCGCGGGGCGTTTGATCTGCGGAGTTGATCAGAATTATCTGGCACTGGGCATTGGTTCTGCCCTGATCGCCGTTCAGAGTATTCTTGCGTGGGTTGTCATCCAGAGAGCCCTGTGCGGGACCGACCGAAGGTTTTCCTATCGCCATCAGCAGGGCACGATCCATGCTGTGATCACCCCGGATTCAGCTAACAAGGGTGCGTCCGAAGTTCATGGTATGTGCTATGACATGAATGAGATCGGGGTTCGAGTCGTGTGTTATGATGAATTGACGATTGATCAGATTGTTCGACTGGATCTTAATGCTGATGCCAAACGAGTGACGACCGAAGCTTGTGTCATCTGGCAACGCCCTGCGGCCAGCATCTACGCTGGTCGAGCAGGAACCGCGAAGGCCTACTATGTTGGCTTGAAGTTCCATTCCCCGGATCCGGCCACGGTTAATGCACTGTGGGAAATGGGTGTTGAGCACGTGGTTGAGTCTACCTATAAGAACCTTCGATTCGCTGCCGAGCGATCGCACAAATACTCCTCCTTGCACCTGCCGATCACTTTGGTCAGCAGGAATGCGTCCGGTCATGAACAACGTTGGTACTGCGCTGTGACAGACTTCCAGCAATCACGACTTCTGATCACAGGGAATATTCCTGACACTGGCGAAGAGCTCCTCGACTTTGAAGTCTTTACACCGCTCGGGAAAGTTCGAGGTAACGGTTACCTGAGTGCCCAGCCTTCTCAAAGTGAGACACAGTGCACCCGAGTTCTGAAAACGGAAAAATTTGAGGAGCAGGGACGAGGAATCCTGAATTCGCTGCAGGAGTTTACTGCAAAGCCGAAACTGGCTTCAGCGGTCCGGTTGACTCCGCGCGCTCAACGGCGACGAATCCGCACCCCGGCCATGACGACAATCCTATCGGTCAGCCCAATTCTATTGCTGGGAGTCTCGGCATTCTTGTTCGTGCATCAAAGACAGGTATCTCTGACTCGGCTGTCATTTGCCTCAGAGCTTTCAGAGTCTCAGAAGACGGCAGTTTCTTCAATGGTTGAAGCGGCACGAGCCGGCCAGCTCACCCGGATCAGTGACCTAAGCCTGCTGCTGAAAGTCCTGGAGAAACACAGGGCGGCCGGTGATCGAGCGATTGTCGCCAATGTGGCCGTTCGACTTGCCCCTGAAAACGAGGGATTTATGCTGGCGGCCGTTGACGCGATTCGCGAGTCCGACGGACCAGATGCAGCTGTTGATTTCTGCCTCACAAGTATCGCACATCCGGATAAAGCGGGAGCACAGCTGTTGCTTCAGGCGATCCGATGTGCCGGAGAGAGTTCGAGATCAGCTCAGGCCGCTGGGTATCTTCGAGAGCTGTCCCAACGAGACACGCTCACACCGCAAGAATTCGAGGAATGTGTTGGCCACAGTCTCGCCTCCCAACAAACCGAACTGGCAAAGCACTTCCTGACTCGGTTCGAACAGACCAGCACTGAGCGGGGAGGTCTGCGGATTCGTGCTCTCGTTGCCCTGGCGGACAATGATCGAAATCTGACGGAGGCACTCTGTGATGAGATCGTTCGCGAAAGCGGCGACTCCTCAGACTCACTGCTGTTTGCCGGTGACTGCTACTATTGGTCGGCCTGTTTTTCCAAAGCCGCTGGAGTCTGGGGCAAGGCTGCTAAACTCGAACCTCTCACTGTCGATGCCGAAGAACGCCTTGCGGATGCTTTTCTGCAAAGCGGTCAATATGCAGAGGCACTCGAGTTGTGTCGTCAGTGCGGCGAAACCAAGTATCGAAGTCAGTTTCGCATGACTGTGGCACTCGAAATTCTCACTCGTCCGGACCTGAAAACACTCGTCCCGGACCTGACCGAAGCTGATCTGCAGCTGAAAAACGGACTGATGGTCCACGCGTTGGAGGAGAAAGCACCCTCCGAGCGATTGATATGGACGATATGCAGTATTCAGCGTGAAACTTCCCCCAAGTTGCTTGTCAGCTTTCTGCAGCAGAATCAGGCACAGATCAGTACCAACCCGGACTTGCAGCGTGAATTGGCGGGAGCACTGTTTCAGGTCGAAGAATACTCGCAGGCCATCAGCGTTCTGGATGATCTCGAACGTCGCAACATGGTGCCGACGGCCGGGGCTGACGACGTTTTCCTGTTGAGAGCTCGAAGCCTCGTGGGACTGCAGCGCTATGCTGAAGCTGGTGAGATCCTGACGAGCGTCGTGGCGCAAAAGCCGGGGGATAATTCTCTGGCCAACGAAACAGCCGGTGTGCTTCTTACGGCAGGTGAGGCAGCCCAGGCGTTGAGTGTGATGCGTGGTGTCGCGGACGCAGCATCCACCGAGGAATCCGCTCGGATAATGATCAGCGTGCTTTCTGCCAATAATGCATGGGAAGAACTGCTTCAGTTTCTGCCGAAGGTCAAGGCCTCTGAAACAATGCTGGTCGAAGTCGGTATCACCGAAGCACAGGCGATGTTTGCCACGACACGGTTCGCTGATGGAGTTCGTGTCCTGCGTGGTCTGCTGCCGAAGATTCCAGAGGGGTCGGAGCGGCAGCAGGTTCAATTGCTGCTGGCTCTCGGGCTGATTTGGAATCAACAGTTTGACGAGGCGACTGACATTCTGCTGACGCTGCCAGACCAGATGCCAATCAGGCTCGCGTACCGCTCACGCGAAGCGTCAAGGGCTGACATTCGGCTGACGCTGCCAGACCAGATGCCAATGCTGGACGGCGAACAACTGGAAGAAGCGATTCTGTCGGCGATGTTGGGGCATATTCAGCCACCGACCGAGCTGACAAGACGTGCCGTCCAGCTAGTTAACCGTCTGCGGTCCCAGCAGCTGAGTGATAAGCGTCAGTTGCTGGTCTGTGATGTCATGTTAAAACTGAAACGAGCAGACGATGTGGTGCAGTTGTTGAGTGTCGGAGGTCAGTCCGAACATCTCTCCCGAGCACAACAAATGCGTCTGGCGAACGCATTGGCGGATACAAAACAGTTTCAGTTGGCACTGAGGTCTTATGAAGCGTTGTTGAAGGAAGACCAAAACAGCGTTGATCAGAATCCAACTCAGCAGGCCGATAAAGGTTTCGGTAATTTGATGCCGCCGACCATCCCACGGGAGGACCTTCTTCTGGCTGCGGCACGCTGTGCTGCAAATGCAGGAGATACCGAACGCGGAGTAAAACACTTTGAAGATCTGGTTCGAGAATACCCGTGCAAGCCTGAAATTCTGTGCGAGTATTCGGGCCTGCTGCTTCAGGAAGGGCGAGTCAGGGAGGCCATGCAGCACCTGCCAGATTCGGCCGCTCTGACTGCCGAACAACGGATTCTGGTGATCGACGTGATGATTGCGGACAACAAGCTTTCGGAAGCGAAGGCCCTGGCTGAGTCGATGGCGGTAGATCCGGTTCAAATAGCTCAGGGCGACCGGCAGTTACTCGAACGACTTGCAGTGATCGAGCAGGTTCGAGGCGATAATAAGGCCGCGTCTGAATACTATCAGAAGCTGGTTGATCTTGGAGAATCCGATGCCCTGCTGAGATCCGCACTGGCACAACAGCAGGTTCTCTCCGGCGACATGGCCGGAGCACTGGAAAACTATCGTATGCTGATTGAAGCGCACGAACTTCCGGAGTCTGAACGATACTGGCTGTTACTCGCACTGAACGAAACCCAGACAATTCCTGAATGGAGCAGGAAAACATTGGCTGTGGCGGGCAAAAAATCTCTTGTGGACTCTGATTTTCCAGTCAGAGAGACGGAACAACTTGCCTATCTGCATATGAGGGCAGGAAACGAATCTACGGCGTTGACATTGATCCGGAGGGTTCTTGCTATACCTGGTGCTCAACGTGAAGATTTGCTGCTGTTCGCGTCCAATCTGGCTGCAGAACTCGGTGAGTTTCAAGAGAGCGAATACTTCCTGGCTCAATTGAGAAAATTACGTCACATGAAAGGGACCAGTCAGTCACCTTTGAGCGGAGCAACGGCGAGAAAACCCACACGACGATAGGCCGCGAGCAGGGAAATTCATACTCAAGTTTCCTTGCGAACGTGGCGAGATAACAGAACAACACGGGGTTTGCCCTGAATCGGTGTAGCTCATGGCTCAGGATTGAATACTCAGCGTGCCTTTGTCGATGAGCAAAAGGGGGTATTCACTTGGCCGAGAATAAAGAGCCTGAACAATTTCTGAATTGGGATCATCGACTCGCACGTCTTGTTGAGACGGACCCGGTTGACAATCAGATTCAAGCCAGGCTTTACCGTGGCTCATCTGCACCGATGGCCTGTTTCGAGGCATTCTCAACAGATAACAAAGTGCCTCTCGCAGGTAACTGCTGACCATTTGGTGAGAATATCTGAAAGAGCGACAAGTCTATGCTCATCCATTGAATCGTGGAGTCCTGATCTTCATCAGGAATGTGCTCGAGATTTACTGATTCGGGCTGAAGAGTTGCGGAGAGGATTTCTCTACAGTGGGACCATCAGGACTTTGGGGGAATAGGGAAAGCCCTCCTGGTCTGGATCTGATCTCTTTTTTAACGCTACTCACTTGAATTTGAATTCCGGAGGTAGGAACTTCCCGCTCCCCACCCTGCGTTGTCTACTCTCCGTTGCTGGCTTCCCACACTCTCTAAACTACGCTGCAAAACTATGCCCAATTCATTGCCTGATCCCACAAAAGAACTTGCAACGGAAAATGCGGCGATTTCGCAATTGGCGTACTTTGCGATCCTGAACGCATCAAATGACGCCGTGATCATTACGAATTTCGACGGGGCCATTGTTGAGTTTAATAAAGCTGCGGAAAAGATGTTCGGCTACGCTCGCCAGGATGTCATCGGCGTCCCAATGGGCGATGCGATCGTAGCACCTCGATTGCGCGAGGACTTCATTCGGGCGTTTCCGAAAAACGATTCCGGAGTTGGTAAGAATGACTTCAGTGTGGAGTCCCTGGCTATTCGCAGTGATGGCAGTGAATTTCCCGTCAGAGTCTCGGTCTCCAAAATTCAGAACGCTGCCGTGACCCTGTTCATCGGGTTTATTCGTGAACTCACCCATGAGCACAGTCTCCGGCAGGAACTGCACGCGTCCCGAATGGAATGGGAACAGTGTTTCAATGCCCTGCCGGACAATATCAGCATCCTGGATATGAACGGCAGGATTATTCGCGCAAATCGTGCCATGGAGCAGTTGTTCTCTGGAACGTACGGCGATATCCGCGGACTAGACTATCGGCTCCTCTATTGTGGAACTCCCAACCCGGAGCCGCAGCCGCCCTGTGCGGCGGTTCTGAGTGGATCCCCTTCGGTCACTGTCGAAACAGAACTGACGCCAATCCCCGGAGGTAAAACCGGTTGGTATGTTGTCTCCTCTTACCCCTTGAAAGATCTCAGCGGGATTCAGTCGGGAGCTGTGTCTGTGGTACAGGATGCAACCGAACGCCGTCGATTGCAGATGGAACAGGATCAGTTCTTTCGAAACTCCATCGATATGCTCTGCGTGGCCAGCAGGGAGGGCAATCTGCGTCTTGTCAGTGCCTCGTTCCAGCAGTTCCTCGGCCTGTCCAATAATGAACTCTACGATCGTTGCATTGCCGATTTTCTGCATCCGGATGATCGCAAACTGTTTCTTGAGCAAGTGGCGGAGGCCGAATTGCCTTCGTCAGTCATCCGGGTTCGAACCCGAATGACTCGCAACGATGGACAGGAACGCTGGCTTGCATGGCACTTGTCAACCGCGAATGCATCCGGAGGTATCTTCTGCGGTGTCGCGCGGGACATAACGGAGCAACTGAAGGGCGAAGCCGAGATCATCAAAGCCCGTGAAATCGCGGAACAATCGAATAAGGCCAAGTCTGAGTTTCTTGCCGTCGTGAGCCACGAAATGAGAACTCCTTTGCATAACATTCTGGGCTCTTTGGAACAAGTTCGGAACACGCCGATTTCGATTCAGTGCCGTGAGTGGCTGGACTCCAGCCAGGATTCGGCCGAACAGCTTCTGTCTCTGATCAGCGATATTCTGGATTGCTCACGGGTCGAGGCTGGAAAACTGATTCTGGATAACAGTGAGTTTAATCTCCTTGAATTGATGATGATGCTCACTCCGCTCTTTCAAAAGAGAGCGGCGGAAAAGCATATCTCGTTTGTATGGACGATTGCTGCTGAGACTCCAATCTGGTGGTTTGGAGATTCCGGAAAACTGCGACAGATCATCATTAATCTCACGACAAACGCGATCAAGTTCACGAAGTCGGGTTTTGTCCACATCGAAGTGTTTCTGGAGCCTGGTCACAGAGACCTTCTCCATATCCGAGTCATCGATTCTGGCATCGGAGTTCCCGCCAACCGCACAGAAGACATCTTCCGTTTGTTTGAGCAGGTTGACTCTTCCGGAACAAGAAAATCGGGCGGCGTAGGACTTGGACTGGCAATCTGTGCTCGCCTTGTGGAACTCATGGATGGTCAGATCTGGGTTGATTCGCGAGAAGGCTTTGGCTCTGAATTTAACGTCACCTGCAAGCTGTCAGATTTGACAGAGAACTCTACAGCAGACGAACCGCAGGCTGAAGAGAAAAGCAGGACCGCAGGCCGACAAGAACACGTGATTGTGGTTGAAGACGATCTGGTCAGTGCTCGACTTGCTCGCAGCATGCTGGAAGCGAAAGGATATCAGGTTTCAGTTTTTCATGATGGTCGAGCTCTCCTGACCGGATTGTCGTCAATGCCACCCAGAAGTGTTGATGCCATTGTGATGGATGTGATGATGCCGGAATTGGGTGGCTTCGAAACAACTCGACTGATCCGGGGCAGTCAAAACTGGTTTTCCGGACTTCCCATTATTGCCACGACGGCCAATGCGATGTCTCAGGATGCTGTCACGTGTCTGTCCCATGGAATGGATGGATATCTGGCCAAACCATTCACAGGACGAAGCCTGATTGAGACAGTCTCAACTCATCTGGCCTATAAAAGGACTGAGGGGTTCATACCGGCTGCAGAGATGCTTCTTGAATTCTCGCTGAAATGGGACGACCTGATCGAATCCTGCAACAACGATTCAACGCAGGTTCGGGAACTGATTCAGATTGTCGAACGCACAGTGCCGCTTCAGTTCAGTGATATCCATGGCGCAATCGCGGAGAGGGATCTGGAACGCCTTGGTCGCTCCCTCCACCGCCTGAAAGGATGTCTGGGTAACATCTGTGTGGGTGACGTCATCGAGCGACTTGCAAAATTTGAAGACATCGTCAAACACCCGTTTGGGGTGGAACGAATAGCGTTTCAGATCGTCGTCATTGAACGTACGGTAAAGTCTCTTATCCAGTGCATGGCCAAGAAGTTGCAGTAACGTCTCGTGGCGCCAATGCGAAGTTCCTGCGGCTGATAAAAACGCTCCTGTCGACTCCCGATTCATCGATCCGGGAGCGGCTGGACTCAATCGCCAATCTGCCAAACATCGGCTTGAAAACAGACCGAGCTGATGATGCGGCCTCTCCGCATTCGAAATGATTGGTCGTTGCCAATTTTCAGGCTTCGGTGTCTCTATGGTGGCGGCCGGGGATCGCAGAGAATTCGCCAGCCGGTCTTTGCGCGATCACCTTGCCACATCATCGTGCGATGCTTCGCCGGACATAGAGCATCGCGGTCTTCTGACGGTCATGGGAACATGTTGTCTTCCTGTAAAAAGCCCCAGGGGAGATGCAACCTGGGTTGCGTTGCCCCTGGCTGACTTGCCAGGGCTCGGTGAGGCTGTGAAGAAATACCGTCTGGGGCAAGCTGAATGGGTTTCGGAGGTCAAGGAGTTTCGAGACGGATGAAACACACGAATCGAGCTGTGGCTGTGGGATTGAGCAGAGTGGTTCAAGGTTGGTAGCCCACGCTGGGTGTAAGTTTTGCTCAGAGTGCTGGTGTTTTGCATGGTTCTGGAGCCGCTTTCTGTGGTTGTTGAGAAACTCGAGATACGACTGCTGAGTCTCCGGCACGCAGAGATTGCGGAAGCGTTGAAAGTTGTAGACCAGGGCGTGCCACAGGGACTGGGCCAGAACTTTCAGTCGGCTTCGCACGCGAAACTGAGACAGCGCTTGATTGCGACAGAATGCGTTCGGAAATTCAGCCGTTGCCCTGCGTCGGCGATAGATTTCCTGAGCAGCTTCTGATTTGATTCGTGCGCGAAATGCAGCATACTCGTCCGTGTCGCTGACTTGTCGTTCATACGGATCACCGCCTTTGCGAGAATCTGTTTTTCGCTGGTGACCGGGCCGAAGAATTTTGTGCCAGCGCGTTCAACCGATGTGACTCCGTCTTTTTTGCTGAAGCCGCCATCCGCCAGCCACTGTTCCGGAGTTTTGTCGTACTGCTCGCACACACGAGTGTGCATTGGTTCGAGTAGACCCGCATCACTGCCGACGGTTTCGACGTTAACATCCACGATCACCAGCGCATCGGCATCGGCATCGCTGCCGAACTGCACGTTACAGGCTGGCCGGAATCCACCATCTCCCATCTTCATGCGGTGAGCATCCGGATCGGTTGCGGACACTCGCGGCGTGCTCCGCTGCTGCTCTTCGCTCTTGCCGGAATTGCGTTTATCGCGAGCTTCTTGAAGCTCTTTCATCTGCTCACACGCATCATGCAGACGCTGGGTTTTCTCTCGTGCAGCCCGCTCACGAGCAGATTTCTGACGATGCGACGGAGCATCATTACCCCTGTTTCTTGCATCAGCATCTTCTTCTTCTTCTTCTTCTTCTTCTTCATCTTCAGCATCAGCAGCATCAGCAGCAGCAGCATCATCTTCAGCAGCATCTTCATCTTCATCGTCGCCAGACTCAAGCTGTTCAAGATACGCCCGTGCGGCGGCACGCGATTCTTCCAGTGTCTCCTGACTACGAAAGCTGCTGCTGCCTGCGGAGGCTGTCACGCGTCTGCCATCCTGAGCGATCGTTTCCAGTTGCACGAGCCCATGATGATGCAGCATCGCAACAGCATCGGTGAGCACACGTTTGAGCAACTCACGATGCTGCGAACGAAAATCCCGGATCGTGTGATAGTTGACCGATCCGCCTCCGCAGAGATATTCATAAATCACATCGCGTTCCGTCAGAATCGCAATGCGTCGCCCGCTCGTTTCGCCTGCGAGGGTCGCATACAGCCACAGGCAAAACAGAATTCGAGGATCAATCGAAGCTCGCCCGACATTGTCTTTCGTTGCACGGATGTCGGCCACTTCCGTTGGTGAAATCGCCGGGACTTCGCCGGCGGGATCCTGAGGTGCCGCTGGGTTCTGTCCACCGGCCGGCTTATTAATCCCCGCGCGGAAGAGCGTCTGATTCCTGACGCTGACGATTCGCAAGCGCCTGTTTATCAGTGTCCTGCTTCTGCTGCAGCGTGGTTAATTGCTGCTGCAAGGACTGGATTGCCTGATTGTTCACAGGATTGGCTGCTGCAGTCGCCTGAATCGCACTGTTCAGGACCTGTCGCTGAGCCTCATGCTGCTTCAGCAATGTCTCAAGGTCCTGCTGCTGACGTACCAGCGTCTGTTCCAATACCTGCTGGGCATCCACGCCCTGCTGCGTCTGGCTGGTGCCTCCAACCATCAGCGTTGAAGAGACTGACGCCGACAGGAACATCGCTGCCAGAGCCCTGCTCGTAAACTACTTTGAAAACTTCATTTCGTTGCCCCGGTAGACGAAGACAAACTCAAGACAGAAACAAAACTCCAAAGTGTCTGAAAACCTGGTGCAGGAGCGTCAGCAGTGTCTTGCAGGTACGCTTCAAAGTCCTCCGATGGATGTCTGCCTCGCGATGCGGTCCAGTTGCACAGACATCAACCCTCAACACTATGGTTGTAGTATTACGCCCCCGCAAGATCGCGTCCGCCACGATATCTTTCTACATTGCAAAATGTCTCATGCACGAAACGCTCATGAGCGAAGAAGCCATACAACTGTCTTTAAGGCATGCGGATTTCCCGTTCTTGCAGCGGGACTGATCACATGAACAGACAAGGCGAACCCGTTTTTCTTAGCGAAGCTCGCAACGATCCGGCAGTTCATTCTAAACACATGATTCGCTCCGAGCATGGAGCAGTCCGAGCACTATAACACTGTAATTGATCGCGTTTTTAATCACGACAACTGCCATCTGTGTGTATTTATTTCAGGACCAAAAAAAAGAGCAACACAGGCGAGTGCATCTGCACTCTTCTGTGTTGCTCCGTTGATTTTTAGTCGATGGAACTTCGTGATGTGAACAGCATAACTCTGCCGCTGTATGACAGCGGCAGAGCTGCTTTGATCAGCACTATGGAAGCACAGTCGCAAGCTCGACTGTCGCCAACTCGACAAGGCTCAGAGTTCCCGGGTCAGTCTGACTGACGCGGATCTTGCTGACCCCACTCAACAATGCCAATTGGTTTGCATCGCGAATGGAATAGGCCAGTGTGACCAAATCCGCCGCCTGAAATTCCGCTTCAAAATCCGTTGCGATAGCAATGACATTGTCATTGGCATCCAGGAACTCCGCAGTGATTCCGTCGACCATGACTACGAAATCTGCAGGTACCACACCATTGATGATGCCACCATTATCATTCGACAAGACCCCGAATGGTACGTCCGTCACGAGCACATCGAAACGATCTCTGTCCGGTCTGCGATCTTCGATCAGGACATTGCCCGTCACGAGTTCCGTGAAGGATTCCGTTGGGACAGCTGGTTCAAGTGGATCCACAGGAGCATTCAGGTTCACAGGAGCATTGCCGGTTGTTGTACCACCAGTTGTTGTACCACCAGTTGTTGTACCACCGGTTGTTGTACCACC
>CALFSX010000271.1 GCA_937916515.1 uncultured Planctomycetaceae bacterium | reverse complement strand
CAGCCGAGCGACAACAGATCACCAACGGATTGGTAACGGATTGGTAACGGATTGGCGTCGCTCGACCAGTTGCTGGTGGATCGACCTCGTCGCAACATCCTTTGGCGACCCGGTAATGACAATGCAATTTGTTATTGAGCCCGACGGGATCGTGGGGTGCCTCTATCGCGGAATGTCATAGTCCCGCCCAAGCAGACGCTGCAACCGGGGAAACAGCTTCAGGACGTCCTCTTGCATTATCTGTCAACTTATTCGACTTGCGCGATTCGGTGAGTTCGCCGAGGGCAACTTTCTCGTCAAATGCTTACGTCAGGCTTTGTCGAGTGAATTCGGTCGTGCCGTCTGCGCCGCAGTGAATACGGTTGGCTTTGAATAGCCCACAAGTTCGCGAATCGGTTTCACTCCCGGTTCGACAAACGTGCGAGGGACACCGCGGAAATCAAAAAGTCGGTCCAAATCCAGATTGATGCCGAGATTGTGATATATCGTCGCGAAGACTTGCTGAAACGTTACCGGCTGGTCTTCATTCCTCCGCCCGCCAACAAGGCACTACACACTCGCGGCCAGTGATCACGTCCGCCGTTATTGTTGATCTTCGGCGTTCGCCGAAATTCTCCCCAGACAACAACAGCCACCTCGTCCTGCAGACCTCGTGCTTATATTTCCTGCAATGTGAAAAAGTGAGGCGCCGCGGCAGAGGTCTCGATCCCGGTTCAATTGGACACACCGGCAGGACATATTCCCCACGGACGTCCTGTCACGGTCTTCTTTCCTGGAAGTCGAACGCCAAAACACGGTCACTGAGGATTCTGTAGCGGTTAAGCCATTGATATTTCAAAGGCTTCCGTGAATCCTGCACGAGACAAATTCCAACATTGTGCAACAGGATTGTGAGGTATCGTACAGCGTAAGCAGGTACAATGGTGAAGAAACGCTAGAGCCTGTGGTAATTCGTTGATTCGACGAATTCTGTTCAAAGGCACCGAAAACGGTTTCTCGACCGATGTTTCTGGTAATCTGATGATCGCTTGGGTGACAATGTTGCCTGGTCCCACCTGTGTTCGTCCTGCCTCAATTTTTCTCGCTCTCAAGTCGCTTTTTCGTCCGTTTCACTTTTCTCGAACTGGAACGACTATCAGCACTAGAGAGCCCTCCTGCCTTTTGGAGTTCTTTGTGAGAAACCTGCCTCTCCTGCTAACTTTTCTGATCACGACAGCATCGGCGCACGGCGCTGATGGAGATCGTCAGGGGCTCGACTTCTTTGAAGCGAAGATTCGGCCTGAACTGGTCACGCACTGCTACGAATGCCATTCTGCAGGTGCGGCGGGAAGGAATAAGCTGAAGGGCGGCTTGCTGTTGGATTCTCGTGACGGAAGTCGCAAGGGTGGCGAAAGCGGGCCAGCCGTTGTCCCCGGCAAACCGGAGGAAAGTCTGCTACTGAGTGCGATGACGCATGACTCGTTTAAGATGCCTCCGAAGGGCAAGTTGCCGGACGAACTCATTGGCCACTTTCGCAAGTGGATCGAAATGGGAGCCCCCGATCCTCGGGATGGCGAGGCCGTTGTCGCATCGTCTGAAATCGACATGAAAGCCGGTCAGCAGCACTGGGCGTTTCTGCCGCTGACACAGCCGGCGCCGCCTGCAGTTGCCGACACCAGTTGGGTTCGTACACCGGTCGATCAGTTTGTGCGAGCTCGGCACGAGCAGGCTGGAATCACGCCCAACAACATCGCCGGTCCGCGGACGTTGATTCGCCGAGCGTACTTCGATCTGATCGGACTACCGCCTCAACCGGAAGACGTCGAAGCGTTTCTGAAGGAATCGGCCACCGATTCTGCTGGAGCTTATCAACGGTTGATCGATGGTTTACTCGCCAACGAACATTTCGGCGAACGCTGGGCGCGGCATTGGCTGGATGTGACTCGTTTTGCGGAAAGCAACGGCTACGCATTCGACGGCGACCGTCCGAACGCGTGGCATTACCGAGACTTCGTGATTCGTGCTTTGAATTCTGATATGCCGTACGACGAATTCGTGCGGCTGCAGATTTCCGGCGATTTGCTGACCGACGTCAACGTAAAAACGACCGACGAAGCACTGACCGCTATCAACAACATCGCAGCCACCGGGCTGTTGGTCGCTGGCACGTATACGACTCAGCAAACTCAGAAAGAACGCGAACGCAGTCGTTACGAACAGCTTGACGACATCGTCAGCACTTTGGGCACTTCGATGCTGGGCCTGACCGTAGGCTGCAGTCGTTGTCACAGTCACAAGTTCGATCCGCTGCCGCAGTTTGATTACTACCGCCTGACGTCTTGTTTCGCCGATGTGGGATTCGCCGATACGGGCATCAACATGCAGCCGGAAGCATTTCAAAAAGCGAAAGCGGAATACGACGCGACTCATGCGCCACTGGTGGCGGCTCGCACAACCTATGAACAACAGCAGTTGCCGAACACCCTGCAAGCATGGCTGACGTCAGCGGCAGCAGAAGCACCTGTCGCCGCTGCGGTTGCCACACCAACGATTTCGCCGGGTGTTTGGCATCATGCGGGGCCGTTCGCAGCGGAGGATTTCAACAAGGCTTATGAACAGGCGTTCGATCCGGAAACGGCTGTTGATCTTGCCGCGACTTATCTGGGCGAAACGGTCAAGTGGACGCCGCAGCCGGATTGGAAGGATGTGACAATTCATAACACTCTGACCGGCGACAATTCCGCGAACTACCTTTTCCGTGAGATTGAATCTTCGGAAGATCAGGGGGTGTCGCTGTCGCTTGGGCGAGACGACGCGATCAAGGTTTGGGTAAACGGCGAACAGGTTCTGGCGAGTCCCACATCGGGAGGAGTCGTCGTCGGACAAGACACCGTTCAGGCGAAGCTGAAGAAAGGTCGCAATGAACTGTTGATGAAAATCGTTAACGGCGGCGGCCCGTCTGGATTCTACTTCGTCGCCACGCCAGCCGTGTCGACGCCGATTGACGGAATCGGCCCATGGCACCACATCGGACCATTCGCCTCCACCAACTTTGATACAGCCTTCGATCAGGTGTTCCCGCCGGAAATCGATACAGATCTCAGCAAGTCATTTGAAGAAGACAAACTGAAGTGGACGGAACAGCCGAGCTGGAGTGACGGCGTTGCTCATAACGACAAACTCACCGGAAGCAACTGCGGCAATTATCTGTTCCGCGTCATCGAGTCCGCAACTCCACAGGTACTGTCCTTGTCACTCGGAAGTGACGACGGCATCAAGCTGTGGGTGAACGGTCGCGAAGTTCTGTCGAAGAAAGTCGGCCGCAACGTCGCCGCTGCCGGACAGGAAACGGCGACCATTCAACTGGCGACTGGTCGCAACGAAGTGCTGATGAAGATCGTGAACGGCGGTGGAGCAACCGGCTTCTACTTCGCCGCCAGTGCCACCGCCACACCGGCCGAAATCACAGCGATTCTGGCCGTTGCTGCCGACAAACGAGACGACGCGAAAAAGCAGAAACTGGTCGACTGGCACAAAGGTTTTGATCTGGACTGGTTGAAACTGAACCAGACGGTTGCGCGGCACGACACGCAGATTCCGAAACCGGAACTCACCAACGTGTTCGCGGCCCGAGTCAACGGAACGACGTATCAATTCGGCGAAGACACCTACAAGGTTTATCATCTTCGTCGTGGCAACGCCGACAACAAACAGGACCAGGCTGCTCCTGGATTCCTGCAGGTGCTGATGCGAACGGATCAGCAGGAAAAGCAGTGGCTGGCCGAACCGGCCGCCGCAGACAAGCTGCGCCCCGGACGTCTGGGACTGGCGGACTGGCTAACGGACGTCGATCACGGAGGCGGGCACCTGTTGGCTCGAGTCATCGTGAACCGACTGTGGCATCATCACTTTGGTCGAGGCATCGTGGCGACGCCAAGTGACTTTGGAACTCGTGGTGAGAAACCTTCGCACCCGGAACTGCTCGATTGGCTGGCGACGGAACTGATCAAAGGTGGCTGGCAGCTGAAACCCATCCACAAACTGATCATGACCAGTGCCGTCTACATGCAGGCGGGAGAAATCACTGCAGATGCAGGCCAGAAGGATCCTGAGAACCTGCTGCTGTGGCGCCGCAATTCGCGCCGCATGGAAGCGGAACTCATTCGAGATTCGCTGCTTGCTGTCAGCGGCACACTTGATCGCACGATGTTCGGCAAAGGCACGCTGGATCAAAACAGTACTCGCCGCAGCATGTACTTCACGATCAAACGCAGCCAGTTGATCCCCATGCTGCAGTTGTTCAACGCTCCCGACACCATGCAGGGCATCGCGTCGCGAGAAGAAAGCACGGTGGCGCCGCAGGCGTTGGTGCTGCTGAATTCCAGCATCATTCGAGACATTGCCACAAAGTTCGCCGCCCAGGCCAGGCCGACGCCGGACACGAGTATCGAACAGACAATTGACCGAGCGTATCAGATCGCGCTGTCTCGCCCGGCCAGGGAATCAGAACGCGCGACGATGATGAGTTTCATTCAACGTCAAAAGGATTCCCGAGGAGCCGATGCAAACGCGGAGTCTCTGGCGATACGTGATTTCTGTCATTTGATTTTGTGTATGAACGAATTTGTGTACATCGATTAGAGAGGCACTCAGCAGCATTCAGTTTTGGCCAACGGCCATTCAACACCGTAGCCTGGGGCATCGCCCCAGGAGCCGAATATGACGAAACGGAATTGGCCAACGGCCATAATCACAACGACGATTGAATATGGCCGTTGGCCAAAACGAAAATTGATGCAACAAGTCCTGGGGCGATGCCCCAGGCTACGATAAACATGGCCGTTGGCCAACAACGCAGGAAATCTCTCAACGGAAGTTTCACCCAATGACAAACCTAACCTCACGACGAAAATTCCTGCAGCAGGCTGGCCTTGGCTGCGGGTCACTGGCGTTGACCAACCTGCTCCACCAGGAGGGAATCGTTGCCGCTGATCGACAGTCGAACAATCCGCTGGCCATGCGTCCGGCACCAGGGAAAGCCAAAGCGAAGGCTGTGATCTGGTTGTTTCAAACCGGCAGCCCGTCGCAGGTCGACACTTTCGACTACAAGCCCGAACTGGAAAAACGAGACGGAACAGCACTGGCCGGGGCCGACCCCAAAACCGGCTTCTTTACCACCAGCGGCAAGCTGTTGAAGTCGCCCTTCAAGTTTTCTCAGCACGGTCAATCCGGAGCGTGGACGTCGGAGATTTTTCCGAATATCTCGAAGCACGTCGACGACATCGCGTTCGTGTATTCGTGCTTCTCACAGTCGAATAATCACACTCCGGCGATGTTGGAATTCAATTCCGGGATGATTCGGCAGGGCTTCCCCAGCATGGGATCGTGGCTGACATATGGACTCGGCAGCGAGAACGCCAATCTGCCGGCGTACGTGGTGATGCACGGAACAAAACCGCGAGGAGCCGATCCGATCTGGTCGTCGGGATTCCTTCCGTCAGTCTACCAGGCAACATCATTGGACCCGCGGGGAGCGAAACCGATTGATAACCTTGGTCGCCCTGCAGACCTCACCGGCGAACAGCAACGATCGCTGTTGGATATTCTGAACTCAACCAATGCGAAGCACGCGGAACAACGTCCGTTCGATCGCGATCTGAACGCGCGGCTGGAATCGTTCGAACTGGCGTATCGCATGCAAACGTCGGCTCCCGAAGCGTTTGACCTTGCTCAGGAACCGGATCACATTCAGGAAATGTACGGCTTGAATCGTCCCGAGTCGAAAGACTACGGGCGGCAATGCCTGATCGCTCGCCGACTGATCGAACGCGGCGTTCGCTTCGTGCAGATCTTCGCGGCCTGCCCGAACACTCCCGGCGGAGCTGTCAGCGATGTGCCATGGGACGCTCATAACGACATCAATGGAAATCATCGCGCGTGTGCGGCAACCGTTGACCAGCCGACAGCCGCTTTGCTGGCCGACCTGAAGCAACGCGGATTGTTCGATGAAACCATCATCATCTACGGCGGCGAATTTGGTCGCACATCGGATTCGCAGGACGTGGGCGGGCGAGACCACAATCCCAACGCGTTCACGACATGGTTCGCCGGCGGCGGATTCAAAGGTGGAGCCCAGTACGGAGCGACCGATGAGTTCGGCTACAAATCCGTCGAAAATCGCGTGAGTGCACACGACATTCACGCCACGATTCTGCATCAGATGGGCATCGACCACGAGAAACTCACCTACCGCTTCAACGGCCGCGATTTTCGGCTGACGGATGTCGCAGGTGAAGTCCTCAAAGATATTCTGGCGTAGCACAGGCGGCTCCCTTACCAACGTTGCAATGTCCGTTCGCGGGCTCCAAAGTAATCTTCCATGATTCTACAACTGCCCCTGAGTACCACCGCCTGCTTTGGCATAATCCTCCTGACGATGACGTTGAGTCAGGCTGACGAGCCATCGGCGCCGTCGTTCAGCAACGACGTGGTTCCGGTGTTGACGCGTTTTGGATGCAACGCGGGCACCTGCCATGGCAAGCTGGCCGGACAAAACGGATTCAAACTTTCTCTGCGAGGTTTCGCGCCCGCGGATGACTTCGAGTCGATTGTTCGTGAATCACTTAGCCGCAGAATCAACATGGTATCTCCTGCAGACAGCCTGCTTATCGGAAAAGCTGTCGGCACTGTTCCGCACGGCGGCGGCAAACGGTTCGAAGTGAACAGCCCGGCTCAGCAGATTCTAATCGACTGGGTCCTGGCAGGAGCTAAAGGCCCCACCGACGAAGATCCAGCGATTGCAAGAATCGAAGTCGAACCCACTCAGGAAACACTTTCGATTCACGACTCGCGGACTTTGAAAGTCACCGCAGTTTACGAAAACGGCGACCGACGCGATGTCACGTGGCTCACGCAGTTCGCGTCCAGCGATGCAGGAATCTTGAACGTTACTGAAGGCGGCAGCGTCACGGCACTCCGCAATGGTGAAGCCGTTGTGCGAGCGACGTTTCAAGGACAGGTTGAAATCGCAACGTTCACCATGCCGTTCGACGGAACTGCGGATCCGCAATGGTTTGCCGTTAAAAACAACGCCATTGACGACCACGTCTATTCACGCCTGGCAACGCTGAACATCGAACCGTCTTCATTGAGCGACGATGCCACGTTTCAGCGGCGAGCCTTCCTGGATTGCATCGGCACATTGCCCACCGTCGAAGAAGTTCGCCTGTTCCTGGCTAACACTGATGCAGACAAACGATCTCGCCTGGTCGATCAGCTGCTTTTGCGTCCTGAGTTTATCGATTTCTGGGCATTGCAACTTGGCGACGTCGTGCAGAATCGCCGCGAGCGAGATCACGATGTTCGCGGCACCAAAGGAGTGCGGTCGTTGCACCAATGGTTGCGAGAGCAATTGATTGCCGAACGTAACTGGAAAGAAATCGCCACCGACGTTCTTCTGGCGGAAGGTGCAAGTGACGAAAATCCAGCCGTGGGATATTACATCGTTACCGTCGGTGAAAAATCCGCGGCAGATTCAGAAGTGGCTGATTCCGTTGCTCAGGCGTTTTTGGGTGCTCGGATAGGCTGTGCCCGCTGTCACAATCATCCGCTGGAAAAGTATACACAGGACGATTACTACCATTTCGTGAGCTATTTCTCACGAGTCGCTCTGGATCGAAAGCAGCCCCAGGAAGCGGCGACGAACCTGATCGTGGGCACGCAACATCAGTTGAATCTATCGCGACAGATTTCGGAGCAACAGAAACAGCTCGCAGAATTCACCGCCGCCAGCGACGAAAAGAAGGTCGAGGAAACGCAGAAACGAATCGGCGATCTTCAGAAACAGATCGAATCAGAACGCATGAAGTCGGTCGAAGTACGACAACCGCGCACTGGCGAAAACCTGAAGCCGCGTCCGCTTGACCGCGCTGTCACAGACATCGCCGCAGGAGAAGATCCTCGTCAGTCGCTGGTTCGCTGGATGACAGATCCCGGCAACGAACATTTCTCAGGTGCCATGGTGAATCGACTGTGGAAGCATTTTCTGGGAGTTGGTCTGGTCGAGCCGGTTGACGATTTGCGAGCCACCAACCCGCCTTCGAATCGCGACCTCTGGAAGTTCTTAAATCAGGAGTTTGTCAGCAGCAACTACGATCTGCGGCATGTGATGCGTCTGATAATGAACTCGCGGACCTATCAATTGTCGGCCCAGACGACGACGTCCAACTTCCGCGACGACCGGTTTTACTCCCACTTTTATGCTCGTCGACTGCCCGCCGAAGTGATGCTGGATGCGATCTGTTCGGCAACGGACGAACCGGAACAATTCCCCGGCTATCCGCTGGGAGTGCGAGCAATCCAGGTTCCTGATCCGGGAACGGACTCGTACTTTCTAACTCTGTTCGGCCGTTCGGAACGCACAACAGCCTGTGCGTGCGAACGTTCCGGAGACGTCACGCTGCCTCAGTTGCTGCATCTGCAGAACAGCGACGGCATCACCCGCAAACTAAAGTCCCCCAGCGGACGCCTCGCAATACTGCTGGCTTCGCAACCGGATAACAACAAACTGATCAGCGACCTGTTTATGGCATCCGTCAGTCGGTTGCCGACCGATGAAGAAGCCAGTCGCATCAATGCATCATTAAAAGACGCCGATCGCGGCGAAGCGCTTCAGGACTTATTTTGGGCGCTCTTGAATTCGAAGGAATTTGCATTTCAGCATTAACAGGAAAGACGGCGTCAACGATGGTCGCGTTTCGTGGAGAAGCGGTGCATCTATCTTGTGTTTTTCTGCAAACCAACTGTAGAAGAGTCGCTCCGCGACTCGGCGTCGAGTTGCGGAGCAACTCGACCACAACAGGACGTAAATTCCGACTTCATTTAACAGACACAATTCGCGGGGTTGCTCGAGGCGACGATAGATCTGGCCATTCGCTAACAGTATTCAACTCAGGACAACACAATGTTCGATCTCCATTTTCATCGCAGCCGGCGAAACTTTCTGCGAGTCGGCAGTTTGGCGCCGCTCGGCCTGAGTCTCCCAGGGCTGCTGGCATCGCAGGCAGCTGCTAACGACGCGCCGAAACGCGCGAAGTCTGTGATTCTGGTCTATCTTGGTGGTGGCTTGTCGCATCACGACAGTTTCGACATGAAGCCGGATGCCAGCGAAGATATTCGCGGCAAATACAAACCGATTGCGTCGAACGTTTCCGGGTTGATGGTCGGCGAACTGCTGCCAATGATGGCTCAGTCGATGGATAAAGTCTGCCTGCATCGCGGCGGAGCTCACAACAACGATCATCATGAAACAGCGACCAATTGGGTCATGTCCGGACGATTCGGTTCCGCGTTCGGCGACTGGCCGGCGATCGGTGCCGTTGCCGCGCATGAAAGCGGTTTTCCCGGAACACTGCCTCCGTATGTTTCGGTGCCGAAGAATCCTTCGTTCACCTGGGAGCTCGGCAAGAGCGCTTTTCTGGGCGGGCGATACGAATCCTTCAAGGCCGGCGATCCGAATGAGGAAGGTTATCGTGTCCGCGACATGTCGCGGTCCGAACCACTCGGAAGTGTTCGCGCAAATCGTCGCCAGTCTCTGCTGCAAACCGTGGACGGCCTGGCGAAAGGCATCGAAGGCAACGACCAGTTGGCGGCGTACGGTCAGTTCCAAAAACGTGCCACCGAAATGGTCTTGTCCGGTGAAGCTCGAGACGCGTTTGCGATCGACAAAGAATCGGACCAGCTTCGAGACCGCTATGGCCGCACGACGTTCGGCCAAAGTTGTTTGTTGGCTCGAAGGCTTGTCGAACGCGGCGTCACGTTTGTGACGGTGAACAGCGGAGGCTGGGACCATCACGCGAAAATCTGGGAGGGACTGGAAAAGAAACTGCCGGATTTTGATCAGGGGTTCTCTGCACTGATCGAAGATATGCTTCAGCGAGGAACACTGGATGAGACGCTGGTCGTGGCCATGGGTGAATTCGGACGCACACCGAAGATCAACAAAGATGTTGGTCGAGATCACTGGGCACCGGCGGCTTCGTTGCTGTTCGCCGGAGCCGGAGTTCAGACTGGCCGAGTGCTCGGAGCGACCGACAAGATCGGCGAGCGAGTCACGGATTCTCCCATTCGTCCGGCGGATGTGGCGTATACGATCCTGAGTTCGCTCGGGATCAACCCCAGAAAACAAATCTTCACACCCGACGGTCGCCCCGTCGAAATTCTGGACGAAGGCGAAGTGATCGAGGCACTTTATGTTTAGACATTTTCTGTGGGGGAGTCGCTCCGCGACTCCCGGTGTCGCGGAGCGACACCTCCACAATCCTTCACAACGTTGGAAGTTACTCACCGTTGCCCTTCTTCTGGCGTTCTGCGCCACGACTCGCGGCGACGAAGAAAAAAAGCCCGAGCCCCCCAGGATCGCCATGTTTTCGCCGCTGGCTGTTGCTCCCGGAACGACAACCAAAATCGTTCTCCGCGGCTGGCATCTGGATACCGCCACCGAAGTGCGATCCAGCCAGGCTAGCGTCCTGATTAAAGTTTTGTCCACGGGAGCGGCCGCCATTCCGGCAAAGCAGGACGCGAAACAAATCGGTGATCAGCAGATTGAGATCGAAATCACGACTGCGGCATCTGAAGACACACAGCAGAATCCAATCTCTCTGACCGTCGTCACACCGGCTGGCGAATCCAAACCGCACTCCTTGTTGTTCGGCTCCAGGTTTCCAGTTGTGGCAGAGCAGGAACCGAACGACGGTTTTCGCGACGCGCAGAAGATTCAGTTCCCGCAGGTTGTCGACGGACAGATTCACGCCGATGGCAACGTCGATGTTTTCACCTTCGATATTGAAAAATCCGCCACGGTGACCATTGAGCTCAAGGCTCAGAGTCTCGGTTCCGGGCTGGACGGCATCCTTTCGCTGTACGACGAACGAGGATCAATTATCGCCAGCAATGACGACAACGAGAAATCGGCAGATCCAAAGCTGGAAGTGACCCTCATCAAAGGACGGTATCTGCTCGCGCTGCAGGATGCTCACGACCGTGGTGGCGCCGCGCATCCGTATCGACTTATTCTGCGATTCAGCGGGGATTGAATGAATTCGACTTCGATGATGATACAGGCTTGCCCGAGTGGTCTCAGGCCAGTCGCCGATTTTCTCGCCACGGTTCTATTTCGATATCTGCAACCCGCGAATTTAGCAGCACGACCTGCCAGAGAGTGAGTCTCCATGCCCGTCCAGTGGACTCACTCGCTGGCGATTCGTTTTCGTATGCGGAACACTTTTCTGCTCGAGAGCACATCATGACTCAATACAAATCTTCCGCCGTTGTTCTCATCACATTTCTGGTCGCCATCTCCACGATCGCTCAGGACCATAATCATCATGCGCATGATGTTGACTTCAGCATTCGTTCAATACACAGCGGTGCGTGGTCGGACACGCAAACGTGGGAACCGCCACGCATTCCTAAACAGGGCGATCGCGTTCTGATCAGTTCCGAGACGACCGTCGGATTTGACGTGAAGTCGACGACAGCCGATCCTGACGCTCCGCACAGTATGGATGTGTCCTGAGCCAACAAATCCTGGCCTCTGTAATTCACCAGACCATTATGTTCACTTGGCATCAGTCGCTTGATTTCATAGCAGTGACCCTTTATCTGACGTGATTCACCGACGATCAAACCGCCTGGACTGCCTGAGGCTGGGGCAGGTTGCCTTAGCGACTGGCGACGAGGTCGGACCGTCAACCGTGCTCCTCGACAGAGCCCACTCATCCGGATGGTTTTCCCAGACTCGACCCGCAGCGGGTAATTCTGAGATTGAATCTTGCCCTGCCGCTGACGAGGAATCTGTTCTTTCCCGCTTTAGGGCGTTGCGGGCAGCGAGAACATGTCTGACATATTGACACCGCTGCTGGCCCTGCTAACATGTCTGACATGTTAACACCGCGGTTGTGGAGAAGAACTCATGCAGATCGAAGCGATTGAACGGCAGACGACGGCGGATCTGGTGGTTGAGCGGATTGCTGGGGTCATCAAAGACCAGAATTTGTCAGCGGGGGAGCGGCTGCCTGGTGAGCACGAACTGGTCGAACAGCTCAAGGTCAGTCGGCCGGTTCTGCGCGAGGCGTTGGCCCGACTGCAGAGCATGGGGCTCGTCGATATCCAGCGGGGACGCGGCACGTTTGTCGGGAATCGGACCAGTCTGACCAACTGTGTGCGGCTGTTGCGATCTGCTGTCACGATCTCGCCGCAGGAGCTGCGGTCGTACGCGGAGCTGCGGACGGCGATCGAAGTGCAGGCGGCGCGGCAGGCGGCGGAACTGGCCACCGATGACGACGTTGCGGAGCTTGCCGCTTTGTTGAAGCAGCTTGACGATGAGGACTTGCCCTATGCGGAAGCTCTCGAGCTGGACTTTGCCTTCCATCGCAAGTTGATCGACATCGCGGGTAATCCGCTGATGCAGAACATGATCGAGGTGATCTACGAATTCGTCCTGACGCAGATGGTTCGCACCACGCCGTCGCAGCGGGAAAACGCGTTGGGGCGGAAACTGCACAAGGCGATTCTCCGGGCAGTTCGAGAACACAATCCGGATGCCGCCGCTGACGCGATGCAGCAACACATGCAGGCCGTGCTCGACCGTTTAGCGAGGGAGACGTCATGAATCGACTGGCAGTCCTGCTGTTGGCGCTGGCGTGTTTGGTCTCACGGGCCGAGGCCGATGAACCTCGCGACTTCACAGAGCAGCAGCTCACATTTTTCGAGACGAAGATTCGTCCCGTGCTGGTCGAGCACTGTTACGAGTGCCACGCGGCCGGGGCTAAGATTGTGCAGGGCGGGTTGCGCGTGGATCATCGCGCCGGCTTGCTAAGCGGTGGCGACAGCGGCCCGGCCGTCGTACCAAAACAGGCTGAGCAAAGTCTGCTCCTCAAGGCGCTGCGATACGACGAGTTCGAGATGCCGCCGAAGGGGAAGCTGGCAGACTCGGTCATTAAGGATTTTGAAGCCTGGATCGCGATGGGAGCATCGGATCCGCGCGAGGCAGTCACCGATGCTCCGATTCGGTCGATCGACTTTGAGGAAGGTCGGAAGCACTGGGCGTTTCAGCCGGTTAGCGATCCGCAGCTTCCAGCGGTCAGGGACGAGAACTGGCCGCTCGCCCCGCTCGATCGCTTCATTCTGGTGCGGCAGGAAGCTGCTGGATTGAAACCGGTCGGGGAGACCAATCGCCACACTTGGCTGCGTCGCGTGAGTCTCGACTTGACGGGCCTGCCACCGACACCGGGTGAGATCGACGCGTTCGTCGCTGACGAATCGCCGCAAGCCTTTGAAGCCGTCGTCGATCGACTGCTGAGTTCGCGAGCGTTCGGTGAACGCTGGGCGCGGCACTGGCTCGATCTCACCGGCTATGCCGACATGATCGGCACGTCGAACAACGTCTTCGCCGAGCACGCTTGGCGATATCGGGATTACTTGATCGAGGCGTACCACAAGGACAAGCCGTTTGATCGCTTCGTGCGCGAGCAGATCGCTGGTGACCTGTTGCCTGCTGAGTCACCAGAAGATCGGGCCGAGAACATCACGGCAACCGGCTTTCTGATGGTCGGCGATGTCGAGATCGTCGAGCCGGACAAGGCGAAGATGGAAGCCGACCACATCGACACGCAGGTCAGCAAAATCGGGATGGCGTTCCAGGCCATGACGCTCGGCTGCGTGCGTTGCCACGACCACAAGTTCGATCCGATCGCACTGACGGACTACTACGGCATTGCGGGGATGCTTCGCAGTTCACCCGCGACGCACAAGATCCCGTTCGGAGTGTGGAGCACGCTTAATTCAACCGAGTTGCCCGAGACGCCGGAGCAACTCGCCGCGCGGCAGAAGCTCGAAGCCGACCACGAGCAGAAACTCGCTTCGATGAAAGGCGAGCGGGGGCGTCTGGAATCTGAGAAGAAGGCCGTCGAGCAAGAACTCGCAGAAAGTGGCCGAGTTGCTCCGCAACTCGGAGGACAGTCAGGAGAGGAGTCGCGGAGCGACACCTCCACGAACACGAACACGAAAAAGGAATCGCTCACCAAACGTCGCGACGAACTTACCGAGCAAATCAGAAAGCTTGGTCCGGCGATTCAGCACGCTGAGTTCTTCGCATCAAAAGTACCAAAGGCGTTTGCGATGCGTGACGGCGAGCAGCCGTCCGACATGCCGATCTACATTC
>CALFSX010000270.1 GCA_937916515.1 uncultured Planctomycetaceae bacterium | reverse complement strand
CTCGCGAGGCTCATAACCTCGAGGTCGTCGGTTCAAATCCGGCCCCCGCCACTTAAGCCTTACGGAACTTTGTTCCGTGAGGCTTTTTTTATTGGTCGAACGTTCTGTTCTCGTTAAATCCGTCTGCTCTCGCTTCATCCGTCGTTTCACGCGAGGCAGTTGCGGATTGAGTACAACCTGACCTGCCATCTGAGGTTAAGCGTTGAAATTGTCCGTGCCGATGGACTGCCGCTACGGAATTTTTTTCGATCGGAGCACCGAATGGCTGGCTACAGGGGCTTAGGATTTCTTGACGTCCGAAAATCAGGGTGACCTCGCGTTCTGGCATTTTTGCCCCACAACCTTGTAAGGCTGGCCAACGCACACTGGGATACGTGTTTTTAGAATCTCATTGCGACATTATCTAACAAGGACTTCGCCCTTGACCCATTGGCGTGGTTGGCTGGAAGACGTAGGACGTTCGAACCGCCGAGACGCTCCGTTGTCGCTACGACCAACATGCGCGCATAATTTTTAGGAAGACTCTAATAGTTTTGCCGTGTGCGATTGCTAAACTGGGGAACGGAAAGCAGGCGGACCGCCTGTTTGTCACCTTTCCCAAACAGGCAAGCCGCCTGCCTCCCCGATCCTGATGGACACCCACTATGATCAACTCATCAGTCCGCTTTGTTCTAGCGTCGCTTTTCTTCATTATTAGTAACGCAACTCTGGTTGCTCAGGAATCTGAATGGGTCTCACTGTTCGACGGTAAAACGATGGACGGTTGGGAGAAAGTCGGCAACGAGAAAAGTGTCTGGGAAGTGAAAGATGGATCCCTCAGCGGTTCAGGTCCGGCATCGATGCTGGTGAACATAACCGGGCCGTACAAGAATTTTCGATATCGAGCGGAAGTTAAAATCAGCGATGGCGGCAACTCTGGCATGTACTTTCGCACCACTCGAAAGCCTGGCTTTAGCGACGGCTACGAAGCTCAGATTGACAGCACTCACACAGACCCGATTCGCACGGGATCCATCTACGGCATGTGCCATGTGTATAAGCAACATGTAAAACCAGACACGTGGTTCAAGTATGAAATCGAAGTTCGCGACGACGTCTGGCGTGGTCGTGAGATGACTCGCATCAAAGTCATTATTGACGGTAACGAACTTTACGAATACCTGGACTTCGACAAGACCTTCAAAGAAGGCCACTTTGCATTTCAGCACCACGATCCAGGCAGCTTTGTCAGTATCCGCAAAGTAGAAGTGCAGCCGCTGCCATAACTCAAGCGTAAAGCTCAACCGTACGACGGACTGCCAGTACGTCGATCGATTCACGACGGACCTCGAGTCCACGCTGCGCTTCGTGACGGGCTGAAAGTTTTTCGTACGAAGCTTGCTCCAGCCTCCAACAAACTGCCATTACCTCCGCCCACCTAAGAAAGTCTTCCATGAAATTTCGTCTGCTGAGTTTCCTCCTGCTTCTTTCATCATCCTTTGCTTCTGCTCAGGAACTCGTTCTGGAAAAGGGCGATCGACTGGCAATCATCGGCGATTCCATTACCGAACAAAAACAGTACAGCAAGTTCATTGAGACTTACCTGCTGGCGTGTTATCCGGAACTGGAAATTCAGAGCTTTCAGTTTGGCTGGGGTGGCGAGCGTGCTCCTGGCTTTGCAAGTCGCATGGAGAACGATCTGGTACCATGGAACCCAGATGTCGTCACCACCTGCTACGGAATGAACGACGGTTCTTACCGCGCGTATGAAGAGCAGATCGGCAAAACGTACGAACAAGGCATGCGGCAGATTATCGATCGCATGAAGAAGTCCGGCGCGGTTGTTGTGGTTGGTTCTCCGGGAGTCGTCGATAGCTTCACGTGGGCTCGGCAGAATCCGGATTTCGATCAGGTCTACAACGACAATCTTGAACACCTGGGACAAATTGCCAGCGAACTGGCAGACGATAATAAGTTTCCGCATGCGGATGTGTTCGGAGTCATGATGGCCGCCATGAAATCGGCGAAGGCGGCTTTGGGCGAAGAATATCCCGTGGCTGGCGGCGACGGAGTCCACCCTGGTGCAAACGGTCACTTGGTTATGGCGTATGCGTTCTTGAAGGCTTTGGGACTTGATGGAGATCTTGGCGAGGTCACGCTGGACCTTGCTTCCGGTAAAGCAGAAGCATCGAACGGCCATCGCGTTGTCAGCAATGACGCGGGCAGGATGGAGATCGAAAGTTCTCGCTATCCGTTTTGCTTCAGTGGCGATGAAAAGGATCCCAACGGTACGTTCAGTATCCTGCCTTACTTTCCGTTCAATAACGACCTCAATCGATTCACGTTAACAGTGAAAAATTTGCAGGCCGCAACTGCCGACGTTAGTTTTGGCGAGGCGACAAAGTCGTTTACCAAAGAACAGCTTGCAGCAGGAATCAATCTGGCGGCGGAATATCCACAGAATCCGTTTGTGGGTCCATTCAGCGAAGTGTTGAATGCGGTTGGCCAGAAGCAAGCGTATGAAACTCAGATGATCAAAGGTTTCATCACCAACTTCCGACAACTGGGTGGCCCGCTGGCGGAAGACGAAGAAGTCAAAGCTGCGATGAATACTCTCCGCCGCAAGATGACCGAAGCGGACGACGAAGCTCATGCAAAGGCCAAAGCTGCTGTAAAACCTGTGACCTATAAGTTGACTGTCACGCCGAAATCGTAGAGCGAACCTCCCTGTGAAAAGCAGCACGGATTTCCAGTCCGTCGTACCTCTTCCTGTATCATCCCACCTCATCTTCCAGAAAGCCCACCATGCAACGTCTTACTCTTGCAGCATTGCTGCTGACTCTGGCTATTTCGCCAACCTTCGCTGATGATCCCGGATTTGTGAAACTGTTCAACGGCAAAAACCTGACCGGTTGGACTCAACGTAACGGCACGGCCACCTATCGAGTCGAAGATGGCTGCATTGTTGGCACGACGGCCGAAGGCAGTCCGAATTCGTTTCTTTGCAGCGACAAACTGTATGGCAACTTCGAATTGAAGTTTGAAGTCAAATTCGATTCCGCTCTGAATTCAGGAGTGCAAATTCGCTCGCAAACGGCAGATGGCAAACCAGACGGTCGTGTCAACGGACCTCAGGTGGAGATTTCAACGGACAAGATGGCGGGATACGTTTACGGTGAGTCAGCAGGTGGCTGGATGACGCCCGACTCAGGCCGAAAGCCTCACGATACCATTAAAGAAGGCGAATGGAATTCGTACCACGTGGTCGCATTCGGTAACAAAATCGAAACATGGATTAACGGCAAACAGATCTCTGACTTAACTCACGAAGAACGCTACAAATCGCACCCCATTGGATTCATTGGGCTGCAGGTTCACGGGATCGGTCGAGGCCAGGGACCGTACGAAGTCCGCTGGCGCAACCTGGAACTGCGAGACCTGTCGGAATTCAAGTCTCTGTACAACGGCAAAGATCTCAGCGGTTGGAAGACAACGGGCAACTGGATTCCACAGGAAGATGGCTCTGTGTTGATTCAGCCTCGCGAAGGCGAACAAGGCTGGTCGCGCTGGGACTCATATTTGTGGTCGGAAACCAAATACAAAGACTTCGTCATGGATTTTGAATACGCGTATCCGGCTGGCGGCAACAGCGGATTTTATTTCCGAGTGGCTGACCGAAACAACCCTGTGCAGACCGGCATCGAAGCTCAGATTCTGGATTCGTCGGCCAAACAAGGTGATCTCAGTTCACACGACCACGGCGGAATTGTGGGTACTTCAGTGGCCGCTTCGAAGAATATGTCGAAGGCTCCGGGAGAATGGAACCGCATGGTTGTCACCTGCGTCGGCAGTCATTTGCAGGTGGAACTCAACGGCGAACAAATCATCGACACGATGCTGGACCAGACACCAATGAAGGACCGCCCGCTGGACGGTTACATCGGCTTCCAGGATCACGGTCGACCCAACGACATTAAGTTCCGCAGTATGCGAGTGCGAACGCTGGCTCCGTAAAGCAGCCTGTTTCTGTATCAATGGTCACGACTTCTTTCGGCCACCCCGGGCGGGCTACCAGTATGCGACTTCAAGACAAAGTTGTGATTGTAACGGGTAGCTGCACCGGTATTGGCAAGGCAATCGTCCGCCGTTGTGTTGCGGAAGGTGCGTCCGTCGTCATTAACGGCGTGCAACAGGATCTCGCGGAAGAACTGGTCCGAGAGCTCGGCGATGACAAGGCCGCGTCGCACGTGGAAGATCTCAGTCATGACGAATGCCAGCAGCGTTTAGTCGATCTTGCCACTCAAAAATTTGGAAAGCTGGACGCTGTTGTCAACAATGCTGCGATGATTGCGACTGGCAACATTCACACGACCAACTCGGCATTCTTCAGGCAGATGTTGGAAGTCAACACACTGGCACCGTTTCGATTAATCCAGGCGGCATTGCCACAACTTCGGGAAAGTCGTGGTTGCGTTCTGAATATTGGAAGCGTAAATTCGTACAGCGGCGAACCCAACCTGTTGCCTTATAGTGTTTCAAAGGGGGCTTTGATGACAATGACCCGCAATCTCGGCGACACGCTGATGCGGGAAGACCGTGTGCGAGTTAATCAAATCAATCCTGGGTGGACACTGACGGAAGCAGAACAGAAACGAAAACTGGAAGAAGGGCTCGGCGATAAATGGTACGCCGATCTGCCGGATGTTTATGCTCCGTCTGGCCGCATTCTTTGGCCAGAAGAAATCGCTGCTGCTGCAGTGTACTGGCTCTCCGACGAAAGCGGGCCGATTAGTGGGCAGGTCGTTGATCTTGAACAGCATCCGATGATCGGTCGAAATCCGCCGAAAGACAGGTCCACAATTCCGTAGGAAGCAGATCCAGTTCGTCCTGCCAAATGCAATGATGCTGATTGCACGCTACTTCGTGCCAGGCAGTAAAAAGACCAGTCTCAGCCGACATGGGACAGGCTTCCAGGACTTGCAGAAAGCCGATTAGCAAGTTGTGCAACAGGACAACAAAGCGATCGAACGTCGAGATTACTGCGTAAAAAGCAACATTCGCAACCAAATTGCGCCAGCACCCCCGTCAACTATTAATCGAAGATTGCGACTTCGCGAACCCGACAGTACCATACAGGTCCACGCGTTTGGATCTGTTCCAGCCTACACTCCTTCCTTAGTTCCAACCCTCCAGGTCCCATATGACTGGATCCCGCCTCATCGCAATTGTGTGCGCAATCTTCGCGCTACCGGTACTGGCGGACGAACCGCCTCGAGAACCTCTGCAGGCCGTGGTGGATTACCACATCAATCAACGACTGCAGTCCGCAGGAATTGTTCCCGCGGCAACGCTGGAAGATTTTGCGTGGTTGCGTCGAGTAACCCTGGATCTTGCCGGACGAATTCCGTCACAGTCTGAAGTGGCACATTTTCGATCCGACTCGAGCGACAACAAACGGGAAGTCGCTGTTGATCGCCTGATGAACAGCGCAGACTACGCTTATCACGAACGCAACTTTCTGGACAACCTGCTGCAGTCGGAATACGACGGCGACAAAGAGTGGCGAGCATGGTTGTTGCGATCAATTCGTGAAGGACGATCGTGGCACGAAATGTTTCGTACCATGATGAATGGCAACGACGACAACTCCGATGAAAAACCAGCACTCGCGTTCCTCAAGAAACGAGCGAACGATATCGATGCGATGACCAACGATGCCAGTCGTCTATTCTTCGGCGTCAGCGTCAACTGTGCTCAGTGCCACGATCATCCTCTAGTTGACGACTGGAAGCAGGACCACTACTTTGGCTTCAAGTCGTTTTTCGCCAGGACGTATGTCACCAAAGCCCAGCTACTCGCGGAGAAGCCGCCAGTGGAAGTGAAGTTCAAAACGACCGAAGGCGAAGACAAAGTCGCAAAGCTGTTGTTTTTGACTGGAGCCGTTGTTGAAGAACCGGAAGATAAACGCAGCGACGAACAAAAGAAGGCGGACGACGAAGCGATTCAGAAACAGATCAGAGAAGACAACGCTCCCAGGCCGCCTCGCCCGAGTTTCAGTCCTCGGCGAAAGCTGGTCGACACGGCGTTGTCGGGCGAAAACAGCCAGTTGTTCGCGCGAGCCATGGCGAATCGGGTGTGGGCTCGTTTCTTCGCGCGGGGACTCGTGCATCCGTTGGATCAACTTCACTCAGAAAACCCGGCCAGCCACCCGGAACTTTTCGAATGGCTGGCTCGCGAATTTCGCAATCATAATTACAACATGCGATGGCTTGAACGCGGCCTGGTGCTTTCTGACGCGTACGCTCGAACATCCGTTTGGGAATCCGACGGCGAGGCTCCGGCGGCGGAGCTATTTGCAGTGGGGGCCATCCGGCCGCTGGCTCCACGGCAATACGCGATGACAATGTTGCTGGCAACAACCAACCCGGAAGACTTCAACAAGTGGCAGTCGGCCGACGCATGGCCCGCAAAGCGGCGGGAATTGGAAGACAGAGCCGACAGTTGGCGACGTGAATTCGAATTGCCGGGCGAAAACTTCAACGTCGCCGTCGATGAAGCTCTGCTGTTCGCAAACGGTGATCGCGTGATGAACGACTTTCTGCGCGACGGTGGCGACAAGTTGGTCGGGTACCTGTTGAAGATAGAAGACGCAGACGAAACTATTACGAGAGCCTTCGCAGCCGTACTTTCAAGAGAACCCCGTGAAGGCGAACGTTCAGCCTTCCGCGAATTTATGTCGCAACGTGAAGAGAAGCGAGTGGACGGCGTGCGAGATATGGTGTGGGCGTTAATCACCAGTCCTGAATTAAGATTCAATCACTGACCGACAAATAAACGAGATTCTTTAGTGCACAATGTGAGCCTCAGCCTCAGGTAGGACGGACTTTTCTCCGTTGTCTCTCCTTCAGTTGCCGAACTGGAAGTCCGACTTACCCAACTCGGTTTCTAACGGTCCTTTAGCAGAACTTATTATGAATCAATTACGAAACATAATCGCCCCCGTCGGTCGACGACGTTTTCTTGGCTCAGCAGCCGCGTCGTCGGCGATCGCTGCCAACATGACGGTGCTGGACCTGCTGCAAAATCCCGTGATGGCTGACGAAGTCAAACGCCAGGGGAAGCGAGTCATTTTGTTGTGGCTGGCGGGAGGTGCGAGTCAATTCGAAACATGGGATCCGAAGCCCGGTCGACCTACCGGCGGACCGTTTCGGCCAATCGATACCAACGTTTCTGGCATTCAGATCTCTGAATTGTTGCCAAAGATGGCGGCCAACATGCAGGACACAGCCATCATTCGTTCGCTGAACACAAAGGTTGCAGACCACGGAACCGGCGCCGCAATTCTCGAAACAGGCCGCATCCCGGAACCCGGCGTTCAGTTTCCTGACCTGGGAGCCATCTGTGCGCGGGAACTTGCGCGAGCCGACAGCAAAGTGCCCGATTACGTTTCGATGTACGCGGCGACCGAGGGACGTCGGCACGGTTACTCAGGCTTTCTGGGATCTCGCTACGCTCCCATTATGCTCACGGACAAAATGGTGCCGCGAAATCTGACTCGACTGGAAGCGGTGTCCGATGTCGATCACGTTCAACGCAACGATCTGCGGCGGCTGTTGGCACAACGATTCGAACGAGGCCGCGGACATTCGTCGTCGGTGACCAGCCATAACGACGCCTACGAGCGAGTTCGAGGTATTATGGCCAGCGAAAAACTGTTCGATATCGAACAGGAATCGCAGGCGATGCGCGACAAGTACGGTCCCACGCAATTTGGGCAGCAGGCATTGGTGGCTCGTCGATTGTGCGAAGCAGGTGTACCGTTTGTTAAAGTTGCTCGAGCATGGTGGGACAGCCACGGCCAGAACTTCGAAACGCACCGAGAACTCTGCGCAGATCTGGACCACGTGATGGACGCGCTGCTGAACGACCTGAAGGAGCGAGGGCTGCTGGAACACACGCTCGTGATCACGCTGGGTGAATTCGGCCGCACGCCCAACATCAACGCCAGCCTCGGTCGAGATCATTTCGCCAATGCCTGGAGCTGTTCGTTAAGCGGCTGCGGAATCAAGGGTGGCACCGTTTATGGCAAGACCGACGAAGACGGTCACGCCGTGGTCGACGGCGAAGCGAAGGCCGGCGATCTGTTCGCCACAATCTTTAAAGCACTGGCGATCGACTGGGAAACCGAATACCACCTGGGTGCCAGGCCAATTCCGATCACCGACTTCGGCTGCAGCCCCATCGATGCCGTACTGGCGTAACGATCTTTTGAACATCGTCCCACTGATATTCACAGGCAACCAGCGACCCGCCCTCCCAATGGAAACCACCAGTGTTTGAAGCAAAATTTAACAAAACCAACGACTGGGGAATTCCCGGCATCGCCTTCGCCGTTTGTCGTCACGCGGAATCCGGGAAGCTGTTCTTCGGCAGCTCGGACTTCAAAGTTCACGAATTTGATCCGTCCGCCGAAAAGCCGGAACCGATCGCGTTTGAAGGCGACGGTCACCAAAGCTACGTCACCACCGTTGCGTTGATCGGCAACACGCTGATTTCCGGCGGCTACGATGGGCGACTGATCTGGTGGAACACCGCCGAACGCAAAGCCGTACGCACTCAGGATGCTCACGCAAAATGGATTCGCAACATCGTGGTATCAGCCGACGGCAAACTGCTGGCATCCGTCGCTGACGACATGACATGCAAACTCTGGGACGCACAAACAGGCGAACTGCAGCAGACGTTCTCTGACCACGTGCCGATCACCGAACACGGCTATCCGTCGATGCTGTACGCAGTGGCGATTTCGATGGACGGCAAACTACTGGCGTCGGCGGACAAGCAGGGATACATCATCGTCCGCAACATCGAATCCGGAGAAACTCTGGCAACACTTCACGCACCAATCATGTACACGTGGGACCCGCGAGCTCGTCGTCATTCGATCGGTGGCATTCGAAGTCTGGCGTTTTCTGCGGACGGAAGTCAAATCGCAGCCGGGGGCATCGGAACGATCGGCAACATCGATCATCTTGGCGGCAACGCGCGAGTTGAAGTGTTCGACTGGAAATCCGCCGAACGTCTGCATGAGCTCGAAGATTCAAAGTACAAGGGCCTGGTGGAACGTCTTGAATTCCATCCCAACGGAAAGACGCTGCTAACCGCTGGCGGCGACAACGGCGGCTTTGTGACGATCTACGATCTGGAATCCAAAAAAATCGCCCACCAGGAACAGGCCCCGATGCACGTTCACGGCCATGTGCTGGACGAGTGGAAATCGCTGTACACGGTTGGCCACGGGAAAATCGCCGCGTGGACGATTGAAGGGTAGCTAAAACGTCTTCTGACGGTTAATTGGCGGCGTCACGAGATCTACTGTTCGGATTGATTGCAGGGACAACTGCAAATAAGTCATATTTAGACATTGCCAGATGTCGCCTTCTAAGATCTGCATGTGATACAGCTCACAGCCTGACGGCCGCGAATGCAGAATGTCGTTAAAACCTTCGCTGCCGGCAGTCGGTGATGATATATTGTTTCTGCGCTTTATGGTCATACTCCCTGTAAAAATCCACGTCCCGCCGAAGCACAGTCCTGCCCAACTCCTCCCTCCCCATTATTCTCCTCCCGTTCGATCGCCGGCTCTTCAATGCACGCAAGTCGCACGTTGAATCCTGCGCAGAACGAAATCAGCCCACATGAAGATCCTGACATTCAACATCCTGCTGGTCTTCATCTGCTTTGACACAATTCTGGCAGCGGATGAGCACACCGCAATCACATTGCAGCAGGCCAAAGAAGTGGGACGAGCGAAGTCCCGGTTCCTGAAAGCAGCGGACGTCGAGACCAAAGCCATCGACGCCATCCCGACCGCGAACGTGGCGTATCATGCCGAATCGGTAGCGGCGATCCTGAACAAAAGCTGCCTGGCCTGTCATGGCCCTGAACATTCCGAAGGCAGACTTCGCGTCGACGAACTGAACCCCGACCTGCTGACCGGACCGGACGTTGAACGATGGCGCGAGGTCTACAACGTTCTCAGCAACTCGGTGATGCCGCCGGAAGACGAATCTGATTACGCGCTGGCTGACACTGATCGAGGCAACATTGTGGATTGGCTCAGCGATGAACTGAATAAAGCTTCTCTCGTTCGTCGTAACACCAAAGAACACTCGTCGTTTCGTCGGCTGACGAAATACGAATACAACTACGCTCTGCAGGATCTGCTTGGTCTGCCGTACGCCCTCGCGAATCGACTGCCGCCCGAAACTGCGTCTGAGGACGGTTTCAAGAACAGCTCCGACTTGCTGCAGATGTCTGCCATGCAGTTCGAGACCTACCGTGAAATTGGACTGCAGGCACTGAAGCGAGCCACCGTCAGCGGTGAGCGTCCTGAGTCCGTTACTTACATCATCTCAACGCAGGAAGAGATGGAAAAACTGACGGGAAAAGACCCGGCAAAGACATTCGATACCAATGATGACAGCAACAGTAAGCAAAGAAATCAGCAACATCTGTTCAATCGAGAGACGAGCCAGGGCATTCAGTTCTCCGGTGGCAAGGCGAAGCCTCAGCCCGACGCTGTTGTGGGACAGACGCCGGCCGTTTCTCCCGTTGTGCTTGTGCTTCCCCGAAACAAAGAACTGAAACTGGATCTTGATCGTTTTCTTCCCGACGAAGGCATCATGCGCGTTCGCATTCGAGCCGGACGGTCAACGATGAACCCAGATGAATACGCGAGTCTGCGTCTGATTTTCAGTGCTCACACCAGCAACAACGCCAACTTCTCACAGACGATCAGCGAACGCGATATCCCGGTCACGGCGTCCAGCGACAATCCCGAGTTCATTCACTTCGACATCCCGCTCAGCGATATCCAGCGCAACCCGTTCCGGAAACTCACCACAACGTTTCCAAGACGGGATGAGTTCCTGCACATCCGCAATGTCTCGAACGCAGGCGCCGGGGAAGAACGTCTGAATGTTCTGATCGACTACATCGAAATCAGTGCTCCGTTCTACGAACAATGGCCGCCGAAAACTCACACCGACATCTTCTTCGCAAGTAACAACAAAGGCGACGAAGAAGTCTATGGCCGCGAAGTGCTGAATCGGTTCCTCAGGCGAGTCTGGCGGCGGCCGGTCACCGCGGACGAAGTCGATCAGTTTATGGGCCTGTTTGCGAAGTACCGGCCGGAATTCTCGACCTTCGAAGATGCCATGTTGGAAGTTCTGGCAACCGCGCTGGCGACGCCGGAGTTCCTTTATCTGACTCAAAGAACGACGACCGAAGCGACTGAAGGCCCGGCGCGGATTAGTGACGTGGAATTCGCCAGCCGTCTGTCTGTGTTTCTGTGGTCGAGCATTCCCGACGACGAACTGCTGCAGCTTGCCGAGCAGGGGACGCTGCGAAATCCTGAGGTCCTCGTAGCTCAGGTCGAACGCATGCTGGCGGACCCGCGTTCAAAACGCTTCCCTCAGAATTTCGTTCAGCAATGGCTGGGCATGGACGGCCTGGACAGCGTCACTCATATCACCGATGAGTCTTTGAAAGAAGCCATGCAACAGGAGCCAGTCGCCTTCTTTGATGAAGTGCTGCGGCACAACCACAGCATCATGGACTTCATCCATTCCGACTACGCGGTGGTCAACGAGCGACTGGCGGCACACTATGGGATTCGAAATGTTTATGGCCCTCAGTTTCGCAAAGTCTCCATCGAGCCTCAAACAAATCGCGGCGGACTGCTGACGGGCGCGGCGGTTCTGGCGATGAACTCTGATGGCAAGGATTCGCACCCGCTGAAGCGTGGCGTCTGGATGCTGGAACGCATCATCCACGACCCACCGCCTCCGCCACCGCCGAATGTACCGGAAGTTGACCTGACGGACCCGGAGATTCTAAAGATGACTCTGAAAGAACGCATCGCAGATCACCGGAACAAAGCGGCCTGTGTATCGTGTCACTCAAGAATCGATCCGTGGGGAATCGCCTTCGAAAACTATGACGCAATGGGAAAGCACCGGACACACATCAACAACAAGCCGGTGGATGCGACTTCCGAATTATTCAACAAGCAGACGTTGGCCGGCATGGATGGGCTCAAGCGATATCTGCTGACGGACCGACAGGATCAATTTGCTCGAGCGATGGTGCATAAGATGACCGCTTATGCTCTTGGCAGACCACTCGCGTTTGGCGACCGTGCCGACATTGACAGCCTGACCGGACAGTTTTTTAGAAACGGTGACGGACTTGGCGACCTGGTTCACCTGATCATCAACAGCGATATTTTTAATTCGAAGTAAGAGTCCTCAACCACGGCGGGACCACCTTCAGGAACAGACGATGAATAACAAATCCAATTCTCTGAACCGCAGGAGCTTTCTTCACGGCACCGGCCTGGCTCTGGCCTTGCCGTGGTTCGAAACATTTGCTTCAGCGCGTCCGGAAGTGGACCAGACTCCGAAACGTTTTGTCAGTGTCTACCACCCTGACGGTGTTGGCCTGCCACTGAAGTCCGACCCCGCGTGGAAAGACTGGAGCTGGTTTCCTCGCGGCGGTGAGAAGGATTTCGAATTGACCAAAGTGCTCGACGTGCTTGAGCCCCTGCGCAGCGACATCACGATTTATTCCGGGCTATCACATCCCGCCTCAAGACAGGTTCATGGCCATTCCAACGCCGATCAGTACTTAACCGGCGCGGCAACAGGCGGTCACGGTCCGTACAAGAATTCGATCTCTCTTGATCAGGTGTATGCAGAACACGCAGGCGACCTCACGCGACATGCTTCGCTGGTGATGTCGACCAATGGCGGTGTCGGCGGACCGCGCGGCGCGCAGACTCAGTCGTTCAACCGTGAGGGGCGACCGATTCCAGCGATGAATAAGCCCAAGCAAATCTTCGACATGCTGTTTGTGACCAGCAGCAAAGACGCAGCAGCGCGGCTGGCACGAAGCAAGAGTGCTCTGGATCTGCTGATTGAAAATACGAAATCGCTGGGCCGGCAACTGTCTGGCCACGATCAGGAAACGCTGAAGCAGTATCTGGACGCCGTGCGCGACACCGAAGTGAAACTGGCGAAGGCTCAACGCTGGATCGATACGCCGATCCCCGAAGTTGATACTCGCAACCTACATCTGGACGCTGAACCGAAAGAAGCCCGACTTTATTTTCAGACGATGTATGAACTGATCTATCTGTCCTTTCTGAGCGATTCGACTCGCGTGGCGACGTTCCAATTAGGAAGAGAAAACGGTGAAGGCCCCCACGACCTGTTGTCACAAGCCGTTGGCCTTGGTGGAGCTCATGGTCTGACGCATGACGTCAAATCGCCAAACGGCTGGCAAAACCTCGGCACGTATAATCGTTATCAGGCTGAAGAATTCGGTCGCTTCGCGCAACGACTGAAGGATACTCCCGAACCGACTGGCAAGGGCAACATGCTGGACAACACTCTGGCGATGCACGGCTCGGCTTCCAGCAGTTTTCATCTGTCACGCAACTATCCGATTATTACTGCGGGTGGTGCGAACTTTGGCTTTACCAACGGCCGGTACCTGAAGTTCGGCAAAGGAAATGAAGACAATCAGGCCGGTGCCGGCATCGTGACTGACGCGGGATGGCAAGGCAAGGTTGACGTGGAAGAGCTTCCTCTGGCAAAACTGTTCGTCACCATTCTGCAAAGACTGGGCGTCGAAACCGATTCGTTTGCCGGCGACACTGGCACGTTGAGCGGGATTTAGAGTGTCACTCAGCAGTTTTTCGAACGATCAGCAGAGTATGTGGGGTTGCCGAGAAGTTGCGCCGGGATTCGCCTTCATGGCGATCATTGACGTCCAACGTCAAAGTCGTTCGGGACATCTATACATCTAATGTTTCGCGGGATGCAGCAGTCGCCTGCGTTTGCCGTATTGGAACGCAATCGCGTGAGACATGCCTTTCAAAGGTTGTTCAGGGTCCGTGTTCGAGCAAATGAATGGTTTGCCCTTCATCCAGACTATCTGGCATTATCTTGTGTTGAGTCGAGCTTCGCAGTACTATTTACGTCCCTCCCTTTGGGCAGATCTCGATCTGCACCCGCCTTATATTGACTGGTTTGCGCTGATGCTTGTGCGAAGTTTCACGGCACTCTTCACGACAATTTTCTACGTCGGCGCTGTCGCTTCTGCTGAGC
>CALFSX010000269.1 GCA_937916515.1 uncultured Planctomycetaceae bacterium | reverse complement strand
CCTCAAGTGCTGCATCGGCAACCGTAGCCTCGGTTGGGATCTCGCCCCGCCCGGCCGCGGTGATGAACGTGGCCATTGGACCCTATGCGGGAAAGCAAACCGGCGAAACGGCATTGTTGCGGACCATTCTGAAATCGCTGTCCCCTGGCGACGTTGCCGTTCTGAATCGATACTACTGTTCGTTTATGATGATTGCGCTGATGTTCAACCAGGGAACACACGTCTGCACGCGAATGCACCAGAAACGCCACACCGATTTTCGTCGCGGGCGTCGCCTGGGAAAGTACGATCATGTGCTGCAGTGGACTCGACCGCAGCGGCCAACGTGGATGGATGGGGATATGTATGATCAAATTCCTGAGACTCTTGAGTTGCGTGAAATTCGCTACAACGTGGTCGAGAAAGGTCGTCGACGAAAGAATTGACGATTGTCACAACACTGATCGATGCCGATGAAATCAGCAAAGAAGACATCGCTGAGCTGTATGGATTTCGATGGAATTCCGAGTTGGATATTTGCAGCATCAAAGCGTCGATGAATCTGGGACATGTTCGGTGCAAGTCGCCGGAGATGGTGCATCGTGAAGTGTGGGCCACCCTGCTCGCCTACAATCTCATTCGAGCCACAATCGCCGGGGCCGCCGTTCTCCATGACAGGAAACCTCGGCAGATCAGCTTCACCAGCGCTTGCCAGTATGTCTTAGCTTCGTGGATGATGACATCCAGCGGCAGTGTCGCCGACATGCGGAACCACAGCCTGCAGTTGCTCGCGCAGATAGCAAGCTGTGAAGTTGCCAACAGACCAGGACGACTGGAACCGCGAGTCATCAAGCGAAGGCGACACGGCTATCCACTCATGCAAAAACCAAGAAACGTACTTCGAGCCGAACTTCGCAAACACTGCACATAAAACAGCTTACAGCACGACAGTGCCATTCGAGTCTGTCGCGTTTTATGCACACATCACGATGGAGTTTCACCCGATAAGTATATCGTTGCAGGGCTTATCCGAACGTCGTGAAGGGTTCTAGGTGGTGGTTTTGATATTGATGCTTTTGAGTTTTCTTCGTTCTTGACTTGTCGGTTGTCTGATTTCCGGTGGCTTGTTTTTGTTCTTCTTTTTCTCGTGCGTGCTGGGCCGATATCGGGCCTTCTTTGAACTTGTGCGGCAATAGTTGTCGGTCACAGCTTTTGCCAATCGCGTGAACAGGTCGGCACCTGGTGGAGCTGGTTCGCGCAGGTCATCGAGGCAATCGTAGATGGCTTTCATCGTAAGCGCCAGACTTCGTTTCGCCGGTGTGTAATCTTTTGTTTTGGATGCAAGTTGCTCATTCACCGCGAGGAGTTCGGTAACCGCCATTGATAACAATGACCAATGGAGTTCGGTGTAAAGACGATCGACATTGCGACAGCTGAGCGTGTCTCCGTTGAGCGTTTGTTTCAAACATCGGAATTCAATCTCAATTCCCCATCTCATTTTGTACAGCGAAGCCATTAACGAAGCGGGAAGTTGCTTCGATGAAAGCACGCTTGTTAACAGATAAACGTCCGCCTTACCGATGGTCACTCGAACTAATCGCAAACGTAGTGGCGGTTGCTTATTCTGCATTTCTTGAGGCCAACACAGAACTTCGCCATCGTCCAGTTCCTGAAAGTCAACCATCTCGCCAATGAGCTTGAGGTTGCCTCCCACACGCACCAGAAAGTGATGACCGCAGTCAATTAGGAATCGCCAGAAAGCGTAGCCAGCAACCCCGGCATCCCCCCCCAAACAAGGTGTTTTTGGGAAACTTCCCCTCTTTGACCATCTCCTGAACATGACCACGTTCGCTGGAATCGGATGGCCCCAGACGCCAGTCCCAGGGCAGTCGCAATCCCATATTCCACAGCAATGTGATCCATACCTGAGGCTTTGGGTCGGTGACGCTTGAAAGAGATTCGGCAGCTTTCTTTTTGCCTTTGGCGGAACACAACTCCTGTTCGTTCGATCGCGTTCGTGAAGCACTGTTGCGTGCCCCCATCGAATGCAATTAGAACGAAGCCCGAAGCATCGCGGAACGCGGCTCAAATTTCCTTCATCCTTTGTTGCAGTCGTAAGATCAGCGTTGAAATGAAGATGTGGGCGTAGTTTGTCAGGGCCCCCATGAAGCCCTGATAAGTCGTGTGGGTCTTGACGATCCCCAACTGCCCGGCCCGCTTGAATGTCTCGGTGAAGGCATCAGTGACGTTGTTTTTCTCGGACCATGAGAAAAACAAAGCGATCCGTGCAAGAACGCCTGCCGTCCATTTGATGTTGCCATGAAATTGGTATTCGGAAAAAATATCATCGTCACCAAAGAAGTTCGTCATGGCCTGATTTACGTGAAGCCTGTTCGTTTGCAGTAGCTCTACGCTCCTTTCGTTTGCGGCGTCGCAGAACAGATTCTGAGCGTGCGGATGGTTTCGGATTCTTGCGTCGGGACACGGTCAGATTCCTTTCCGACTGATGCGTATTCCGTGGGCTGTTTGAGGGAATCTGACCTGCTCAAATCTTCAAAGATTCCCCAAGACCAT
>CALFSX010000268.1 GCA_937916515.1 uncultured Planctomycetaceae bacterium | reverse complement strand
AGAAGACCTGTCTCAAATATCCTTAACCCGCGCCCACTAATTCTACGGAACTTCAGTTTTCTGAAGGGCCTGTCGGGTGACCACATGAACGCGGTTCTGACCGCCGCCGGATCAAACTTACAGAAGCTGCTGCGCGCGATTGCGCATGCGCTGATATTCTGGCTTATCACGCAGCTTGAGTCCCGCATTTCACTGCAAAGCAGCACACAGCGACTCGCCATTGCCACCGCCTGACACTAAGAGCGGCCCATCGCGATCATCCAAATTCCGCGTGTCAAGACAGCCCTGACTTTTTCAGGGACGACGACTTAACGGAGTTGCTCAGAATGGCAATCCGTTGCCAGTTAAACTGAGCTAAGTTCCTGTGAATCGCCTACTCAGAGGCAATGTGTCTGAGACATCCAGCCATGGTCCGTGACGGGGCAATCGTAGGAAAATGAGAGGCCGCGCAGACCTGCGCGGGCGTTTTTCTGGCCTGCTCGGTGGCATTATGACTGAGCCTGAGCGTTAACTGAACAGCCATTTGTGGACATGCATGGCGACATTGACCAACCGGGATTCATCGATTCCCTGGCGATAGACAGCAGCCATGGAAGTGTCGGCGTGGCCCATGGCGAAGTTCACAGCGATTTGATCCATCGAATTTCCGGCTATGGTTTCGTAGGTACGGCGCAGGGCGTAGTAGCTTCGACCGGGCTTTTTTATGTCGAGCTTGACGCACAGCTTAGAGAAGGCCTTTCCGACGCTATCGGTTTTTGTGCCTTTGGTGGATTCCCACCAGACGGGCCTGCGGTGTGAGGTGAGGAAACAAAGGTCTTTATTGGCGGGGTTTGTGGGTGTCGGCCTGGCGTTGATGGCAGCGGCGATGGCTTCACGTGTTTCCGGCCACATGTAGAATCTGCGGGGAACAGCGGTCTTGCGCCGTGGTAGGTCATACCAGCCGTTGACGAAGTCGACGTTTTGCTTCCGGAGGCGTCCACAGTCGGCGGCTCCGAAGCCTGCATTGATTCCGAGGAGAATACAGGCCTTGAGCCATCCGGAGGCCTCAGCGAGCAGGCTGGTGAGTTCAGCGGCGTTGAAGTCCAGTGTTCCGTGGATGGCTTGTCGTTCGAGCTGTGCGCGTCGTGAGATAGCCTTGGCGGGGCGTTTGAAGTCTGGCCCGAATTTCATTGGCGTCGTGATTAGGTCGGTTTCATAGGCCCAGCGGAAGATGGTTCGTATTCTCTGGATTTCGTTTCCGAGCTTAGTCGGTCCCCAGCGTTCGGCGAACGATGCTCGTAGTTGGGTGAAGTCGCTTGGTTTGAGGTGTCGAACGGGTGTCGCACGTCCGAAGAATTTGATGATATGTGCCGAAGTTTCGTAGTAGTCCTGCCAGTGTCGTGCGGTGATTTCTCCAGCGTCGCGTTGGTCGGCTTTGGCATTTAGGAAAACATTGACGACGTCGGCGAGAATAATTACAGGTGTCGTGGTGTCGGGCCGATAAGGTTTGCGTCCTGCATGGAGGTCATCGACCTGTTCTTTGAATCGTTTGATGGCAGCGTCTGGATCGTCCCACTTTCCGAAGTAGTGAGGTTTTCCCCGAATCTTTTGGCCCATTGGCCATTTGAGTGAGGGAAGAGCGGGAATTCCGGGTATGGTTTGCGTAGCTTGTCTGACTTGGCCATTGAGGTGTTTCCATGGATGGTTGGGTGTCGCAGGTCCGTCGGGCTCTATTCAGCCACGACATGACTGAGATGGAAACGAGTCAAAAACAAGCAAAAACACTAGTCGAAGTGTCAGTGTTAGAGATAAGCGCCTGTAGCTCAGCTGGATAGAGCAGCGGTCTTCTAAACCGCAGGTCATTGGTTCGAATCCAATCAGGCGTATTTTCTTTTTGCTTGAAGGCCGTCGTTGAGCATCCCGATTGCTCCGCTGCCCCGCTCTTTTCAGGCTTTGCGTGCCAGAATCAAGTTGGGGTGACATCGCCCGCTAATCCACTCACCTTGTTTCAACTGGTTCACCGTCTCGCCCGGCTGCTATGTCAAAGCTGCGAGGCGAAAGTTGCCACCACACTGTGTTGGCGATGTTCCTCGGATCTGCCCCGAAACAGTTTCGCTACAGCGATCCAGAAGTTATTTCTGCACTGTTCCTAAATGCCACGCATTAATTTTGGCACACAGATATCACAGATGGATACGGATAAAATTGCAAAAGCCAAAACGCACCCGAGCGTGTCATCTGTGGTTTAAGGACCTGCCCCGAAAGAGTTTCGCTACAGCGATCCGGAAGTTATCTCGGGACTGCTTCCTGGCTGGAATCGCGATGCCGTAAGAACTGGCCCCCTGCCGCGACATGTGCAGCAAATTCAAATTCTCTTGATGGACGTCGATTGTGATAAGCGGCTTCGCTGTGCAGGCGTTGCCTCATCAATTGGGACGACTGGTTTGTGGGGTTCTTGAACCTTGGGGGAAGTTGTTTCATTGTTATCTGCTGCTGCGTTAGCATCAGGGCGACTTATCAGTTCTTGAGGTTCATGGGCGGCTTGAGCTGTATGGATGCAGGCATTCATTGAGGTTGCGTTGCAGCGGCGAACGCGGTCTAGCAAGTGAGGTAAAGTATTCGGGCTCGATATTGTGCCAGGCACGGGATTTAAAGCTCCCGTTTGTGGGAAATGAACATCACATTAGATCGCCGCTTTGAAACATGAAAACGCGCGGCTATGCTCCCGCAGCCGAAGTTTAGAACTCACTTGAGTGACTTAGCTGGCAGCGGAAAGGCGGAGCGAAAATGGTCGACGACCGAACTTCACAACGCCGTCGAAGCACCAGTGGGATTGCTCAGGCGTATCGAGATTCTCACGAAGTGATGTCGATTGTCTTATCAATCGCAGTTTTTGCGGGAGGCGGCTTTTGGTTGGATTCAAAGTATCGTTGGACTCCCGTTTTGACGATCTGTGGGTTGGTAGTCGGTTGCCTTCTGGCGGCGGTTTCCTTAAAGCAGTTTTTGTTGAAACTGGATCGGCGTTCAAAACAGAAGCGAGAAGAACTGGAAAAGGCAAAGCCGGACAGTGAAGCTCGCTGATTGAACAAAACCAAAAGGGTGATAAGCCAGAAGAGTGAGCGGCGAAGATAAGAAAAAATTACGAAGTCCGGCTTTGTTTCTGACGGTTGCAATTGCGGCGGGATGGGCGATCTGTTTTTGGCCTGCCAGGGCGATGAATGGAGAGGTCGGGGTTAAGTGGTTGTCAATTGCGGCAATCTGCTGTCTCATACCGGGGTGGCTGGTTGTGTTCCTGACAACACTCAGTATCTTCCGTAACGACATTGACAAGATGCTGGCTCAGATGACAGTCCGATTCACCTCCGTGGTGGCCGTTGTGTTGCTGACAAAGTGGCTGCACCCCGAATTGGGGATTGCAGAATTCTATGGATGGGTGATGGGCTTTTATTGCCTGGCACTGATCATTGAAGTTCGTGTTCTACAGAGTCAATTTAAGGGGTAGTGACGTCGGCTTCGTTCGGCAACTATTCCAAACCGATTCAACTTCAGATTACAGCTGGAACGCTTTCTGATTTCATATGAGTGCAGAGCACACAGATAATTTCCATCACGTACGGGACTTTCCGTTCTTCGAACTGCCCATGGGTTTGAAGGTCGAGTTGCCGAACCTGTTTGGATTCCAACTCACCAAATTTATGGTGTTGCAGGTGGTTGCGGCTGCGTTCACGCTGTTCGTTTTTCGAGGCGTCGCAAAACGTGCTGCGTCCGGCGAACCAGTGAAAGGACGTTTCTGGAATTTCTGGGAAGCGTTGGCTCTGTTTATTCGGGACGAAGTTGTTCGCCCCACAATTGGTGACGATCACCATCATGATGATCATGGCCACTCAGATAGCCACGGTGCACATGGCGAAAGTCATGGTCACGCAGTTGCCGCCCATTCAGGTCATGCGGCGGATAAGTATCTGCCGTTTATCTGGAGCTGCTTCTTTTATGTGTTGATCTGCAACCTGTTGGGCGCTCTGCCTTTTCTAGGTTCGGCAACTGGCAATCCTAACGTGACGTTCGCATTGGCGGGTACCGCCATGGCAGCCACGTTTATCTTTGGTGTTAACGTAATGGGAGTCGGCGGTTTCTTTGGAAACCTGATTCCTGATACAGGAGTCGGCGGTTTTGGAGGACTGGCGTTGGGCGGACTAATGTTCGTGATTGAGCTGCTGGGTTTTCTGATTAAACACGCCATTTTGGCTCTAAGACTTTTTGGAAACATAATGGGTGGACACACGGCCTTGGGCGTGATGTTGGCCTTTATTGCTCAGGCTTCGCACGAAAGTACCGCTTTGTGGGGTGTTGTCACTGTTGGCAGTGTCGCCGGTCAAATCGGAATTGGGTTGCTTGAGTTGCTTGTGGCCGTGCTGCAGGCTTATGTGTTCAGTTTTCTGGCGACAATCTTCATTGCTGGTTCAGTTCACAAGCATTGAAAATCGCCAAGAATTTGGCTAACTAATATCACTCGCTCTTTTGTTGTAGCGAGGCTTTCAACTGAGTGTCTTAAGCACACAAAAAAACGAGGAGTTATCCTGTGAATCGGTTCTTCAAGCTTGCCATGCTGGTGGTTGGTGCATTTCTGGCGACTTCTGTTTCAGCCATGGCTCAGGACGTTGCTCAGCCACTGATCGACCTGACTCCAACCTTCGGTGCGGGTCTGGTAGTTATCGGTGCTGGTCTGGGTATCAGCAAGCTGGCTTCAGCTGCTTTCGAAAGCATGGCTCGTCAGCCAGAAGTTGCTGGTGACGTTCGCGGTGGTATGATTATCGTTGCGGCGATGATCGAAGGTGCTGCTGTTATTGGTCTGATCGTTTGTCTGATCAAGTAATTGATCTTGTACACGGTTGAATTGCGTTTTGTTGTTCCTTCATGCGATTGTGTCGATGATGCAGCTTACCTATAGAAATCGAACGGCTCTGGCTGTCGTTGCAGGTCTATTCTGCCTGTCGACAGTTGCCAGTTACAGCCACGCTGATGAGGCTCATCCGCCTGCGGAGAAAGCCGATTCACATGAGCATTCTGACGCTGCGGGTGACGCAGATGCGGATGCAGGCGACGGTCACGAAGAAGGCGGGCACGAAGAAGGCGGGCATGGAGACGGCGGTCATGAGACCGGTGTTCCTATGGATTTCAAAGCCGATCTGGCTTTGTGGTCTTTGATAACATTCGTGCTGTTCCTTTTCGTTATGAAGAAGTTGGCGTGGGGGCCGATGATTCAGGGGCTTGATCAGCGAGAGGCCGGAATTCGGTCTGCAATTGCTGAAGCTCAGGAGAATCAACGCAAGTCTCACGCTTTACTGGCTGACTACGAACAGAAGCTGAAAGACGCCGAAAAGACGGTTGCCGAAATGGTGGCCGAAGCAAAGCGTGATGCTGAACGTACAAGTCAGGATATTGTTGCAAAAGCGGAAGCTGACGTAACTGCCCTGCGTGACCGAGCAACCTCGGACATTAGTCAGGCAAAGAACACAGCTTTGGCGGAAGTGTTTTCATCTGTGAATTCTCAGGTGGCGGCAGCGACGGAACGAGTTCTTGGTCGTGCGTTGAATGATGATGATCAGGAACGATTGATTCAGGAAGCTCTGGCTGAAATTTCCAGCTAGCTTTCGTGGTGGTCGCTGCCACTGTGTTGGTCGGTTGCCATGTGTTTGATGACCTGAAGTGCAGTGCATTCCTCGGGTTTGTGCTGAAGAGAATATTGACCTGTGCGTCGCAGAACCGCATTGCGGTTGAGCTGAGGAAGTTATGTCTGAGCAACTGAAAACTCAAATCGACCGTGTGCTGGATGATCCCGGTGCGAAGGCCGTCGCGAGTCTTTATGCTCAGTCGTACATGACATCAGCTCAGCAAAGCGGTGTTGAGGATGCGTGTGGAGAGTTGGAAAGCTTTGTGACGGAAGTTCTGGGCAAAAGTCCGGAGTTTCGTTCACTGTTGTTTTCTGATTCGCTAAGTCGTGAAGATAAGCTTGGGCTGATCAGCCGAGTTTTGACACCCAATTGTTCTGAGTACTTTTCCAACTTCCTGAAGGTTCTGGTTCACCACGGTCGGATTGACCTTGTGGACCAGGTTCAGAAGGAAGCTGTATTGGTGCAGGAACAGTTATCCGGGCAGCGAAGAGTTCAGATTCGTACTTCGAAGCCATTGTCTGAGAGCTCACGGTCTCAGATTACTGATCAACTCAAAAACAAACTCGGATTCGATCCTATTCTGCAGGAATCGGTCGACGAATCCTTAATCGGTGGCCTGATCATTCAGGTCGGTGACACTGTCTACGATTCATCTCTGCGAACCCGTCTCAAAACGCTCGCGGGTCGTTTGACGGAGAGAACATTAAATGAAATTCAAAGCGGACGAGATCGCTTCAGTCATCCAGAAGGAAATTGAAGACTTTCGCGGTCAGATTCAGACCGCTGAAGTCGGACGCGTTATTGAAGTAGGGGACGGCATCGCACGATGTACGGGCCTTTCATCTTCAATGGCGGGTGAGATGGTTGAATTCCCTGGTGGAGTTCGCGGTCTGGCCTTCAATCTGGAAGAAAACAGCGTCGGTGTAGTTATCCTTGGGGATTACCTCAAGATTAAAGAAGGCGACGAAGTTAAGTCGACCGGGACACTGTTGTCAGTGCCTGTGGGCGATGCGCTTCTTGGTCGCGTTGTCGACCCATTGGGTAATCCGATGGACGGCAAAGGTCCGATCATGTCCAGCGAGTCTCGACCAGTCGAGCACGAAGCTGTAGGTGTTGCGGGACGGCAGCCGGTGAAGGTTCCGTTGCAGACTGGTATCAAGGCGGTTGACGCCATGACGCCGATCGGTCGTGGTCAACGTGAATTGATCATTGGCGACCGAAAGACTGGTAAGACGGCAGTCGCGATCGACACAATTCTGAACCAGAAGGGCACGGGCGTTAAATGCGTTTATGTCGCCTGCGGTCAGCGTTCTGCTTCTATCGCTGGTGTTGTCGAAGTACTTCGACAACACGGAGCACTTGACTACACAATCGTCGTTGCGTCCAGTTCTGCCGACCCTGCTCCTATGCAGTACATTGCCCCTTATTCGGGCGCTGCAATGGCTGAGCACTTCATGTACAACGGCGAAGATACGCTGATTGTGTATGACGACTTGTCAAAGCAGGCGATCGCTTATCGTCAGTTGTCTTTGTTGATGAGACGCCCACCGGGACGTGAAGCGTTCCCTGGGGACGTTTTTTATTGCCATAGCCGACTTCTTGAACGAGCGGTCAAGCTTAGCGATGAACTTGGCGGCGGTTCGATGACGGCATTGCCAATCATTGAAACATTGGAAGGTGAAGTTTCGGCTTACATTCCAACAAACGTAATTTCGATTACCGACGGTCAGATTTACCTGGAACCAGACTTGTTCTGGAAGGGTATTCGACCTGCGATCAACGTTGGTATCAGCGTTTCTCGCGTGGGCGGTAATGCTCAGACAAAGGCTATGAAGAAGATCGCGGGATCACTTCGCCTGGACCTTGCAGCGTTTCGCGAACTGGAAGCGTTTGCTCAGCTGGGTACGGAACTTGATGCCGCGACTCAACAGCAACTTGACCGCGGTTATCGCATGGTTGAGCTTCTGAAGCAGCCTCAGTATCAACCGCTTCATGCTGCTGATCAGGTCATGGTCATCTACGCCGGTGCCAAGGGCTACTTCGACAAGGTGCCAGTGCCTGAGGTTCAGGAAGCGGAACGAGCTTTGCTTGAGTTCATGAAGACTGAGCATTCTGACGTACGCGATAAGCTGATTGAGAAAGCTGAGCTTTCGGCGGAAATTGAAGATGGTTTGAAGGCGGCACTGACAGCGTTTATCGCTCGACGAGCCAGTGCTTCATAGTTGAGTTGCCAGTTGCTCCGGCAACTGGTGATTGGTTCACCGAAGACTTTGTTCAGTTCTAAGTAGCTGTTAAATCTGATCGTCGAAGGCAAACGCTGGTTTCAGCGGACAGCCAAATTCAAACAGACGTAACTCATGGCCAACGCAAGATTACTTGTAAAACGACTTAAGTCAGTCCGTAACATCCGCAAAATCACGCGGACAATGGAACTGATTGCGACAAGTCGTTTTAAGAAAGCGATGGATCGTGCCACAGAGGCTGCCGAATACACAAAGAAGATTTCTGAGATCGTTGGCGATCTTGGAAAGGCGAACCTGAAGTTTTCGCATCCGTTGCTGCAGGAACGCACTGAGACCAAAAAGAGTGTCCTGCTTGTTCTGACGTCGAACCGCGGCTTATGTGGCGGATACAACGGTGCCGTATTGCGGAACACGTTGCGACACATCAGGCAGTTGAATCAGGATGGCGTTGACTACTCAATGGAAGTCTCCGGGAAGCGTGGAATTAAGTTTCTGAACTTCCAGAAGATCGCGATGGAAGAGTCGTACACACATTTTGAAGACAGCCCAACGTTCGCTCAAGTGGACGAAATCGGCAGTCGCTATGTGGAAGATTATATCGCAGGACGAATAGACCGTTTGGACGTCGCTTACACGTCGTTTCAAACGATTTCTCGACAGACAGCAGTGATCGAAACATTATTGCCTCTTTCCAGTTTGTCTGAAGGCTCAACGGAGGAAGTGGCGTCTGGATCAGGTTTAGGTCCCGACTACGAATTTCATCCATCAGCGGAAGAAATTCTGGCAGAGATTGTGCCTGCAGCGTTTCGTGCCAAACTGTTCAAGTGTTTTCTGGACGCTGCGGTCAGCGAGCAGATTGCTCGAATGGTCGCCATGAAGGGTGCGACAGAAAACGCGGACGAAATGGCGGGCAGTTTGAAACAGCAGTACAACCGAGCTCGACAGGCCGGGATTACTTCGGAACTTGCCGAAATTATTGGCGGTGCGGCGGCTCTGGAGTAACAGCGTTTTAGTAATTGAACATTGGCCTTTGTCTAAGTTCTTCAAATCGCGGTAACGGACAGAAGCCTCGAAGCTAAGCTTCGAATTGAGTGACTTTCTACCATCTGGTCGAGAGTCGTAAAGCAGATCAGACACGACAAAATATCAACCCGAAGCGTAAGCTAAAGGGAAAGACGATGAGCGAATCAAAAATTGGCGCGGTAACTCAGGTTATCGGTTCAACATTCGACGCGGAATTTGCGGAAGGCAATCTTCCGGAGATCTACAACGCATTGAAGGTGAAAGAATCCGTCAACGGCGTTGAAGTCAGCATCACCGGTGAAGTGCAGCAGCATCTTGGCGGCGGCAAAGTTCGCTGTGTTGCTTTGGGAAGCACCGAAGGTATGGTTCGCGGCATGACCGTAACCGATACTGGCGGACCGTTGTCTGTTCCTGTCGGTAAAGGAACTCTTGGACGCGTCTTCAACGTCACCGGCGATGCGATCGACGGGCGTGGCGATGTTGAGCACGAAGAGCGATGGGCTATTCACCGTCATCCTCCCAAGCTGGAAGACCTGTCTGCGAAGACAGAGCTTTTCGAAACCGGGATTAAGGTTGTCGACCTGCTGACACCGTTTGTTCGCGGTGGTAAAGCGGGACTGTTCGGTGGTGCTGGTCTGGGCAAGACCGTTATTCTTACAGAAATGATTGCTCGTATAGCCAGTGCTCACGGCGGTTACTCCGTCTTCGCCGGCGTGGGAGAGCGAACTCGTGAAGGCAATGACCTTTGGCTGGAAATGCAGGAAGCTCAGATCGGTGACACCGGTCGTTCGGTTATTGAGCAAACCTGCATGGTGTTCGGTCAGATGAACGAACCACCGGGTGCTCGACTTCGAGTCGCGTTGTCAGCTTTGACAATGGCAGAATGGTTCCGTGACACAACCGGTACTGACACTCTGTTGTTCGTCGATAACATTTTCCGCTTCTCACAGGCTGGTTCGGAAGTATCGGCTTTGCTGGGGCGAATGCCTTCGGCGGTGGGCTATCAGCCAACACTGGGTACTGAGCTTGGCGAATTGCAGGAACGCATCACTTCAACCAAGAAGGGTGCGATCACCTCGGTTCAGGCGGTTTACGTTCCTGCGGACGACCCAACTGACCCAGCTCCGGCAACTGCGTTCTCCCATCTGGACGCGTTCATTTACCTGGAACGAAAAATCTCGGAAAAGGGTATTTATCCAGCGATCGACCCACTGGGTTCTTCCAGCCGAATTCTGGATCCTCAGTATGTCGGCGAACGTCACTACAACATTGCTCGACGCGTACAGCAGACTTTGCAACGTTACCGCGAACTTCAGGACATCATTGCGATTCTTGGTGTGGACGAACTAAGCGAAGCAGACAAGCTGATCGTACATCGTGCTCGCCGAATCGAACGCTTCCTGTCACAGCCATTCCTTGTGGCGGAAGTCTTCACCGGCAAGCCTGGTAAGATTACTTCGCTGGCTGATACGATTCGCAGCTTCGAAGAACTGTGCGACGGCAAGTGGGACCACCTTCCTGAATCTGCATTCATGTATGTTGGTGCCATTGAAGAAGCAGAAGAACAATACAAGCAGATGCAGGCAGCTGCCAAGAAGTAGCATTGGAAGGCTTAGTACACTGACAGCCACTATTGGTTCGATTGTTGGTGTTAGCCTTTGATGCTGGTGTGGTGCCCGACGTTCGGGAAATGAAACAGGAACGATCGAGCAATTCGTCAAGCGATGATTGTTCAACGATAAGTACAGGACACCGTTGTGGCTGACCTACGTTTAGTTTTAGTAACTCCAGAAAAGACACTGTTCGATCGACCAGTCGCATCGATTCGTGTTCCTATGTTTGACGGTAGTGCGGGGATTTATCCCGGTCGTGCTCCCTTGGTCGGACGTCTGGGAATTGGCGAACTTAGGCTGCTGGGCAACGATGGTGTGAATGAATCGTACTTCATTGAAGGCGGTTTCATTCAGATCAAAGGCGAGCAGGTTTCGGTACTGACTGGGGCGGCCATTGATGCCGCGAAGATCAGTCGTAAGTCAGCGGCTGAAGAACTGGAAAAGGCAACTGCTGAGAAAGCTTCGTCTGACGAAGAGGCAGCAATTCAGGCTCGAAAACTTGAACGGGCTCGCAAACTGGTCAAGATGGCAACTGTCGATTAGACTCTGCGACAGGCAATGATTAAAATTCGAAAGCCCGGCATTGTGGAAGTGCCGGGCTTTCATTGATAAGCGAGACACGACAATGGCAAAATTTGATGCTCGAGTTGACAATCTTGTGATGGAAACTCGCACGCTGTGGGACCCATCTGTCGGCGAATTGGCCGAAGAAGATCGTCGTTGGGTTGCCTCAGAAATCCATAAGCACCCGGAAGCTGCCAGCAACATCAGCTACGAACGAAGCCACACCGGGTTCACTCGACTGATCACCGTTACGCTGGAAGACATCCAACGACTGTACCTATCGAAAGAGTCGTAGGTTGGAATGTCGCTGACTGGCCGCAGCCGTTTCCACGCAGCCTCTGTCTCTGCGATCATTCGGTTTAGATACAGAAGCAATCTCAACGCGCAGTTGGTCGCTGTCGCGGCGGCGATAGCTGCAGCACCGCTGTCCGCGTTCTATGTGGGCGGATGCACGCTGGATGGCAGGTCTGTGGTGCTGCCGTACACCATATCTCGCATTTGATCTGTGATGCTGTCCATGAGTGTGTGCAGCTGAGCATACAAGTCGTCGGCAAATTGCTCTGCTTCCAGAACCGCCAGCGCTCCGTCCAGTATTCGCTGGTCAGTGACTTCAACCGGATCGTACACCTTAGAGTCGCTTCTTAGTGTCGCCAGCTTTGGCAGATAGCTTTGACGAAGGTGCTCGCTAAGTTCTCTTGAAAGGTAGTTTGCCTTGCTCAAGCGTTCGTCGAGAGAAAGTTCGTTGAAGTTCTTTGGTTCCAGCATTGTGAAAACTCCCAGGTTGCGGCTGTGAGGCACCACTATTAGACCGGTCCTTGCTGATGCCCGTCAACTCTGATTTGACTGCCAAGGGGCACGCAATTGGGAATTTGATGGCGACGTCGGGGTATTTGCCGCCCGGGGGACGTCGTTGTTTGGTTCATCCCAGTTGCGTTTCGCCGTAGTGTGATGAATGCAACAGGGCAAAGGACAAAAAATCGAAATCTGACGCTCCAACTAGCCCGCTTCGCAAAGTAGAGTGATCGGCGAGCGTTGTTAGCAGGTTCGTCGGTTAGTAAATCAAACGTTCCATCTGCGGCTTTACATCACGGCGGAGCGTGATGGCTACATTGGCTGGCTGAAAAGTAGCCGTCACGCTCCGCCGTGCAGATGGCGGCTTGCTGCAGTGGTCTTACTAACGAACGCTTATCGTGAGTTCTTCATATGATCGCTGGCGTTCACCAGAATGCGGCGTTCTCTTGCAGTCAGGCTGCTTTCGCCTTCGCGGCTGATTTTAGCCAGAATGTCGTCGATCTTATCGGAGTCATCAATCTCTGGCTGAATGCCTGGGTTGTAAACTCGAAGATTCGTCTTGGGAAGATCCAGCTTGCGAGCTCTGCCGGCAAAGTCGTCCCACCAGCGAGTCAGATTCATGTCCCAGCGGAAATACAGGAAGCCAAAGATCACTCCACCAAGGTGAGCTGCATGGCCGACGCTGGCACCTTCCGGTAGGAAGATGCTGGGCACAAGCCCCAGGAAACCGATTGTGTCGTAAGCCACAGCCACCATCAGCAAAACGCGAGCTTCAACGGGCACAATTCCGAAGATGTACAGCTTCAATCTTGGGTAGTGCATCGCAAACCACACAAAGACTGCGCTGACGGCACCGGAAGCCCCCAACGTCCATTGAGGACCTTCGCCGCCAGATAGTGCCATCGCACAAACCTGCACGATGCCCGCAAAGAAGGCGGCCGCCAGATACATCCACAGAAATTCGCGTTCACCTAATGTTCTAGCAACCAGGCGTCCCAGAAAGAACAACGCCACCATGTTGCAAACGATGTGAGTCAGGTGCGTTTCGCTGTGACAGAATGCATATGTCAGCAAGCGCCAGACCTGGCCGTATTTCAGAATTAGATTACGTTCGGCGCCCAACCAATTGAACACAAGCGAATCTTCTGTGCCGCCCGGCTGCATCGTCAGCAGTTGCAGCAGGAATACGCCGACGGTAGCCAATATGAGCTTAACGACGATCGACATCGGCTGTTTGGCCGGGGGCATTGGGGGCGAATCCATGAAGTTGCGGTTGTAATTCCCCATCCAGAATCATACCCATTCAAGAAACAGGGTGACAGAAAGTAAGCAACAACAGGATCTTCACCGGCCCTTGGGTGAACTTCCCAGGGCAACGACGTCCCCGATTTCCATCGACGCTTCTATGGGAACAACAGCACAACACTGCGGCAGTATTTGCCGAAACCACTCAGGAAAGGCCAGCCGCATGCATTCTGACAATCACGCAAAGGGACGGCGGGAAGAGGGGAAAATAGGCCACAAATTTCAGAACGGGGCTTGCTTCTTCAAAAACATGAGAGCGGCCGAGCGGTTCTGGTTCTCGGCAGTAGCGTTGTTTTCTGTTGCAGTCAGGGCCAACCAGGCCTGTTCACGGAACGGGTGCGTTCACGGACTTCGGTTTTCGCGAACGGGGTTGGTCGGGTTTGAGGTGAGCTCCAGGTGGCGACTCCGTGGTTTCGCTCGTATCTCGCTCCAACCACGGCCACCCTCTCGAAATCGAAAGTCGGCCGTGAGTGATCAATCAGGCAGCGGCGATGCTGTAAAACATTGGCGCGGGAACATTTAATACGGCGAGGTTTTAGTTCGATGTGTCGGTCTCGGGCCGTGTTTTCAGGCGTCTGAGGCCGCTTGTTTTCCGGGAAACGCCTTCTGCAGAGAACCGAATGTTTTTCGGAAGCCTCCGCCGGTAAGTGATCCGGCGATTACGATTGAGTCGGCTTGAATATTAGTTTGCCAGGTGCCACCCTGTACGTCGCAATCGTCAATCAGGTAGCCTTTTCTGCGACTGACGGTGACGTCAGAATTGGATTCCCAGATCGGTAACGCATGGTCTTCGCCCGTTGCGACACATGCGCGAAGGCTGCCTTGTTTGGGTTGCACCAGTATCATCACCGAATCTGGCAGCTCAGTTCGATTCTGGTCGTTCGAGATGGACAGACTGCTGAAGGTGGCTGCAAGTTGATCGTCTGGCTTTAGATTGCGCAGAACTGATATTGAACACTGGCGACTAAGTCTTGGCCCTTTAAAGTCGGCCGTCTTCCTGCGATTCAGGCAGTTTTCGATCGACGCATCCAACAGTGCCAGCCCATCAACCTGCGATCTTCGAAAGTACGCTGCTGTTTCCAGCAGCAGCGTCTGGATGTTGTCATCAATTAAACCGCAGTCAATCGAACCTTCAAACAGGCAGCTCAGGAATTCCTCAGTCGTGTCTGAATCGGGATCGAGATCCGGGGGCTCAAAGCGGGAATTCAATGTGTCTGTGTCTAAGGTTTCCAATACCGTGGTTCGGTTGTTAAGCGGAACGTGCTTCATCAGGTTGCACTGACCGATCCACTCTGTCGCACGACTAACGGGCACTGCTGCAACTGATGTCAGAAAGGCATGCACGGCGGCAATGGCAGCGGTTGCCTGAGTTTCCAGCGGCCGTACGGCGCTGGCTTTGCCAAACTTCAGCTTCATATCCAGCCGCGATTCAACGCCTTCCTGCCACGCAAGTTTATCCTTTTCTGTGATGCCGTGAATGTGTGCTTCGTAAAACGCTTCCAACTGAGCGGCCACGTGTTCCCTGTCTTTGCGAGTCAGAACGGACGGGTCAGACAATTGTAGACCGGCGGATTTTCTGCCAGCCAGACAGCGATACAGATAGATTCGATCGTACTCACTGCGCAACGGCAACGAAGTAATCTGCAGCAGTCCTTTGCTTAGCGATTCACGCGACATCGGAAACCTGACCAGCAGTTCGGTAAGCTCCGTTCCGTAGATCCACGCCGGATCCCGCTGACGAAATCCGGGCCCATAAATGTTGGCCGCTTCGACGCCGACAACGGTGACGATGTCGTGCAACACAGCCACAGTTTGGCGGTCAACAATATTCTCCACAACCTTTTGAGCACCACGTCGCCCCAGTTCTGTGGCCACCCACCATGCTCCCAGCGACACCGGATTAGCGCCCGCTGCGAATCGGCCAAAGTAGGCTCCGCGAGACAAACGCTTAATCCATGGGGCTGCCTGCTGGTACGCTCCATAGCCCTGAACGGCCTTGCGGATATAGCCGTACATTTCGTTGACGTTGTACGATTTCACGTTTAACGGCAACTGTTCCAGCAGCACCAGCGAATGCAGGCAAATTCGACTGGCGGCTCTTGCCAGTTGTTCGAAGCTTGTTTCCAGCAGCGGATAGGCGCTGTTGGGCGAATAGATTCTGGCCACCTGCTGAACAAGATTCAGGGCGTCTTCACGAACTTTGTCGATGTTTAGAGTCCCATTCAGTGAATATTCGTTGTTGCGAATTCGTTCGTAAACCAGCTCCGCTTCTTTCTCAAGCAGCGCATGAACCTGCCGATCCTTTTCCGAAAGTCGCACTTCTTCATCGATATCGTTTGTGATGGCGTCGGTGGCGATCGGATATTCTGCGAACTCCTGAAAGCGAGCTGACTGTTGTGCCAGCGAACGATGCTTTTCATTCAGGCGGTGGCTTAGCTGCTGCAGTTCTTCAGCTCGTTCAACCTGCCACGATTCGAATTCCAGACGACGTTGTTCCAGTTCGTCGGGCGCTGAATTATCCTGCGGTTCGGATGCACGTGAGTTCAGTAAAAACAACACGCTGGATTGAGCGATCAATGCTCCCGCACACGCGGACCAGGTGGCGACAGAACCGTCCAGACCACCAAACATGCTTGCAAACAGCACAATCAGGCAGCCAAGTGTGACGGCAAGTATCGGCTTCCAGTGACTTTGGGCGTTCATTCAGCTATTCCCGGTTCTGCATGCGTGGCGGCGATGTCTGTAGCCTGACGCTTCACTGATTGACTACTTATTGCCGCAAACCTGTTCACATTGAGTCAAGTTTTCAGAGCGACGTAGTCGCATTTCTGAGCGGTAGCTCAAATGGTCTGAGGCACAGCCTCGTTGGAGTCTTACTCAAAATGATTCGCGCACGGTGCGCGCATGTTGGTCGTAGCGACAACGGAGAGGCTCGGCGATCCAGCGTTCCATGTCTTGCAGCCAACCACGCCACCAGGTCAAGGGCGAAGCCCTTGTTAGGCACAGCCTCGACAGATTGTGTGTCATGACAATTCCATGGTAATGAATATGAATTCCGAAAAATCTGAGCACAAATGCAACGGGAACTGCCGTTCCGATTTTGCTCATCTTCTACAGTCCGGAACATACAGTCCGGAACAAACGACAAAGATGTACCAATTATTGCTTCACATTACATAGCTTTGCCCGATGTTGCCATGATGTGGCAGCATAACGCTTTACGAGCATCGCTTGATTGGGGATTCACGTAAACAGGCAGGCCTACCATGATTTTTAAGATTTGTTCAAAAGCAATTTGGGAAAATGCCGTGCAACAAGGCGTGTTTGCGGGCGCTGGAATTGACCTGCAGGACGGCTATATTCATTTTTCAACGTCAAAACAAATGCGAGAAACGGCAGCCAGACACTTTGCGGGACAAAGCAACCTGCTGTTGATTGCTGTCGACGAAACGACTTTGGGCGACGACCTGAAATGGGAAGTTTCGCGGGGTGGTGATCTGTTTCCGCACCTCTATAACGAACTTCAGGTGGCAGATGTCAACGGCGTCTATCCGCTAACGCTGAATGAACAGGGTGTTCACGAATTCCCTGATCTTTCGGATGCAAACTGACTGAGCTTGATTGCAGTCGGTGTGGGCAAGACGACAGTTCGCAAGCACTTCAGCGTGCGAGCAAACTTGCCGTTCGCCGAGCTATGCTCGAATGATTTAGAAAGCAGCTTAATGGTCGTTCTTAACAAAATTTACACCCGCTCCGGAGACGATGGAGAAACTGGCATCGGTGACGGAAGTCGCGTCTCCAAACTGGACGCTCGTATAATCGCCGGCGGCAGCGTGGATGAAACGAACAGCCTGCTGGGGGTGGCTGCGGCAAGCTGCTCGGATGTGGCGATCAAAGAGCTGATTGAAGCAATTCAGCAGCGGTTGTTTGATTTGGGTGCTGACATCACTGTTCCGTGGATTGCTGATGCCAGCGAAGACCGTTGTCCGCGCATTGCGAAACGGCACATCGATTGGCTGGAACAGCAGATCGACCGTATCAACGCTGATCTGTCAGCTCTAACCAGCTTTATTCTGCCGGGCGGAACCGCTTTGGCCGCCGCCGTGCATGTTGCCAGAAGTGTTTGCCGGCGAGCCGAAGTGGATGTCATTCGACTGCAACAGGAACTGACGATTAACCCGATGATCGCCGTGTTTATGAATCGACTTTCCGACCTGCTGTTCGTGCTGGCCAGAAGCTGCAACGACAGTGGCAAGGCCGATGTATTGTGGCAGCCGGATAAGGCAACGCCGTGAAGGAAAACTTGAACCTGGCTGCCGGCCTGGCTGGCACAGCGTCCGCGTGAGGCGTTTGCTTCGCACGATTTCAGGTGTAGTGGAAACACAAATTACACAGTGGAACTCACGCGACGGCGGCGGTAAGTTGTTCAATCGCGTCGATGGCTGTTTCGATGTCGTTGTCGGTTGTGAAAACGCCGGGGCTCAGCCTGATGCTGCCTCCGGAACTGCTGGTCTTCAATGCTTCATGAACCAGTGGAGCACAGTGTAAACCGGCTCGACATTGAATCTGGAATGACTGATCCAGAATAACGGCCGCTTCTCGACTATCCATTCCGGCAATCACAAAACTAACGATACCTACGTTTTCAGCCACGCTGTCTGCCACATGCACGGTCACTCCGGCAATTGAGGTCAGCTTTGACTTCAAGCGTTTTGTGTGTGCTGCGATTTGGCGATGCATGGCGGCGATGTCGTGCTGCAGCAACCATTCAGATGCAGCGGCAAGTCCCACAAGGCCGGGCATGTTGTGGTTTCCGCTTTCCAGCATGGCTGGCATTGTGGTGGGCTGCTGCAGCGATTCACTTTGCGTCCCCGTTCCTCCGCAGCGAACCGGTTTCAGTTGGCTTTCCAGCCCGCTGCGAATGTAAACCACGCCAGTTCCCAACGGTCCCAGCAACCCCTTATGTCCGGCGGAAGCCAACATGTCGATCTGTAAGTCCGCAACGCTGAAGGGCAGGTGACCGACCGTTTGAGCCGCATCCAGCAGAAACAACGCTTTCTTTTCGTGAGCTGCCTGACACAGTCGCTTCACTGGCTGAACAATTCCCGTTACGTTCGACGCGTGATTCAGCACCATCAGCTTTGTTCGTTTGCTGGATAGCTGCCGAATCATTTCAGATTCATCCACCAGTCCGGAATTTACGTCGAAGCCGACGTTCACAATTTCCAATTGCAGTTCATCCTGCAGCTGTGTTAGCGGACGCAACACGGAATTATGTTCCAGCGTTGATGTGACCACTCGATCGCCAGCAGACAAGCAACCTCGCAGCAACAGGTTCAGGCCATCTGTGCAGTTGAAGGTGAACGCAATTTCAGAAGGGGACGCGGCTCCCAGAATTAAGGCCAGCCTGTGACGGCACTGCACCACCAGCTGAGTCGCCGCATCGCCCGTTGCGTGGCTTCCTCGTCCAAACGGCGAGCCGTTGTTGCGCATGTACTGCTCGACGGCATCGTAAACGCAGTCAGGCTTTGGAAAACTGGTGGCCGCGTTGTCCAGATAGATTCGTGAATTGCCGCTCGGTTTCATGACGAAAGCCCTTCATGCAAATGCTTCAGCATGGCATCGTCCACCACCGTTCCCTTCGGCTGCGACTTGATTAACGCAACAATCGCATTCACGCGGTCTTCGTCGCTGCTTAAGCCGATCGCGCTCAATCGGTGAGCCACCGCTTTGCGGCCGCTATGACGTCCCAAAACAAATTGTATGCCGGAAGAACCAACGACTTCCGGGCGAAACGGCAGGTAGGTATCGGGATTCTTCAGCAATCCGTCCTGATGAATTCCAGCTTCCGTGGCGAAGATGTTTTGTCCGCCGATCGGCTTCATCCGCGAAATTGCGACTCCCGTCAGCTCTGCCACCAAATGACACAGCGGAGCCAATTTGGTGGTGTCGATGCGAAACGAACGTTTGTACTGATCGCCATGCAGCGAAAGCGCCATCACGATTTCCTCCATCGACGCATTGCCAGCTCGTTCGCCGATACCGTTAACCGTACTCTGCACAACGTTGGCTCCCTGCTGAATGGCGGCCAGAGTGTTCGCGACGGCAAGCCCCAGATCGTTGTGAAAATGAACGGCCAGCAGTGCCTTGTTAAGGTTCGGCACGTTATCTTGAATTGTCTTGATAAAGTCTGCGGTCTTCTCCGGTGTCAGCACGCCCACGGTGTCTGGAAATCCGACAGTGGTTGCTCCCGCGTCGATCGCTTCACGATAACACTCACACAAAAAGTCTCGCTCTGTACGACTCGCGTCTTCCGGGCTGAAGGCAATAATACGGAAGTTGTTGGACGCGTATTGAATCGCATCCGTGATGGTGCGGATGATTTCTGTTTTGTTCTTTTGAAGCTTTTCTGTCCGGTGCAACGGGCTGGTCCCACAAAACAGACTGACCCCTTTTTTGTGAACGGGGTTTCCGTCCAAAGCACGTTGAGCGGCATCAATGTCTGAATTCACCGTGCGACACAACGCGGTCAAAACCGGTTTGCGAATCACGCCGATCATGCTGCGAATCGCTGCCACGTCAGATTCTGACGACGCGGGAAAACCGGCGTCCAGACTGTGCACGCCCGCCGCTTCCAGAGCCTTCGCGATCTGCAGCTTTTCGTGAGGTTCCAGCGTTGCGCCGGGCATCTGTTCGCCGTCGCGCAGCGTTGTGTCGCTGAACAGCACAACTCCCGAACGCTTGTGATGACGGATCACGGCGTCGCGAATTGTGTTTCTGATGTGAGAATGAAGTTGTTGTAGAGGACCTGCCATAATGCGGAAAGATAGCGGTAGTTTGGCTAAGTTCCTACTTCAACCGCATTTTGCCCCAGCTTTCACGCAACAAGGGCTTCGCCCTTGACCCGGTGGCGTGGGACGCAGCAAGACATGGAACACTCTAACCGCCGAGCCGCTCCGTTGTCGCTACGACCAACATGCGCATCGTGCGTGCATCATTTCGAATGCGATTGGCAAGCGAAAGAAAATTCCACGGAATGATTCAGCGTTGCGGCAGTAGTGTGGCTGATCGCTATAACTGGACCGCCTTGGTTTCCATGGGAATTCGTCCGCCTGATGTCTTGTGCACAATGGAAGTAGAGTTCACAATGGTGTGTCGCCGTGAAAATCTGCGTCGAAGCCGGGAAACAGCGATTGTCGTTGACTGTGACGCACGTTTCCTAAGCCCATTTGTTGTGTTCGCCGATCGTTTTTGTGAGTTGATTAAGAGATTAGTTACCAATGAACGTTCCTTCATTTTCTATCCTTCGTGTTGCGTTAGTAACTCTACTAATCGCAGGTTGTAGTGATTCGGCAGATGATGGCACCACGCCTCCCGTCATGAGCGCCATTGGTGATATGAGAGCGTTGCAGGAAGCCAGGACGATTGAGGAAGATCTGGCCAAAGCAAAGGCCGCCCAGGCAGCTGCGGCCGCCAGAAAAGCTGCAGGAGGTAACGACGGCGAATCTGTTAAAGAGACTGGCAACTTTGTCGTCGAGTTTGATACGACCGTTGGAAAATTCACTGTTGAAGTTGATCGCTCGTGGGCGCCAAAGGGAGCTGATCGCTTCCATAGCCTGGTGTCGGACAACTTCTATGATGACGCTGGCTTCTTTCGAGTAGTGCCGGGCTTTATGGTGCAATTTGGCATTGCCGCAGACCCCGTGAAACACGCGAAGTGGAGTAATGAAATCCAGGATGATCCTGTTGTGAAAAGCAATACTCGCGGCTACGTCACGTTCGCGAAAACAGGTGCTCCAGATTCACGCACAACTCAAATCTTCATCAACTACGGCGATAACAGCCGTCTTGATGATCAGGGGTTTGCTCCCTTCGGAAAAGTCATCAAAGGCATGGACGTAGTTGATAAGATCAATGCGGAATATCGTGAAAAGCCAGATCAGCAGGCCATTGAACAGCAGGGATCAAGTTATCTGAAGCGTTTCTTCCCAAACCTCGACTACGTGAAATCAGTGACCTTTATCAAAAACGATGTCGCAGCGGAGACAGCGACAAGTCCTTCTCCAGGGCCAGTGTCTGAACTGCCTGCACCTGACGCTCCATCATCCGACGCTCCAACTGAATAGTGTCTTGAATTGCTGAGGCAAACCCTGCAGTGAATTCAATTACGCTTTTGCGTTCACCGTCTGCGAGACGTTGTGAATGTCAGCGCATCGGCTTCATCGTGAAAGATTGGCGAGACAAAAATATGGCTGGCAACTCAAACCCTGCGGACGATTCACCGGACTTTAGCTTTCTGGGAAACGACCAGAATTCGTTCGACAACGGCCCAGACGACATGCCCGCTGACAGCAGCGAAATGTTCAATTTCGCGGATGTCGATGCAACTGGTGCAGAACCCGGTTCAGAACCAGCCGGGTTCGGTGTGGAAGACGTTGACGTCCCTGATTTCCCTTCCCCCGCGGCAAGTCCGCCCAAGGTTGTGCCCCGAGATACCGCCGCACCAGCCAGTGAAGTACACAAGGCAAAACCACGTGTCGCTGCGAATACTGAAGCAACAGCAAAACCTGAACCAGGCGAACGAACTCGAAAGTTGACTCCGGACAAGTCCGCAGAACTGCCAACATCAAGGTCCTCAGACGAAGGCAGTGCTTCAAAAAGGCCAACTAAGCAGAAGGCCGCCGCTGCGGAAGCCCGTTCAGATGCGAAGGGCAGTGAGGCCGATTTGAATTCCGAAATGGTTTCGAAGAAAACCTTTTCACTTGTGGCCGGATACGCGGCCGCATTGACGCTGCTGGCTCTCATTTTGCTGGTGCTGGGCAGAGTTTCGTTATTCGGGAATTCGACATTGGAAAGTCTGCCCGATATTCGCCCGCTGCAGAATAACGAATTCCAAAAGGTGCCAACGAATGCTGCTTTGCCTGCGGGGCACACTTTGAAGTTGGGGGAATCTCGCCGATTTGGCGATGTGATCTTAACGGCGGAACGAGTGACCCGAGAACCCGTTACGTTTGCTCACATGACCAGCGGCGCAGAAGCCCCGGATATGGCAACCGGTCCGGTTCTGAAGTTGTGGCTGAAGATGGAAAACGCATCAACCGATGCAGCGTTTCCTCCGTACGAACTGGGGCTGATGTGCAGTCGAAGTCCGGATGAAGGTACGGACGACAGCACGCAGGCGAATTCGTGGTTGATGGTTAAACAGGCGACTGGAGGCGATGAACTGCGAGTTTTGAATCTGCTGCATTCGACCAGCAGCAGCTATGACCTGGCCGGACAGAACAGCCGCAAAATTCTGCAGCCCGGAGATTCTTTGCAGACTTTTTTGGCGTGCAGCCGAGCAATCTCAGATATCAAAGATGACGGCGTAAGCAGCTATCGTTGGCGAGTACAATTTCGAAAAGGCGTAAATCGGTCTTCGGGCAACGGAGTGACCACATTGGTAGACATTCAGTTTGCTCCAACGGATATTCAATCCTGACCAGCCTGTGGGCAAGGCATCTAAAATAACCATCACACTCCGCCCCGATGAGCCGCGCATAACACGCTTTGGCTGAATATTAAAACAGCATCCTGAGCATCGCCAACGCCGCAAAGCCTACGACGAGTGGCAGGGGTTGGACTGAGCTTGCGAAGGAAACCCTGGAGTCTCTCTGGTACGTCGTTCGAACCACAGCCACCCCTGTCGCAAGTCAGCCTGATGCGCTGCAAAGAAAAGCGATGTCAAACCACCGCACTCCATCGACTCACAGTCAGTCCTCGCAAAACGCCCATATCTGAATGCAAATTGCTCTATTCAGGCCTGGCTGCTCCCACAGCATTGGCGACATGTCGTTATCCACAACTACTTTGATGGCCACCAGCAAATACGTTGGCTGTTTTGTTTGCGGGGCAAAGCTGGGCCAGGCAAATTGATAGGTCTTTGGCCCGAAGTTGACACTTGGCAATTCAGATCTGTGTGTCAAGACAAGGCATTGGCGATGGATGCGATGACCGCTGCTTTGTCGTGGTACCAGTCCTTCGCCAGAACAATCATCATTTGCCAGCCAAATGCTTCCAGCAATTGCGGCTTCATTAATTCTCGTTCCAGTAGATCGGTTTGAGAATACCATTGATCTCCATCGATCATGATTCCCAAGCGGTACTCAATATCGGTCGGTTGATAGATGGCGAGGTCGCAATGGAACTGCGACTGCCCGATGTGTCGATCGACACAGAAGCCCAGTTCCTGCACTGCCGCTGAAATTTCGTCCGCCAACAGTTCCACATGGTTCGTTTGAAATCTGGCTGCATCATCGCGACCACTAAGGCTTTGCAGCACTGACAGCACGCTGGTGGATTGCCCGATGCTGCAGCATTCCGCATATCGCAGATAATTCTTCAGGCAGTTCGCCCCATCGTTATAGTCGTTGGTAATTGCCGTTGATCGCATGGATGACACCAATGCCATAAACTGCTTCGCTCGTGAAAATGCCACGTTCAAACGTTTTTCGCCCCCGGCCATGTTGATGGGGCCGAAGTTCATGCGGATTTTTCCTTCCGGATCCGGGCCGTAGCAAACGCTTAGAATGATCATGTCACGTTCATCGCCCTGGATGTTTTCCAGATTCTTGATCAGCAAACCGATGAACTGCCCATCCTGTTCGCGTTCCCATTCGGCTTCCAGAAGTTCAGCAAACTGAGCATCGTCTGCGGCCAGAGTTCTGATCGCTCGTTCAATTTCTTCCTGCTGAGCTTCCGAAAAAGCAACAATGCCGATGCTGTGACCATCGCCGTTAAGCAAAAGTTCGCGAACAAGTTCCGCGATGTACTGCGCTTCGCCTATATTGCGACGCTTGTCGTAGATGCCGTTTTCCAGAAAATGAAAGCTGACCGGGCGATTCAGCAGTTCTGCGGCAAACTGTTTGCCATCAGATGGTTGTGCAATCAGAAGTCCAGTTTGTTGTTGCGGGCTAAGTCGTTCTTCCGGAACGGTCAACAGGCGACCGCCATAAAACGCATGGTTGGAAAAGCTGATCAACGATTCCGACCGGCTGCGATAGTGCCACCCCAGCATCCGCGACGGCAGGTTGCGAGACGTATGATTCAGAAAACTGTTGCTGTTCAGATCGTACTGCACCAGTTCACCAGCTTCTTCAAAAGCGAGGTCTTCGTCGTCTTCTCGCTTTGTGGCGAAGAAGCTGGTGGGCGGCAGTTGCATTTCGTCGCCCACAACGATGGTCTGTTCGGCTCGGAAAAGAGACGGAATCGCTTCTTCCAGAGTAATCTGACTGGCTTCATCAAAAATGACCACATCAAAGTGATGAGCGGTTAGCGGCAAAGTATCCGATACACTAAGCGGGCTCATCAGCCACACCGGTTTGAGGTCTCGCAACACCACGCCGGAATCTCCGTCGGCAAGTTCGCGAATCGCTCGATAGCGCATTGACTTGCTGAATTCGCGTTCCAGCTCTCGACGTCCGCGACTGTACAGCTTTTTGAACTCCTTCTCCTCAGCAGCCAGTACCGTCGCAGACTTTTCCGCCAGGTTGGCATGATCGTTGAATCGCTGTCTGACGTTTTCTCGCACGGTAGCGGCGTTGGCCTGTCGCAACCTATTGCTGGATTCAGCCACTTCGGCAATCTGTTTTGAACGCACGTTGCCGTTGAATTCCGCAATGACGCGGTTGCTGCGATAGATGTCCTGCAGCGTCTTTTCCGCTGCAGCAGCTTCCAGCTGAATCAACGTCAGCGGCAAAGAACGCACTGACTGCCGCAGCTTTTGAGGCAACGGACGCAATGCCGCCAAACAATGCAAAAAGTCGGGCAACTGCGGGATCGCGGATTTAATTTGTTGCAGAGAATCAACGAGGGTCTCAAGGCTTTGGTGTTCGTAGTCATCCACGAAACGTTCCAGTTGCAGCACCAGTTCGTTCAGCGGTTCCTGCAATGCGGCAAGTTCGCGAGCTTTGCGGCTGCCGTTTTTGTCGGCAAACAAATATTCAATCAGCGTAAGAATTGGGCCGCTTTGCTTCTGCCGATCCTGTCGCAGTTGAAGCAGATCCTGGTGGAACTTCTCAGCGTCCCATTGAATCAGAAACTCGTCGCTGATGGCTTGCACGGCTGAATATCTGGCAGCCAGTTGATCGTGTTCCTGGTCAAGTTGCGTCAGTATGTGAACCCACGTCGGTTTAACCGCGTGTTGGGAGAAATCATAAGATTTGTGCAGCACTATTCGAAGGCGCCACCAGGCCGGCTTGAACACCGCAGTAAAGTTGCCGTCCAGTTTTGCGGCAATTTGCAGAGCAGCCTGAGTGTCGCCGGAGGATAGCTTTGTCTTCCAGTTGACGGTGTCTTTTTGTGCTGCCGCGACGGCCTTTTCAGCTTTCTCCAGCCGCTTCATGAACTTGCTGTATTTTTTTGACACGTCGGAATTAGGATCCAGCAGGTCAAACAGCTTGTGTTCAGACAAGAACAGACTTTGCGCCGCATACTGCACGGCCTGTCGCAATTGATCAAGGCTGCTGACGACTTCTGTGGGCAGCTGCAGTTGTTGAATTGCGTCCAGCAGTTGAGTCAGACGCCCCGCTTTGGGGTTGTCGCCTTCTCCCACACACGCTTTCACGCATTCGGTTACCAGTGCCACGGGCTGATCGGCGTCAAGAACTTTTTCGCTTAGCAAACACAACACGTGTTTCGCGAAGATGCCGTCAGGCTGTAGTTGCAGCAGCCTTGCGGAAAATTCTCGCACCGCCGCTTCATCAACACGCCAATCGGCGTAGCTGCAAACTCGTTCCCAATCGCGTGGCACCAGTTCCGGTACGTGCTGCTGCAGTTCAATTAACCTGTTCAGCAAAGCTCGCACAGAAATTCCCGCTTCTGCAGGTTGGCTGGTCATGGCAGCGTTAAAACCAGCAACAGGAGCCAGGGCAGCTTCCAGCTTCTCGACCAGTTCGTTTCTGCGATGACGAACTCCGTCACGAACGGCGGAAGCTTCCGAAAGAAAAGCTTCGTAGGTTTTCTTCAAATCCTGCACGAACTGCTTTTTATCCGATTGAGAATCATGAATCAGGCAGCAAATTTCGTGCAGACCTTCCTGCTTCAAGCGGTGATATACTACATCAATGGCGGCTCGCTTCTCGCACACAAACAACACCCGCTTGTCTCTGGCGATGAAGTCGGCGATCAGGTTGGTAATTGTTTGTGACTTACCAGTACCGGGTGGCCCCTGAATAATATAGCTTTGTCCACTGCGAGCTCTGGCGATGGCTTCCTGTTGAGTTGGATCGCAGGCGACGACGTGAAATCGGTCTGTCAGCGGAACAGTTTCTGCGGTGTCTGGCAGACGTTCTGCGGGAGCAATCGAAAACGTTGCTTCAAAGGCCGCGTTTTCTGTGTTGTCGTTGACCAGTCGTGTGTAGTCTCGCACCAAAGACATGCGACGATACTTCAGGTTGGCCAAAGTCACGCTGCACAGATCGAATTCCCAGTTGTATGGGTTGTCGTCGTTTTCGGATTCAAGGCTGTAAAACTGTTGTTCTGCCTGAGCAGTATTGGAATCGGCTGCGTCGTCTTCCGATTGCGCAATCACATTGCGGCGGGTGGGCGACTTTGTTTGAGTAATTCTTTCCAGGTGAGTTGGCGTCGGACGAACAAAGGATTCGAATATTCGAAATCCCAGCGGATGGTAGTTGATCGGATCGTAGCAATAGTCCAGATCCATGAAGTGTTGAATTCCTCGCCCGGACAATCGGGCTCGATTGCGGAACTGATCCAGTCTGCGTTTGGCTTTTTCGTGAATCAGCTTAATGCGAGGTCGATCGATTCGCGTGAGTTCCACAGCGGCATCGCTGGCGTGGATTTTTGCCTTGATGTCATCATAGAATTGGGCGACGCCATTATTGGCCAAATTCACCTGTTCCGGCAGATCGATATTGTAAAGCTGTTTGAACAGATGTCTGACAACAGGATTTACTTCTGCAGCGGGATCCTGCGACGTTAAGAAATAGCGATCGTGAATTCCCTTCTTTACATCCAGCTTTACCGGAACCAGCAGCAGCGGCGATTCATAACGTTCGGCCGGCGTTGCTTTCAGATCTGCCCAACGCAGAAAGCAAATCACCAGTTTCAGTTCGGCAAAACCATACTCGTTTTCGTCGCGTCTCGCTTCCGACCGCAGTCGGTCCAGAGCTCCCGGAAGGTACAAGGCTTCTCGAAAGTTCAATGTGGAATTCAGCTGCACGGGCTTCTGTTTGGCGATTGCATCCCGGAAGCCAGCATTCCACGTCAGCACCTGGCTTTCGCGAATGTTGGCTACGTCAAAAGAAATCGGAATAGAAGCCTGAGTGAGATTGATAGTGAGCAACGTGCTGCGAAAATGCAGCAAACGATTTCGCCGACTGATCTCAAACAATCGTTCCTGCAGCTTGCTTAGAATCACCTTACGCTTGCCAGAACGATTCTGATTCTGCAGGTCGGCTGTGCTTGCAAGATCCGTTTCGAAATCAACTTCCTGATCTCGATAGTTGTCCAACGTGGCAAACAGAGCCTGCAAATCCTGAGGACGTTTATTGCGATCCAGTTCCGTCATCACGCTGATGGCTCGGGCCAACACCGGATGCAGCTTCGAGTTGACTCGAAACAGATTCGTTCGATTCGTGACGAATAGCTCCAGCTGCTTCGGTTCTGTTAAATCCAGGCCACACGCCAGACTCGCCAAAATCAGTCCCAAACAAAACACGTCGCTCGCGGGATCGTGGTGGCCCAGCAGGTGTTCCCAGCAGACATAGCCCGCCAGATACACAGGGCGCGAAATGTTGTGTTGGTCGTCTGCAATCTGCAGATCTTTCTGTTGCCAGTCTCCAGTGTTAACGTCGATCAGCACGCGGCTTTCACCGACAACCTGCACTGCTTTGGTGTTTGACTGCAGCAAACGCTTCACGCCGGAAAGATTCCAGCGTTGTGGCATTGCGTCGGCTTCCGCATAGACAATATTCACGCCCACAACCTGCAGCTTGCCAACACCATCGAACGGAGCGACCTGACCATTGTTGTGAGTCGCGATGACCTGCTGCATCAGCGGCAAAAACGAAACCAGCACGTCTTCTGTAGAAAACCCATCAGCGCTGATTTGCTGTCTTAGAAATTCAAGGAATGAGATCATTCAGCGAACTCCTTTTCGGCCAGCAATACGATATCGGCGGCTTCGCGAAACACTTTTTCCAGAGCTCGCTTGCCCAGCTTTAACTCAGCCGCACATTGCTTCTGAAACTCTTCGCCCAGCCCCATGTTTTCAGCAAACAGCCATGCCGCAGCCAAAGGAGCTTCCTCCAGATCTGCGTCACACGTGACAAAGTCCAGCAACAGATAGCAGAAGTAAGACCGGATCGATTCATCGCATTCTGCCAGCCACAGCTTCATGAGTTCCGTGGCAGTGCTGGCAGTGGAAACCGTGGTGGATTCGAATCTGGCCAGATGGCCCAGCATGATGTTCGTTCGTAACCATTTTGGTTTTAGAAACGCATTCAGAAATTCCAAAGTTGCCTCGCACAGCAGACGCTGCCGCATGATGTCCAGCTGTTGAAGGTTCCATTGCCCTTCCACAAACGGACGCACCAAATCGTCTACGTTTCCGGGATTCACCGTCCACATTTGCAGAGCTTTGGCTCGAATATACATCTCGGGGTGGGTGGTCCCACTGCTTTCGACGGGCGTATTTTGGGCGGCGGCAGCTTCCAGCACTTCGTCGGCCTGCTTGATATAGGACTGAACGCTCACCTGTTTCAGTCCGGTTTCCAGTTTCACCAGTGCAGACACGCAGGCAGAAAAATCGCCCGTCACTTCTGCGGCGCGGCGGTCGCAGTACAGTTCTGTGTATAGCCGATACGACCGCAGCGTGCGAAGTTGCGGATTGTCTGCCGCAGCGTCGGTCGCCAGAGCCAGCAGAACCTGTTCAGCAATCTCGAAGCTGCCGCCGTTGAGATTGTTGAGCTCAAAATGAGCCAGTTCGTGAGCCACCAAAGCGGCCAGCTGTTCTGAATCCAGCAGGTCCAGAACAGGCCCGTGAAACACCAGATGCCCCTCACCCGGCAGGCAGAACATGGATGCGTTCAGCCCCACCGAGTGTTGTGCCTGATACAGTGTGAACGTGGCGTGAAGCCCCATTTGCTGTGCCACGAAGTCAACAACAGAGTACAAGCCTGCCGACGAATCGCGATCCAGTCGAATTGCCGCTTTCAGCAGGTCGACTCGTTCCGCTTCAGCCGCTTCCGGACGACGTGAGTGGTCGGCGAACCAGTCCCATAGATCCGCGTAATGAAGCTTCAGGCATTCCCGGACGTTGCGATGATACGCTGTCGGACCAACCTTCGACAACGACACGGTCGTTTCCGTAGACGCGGGCGCCGGTGGTTGCGTACCGCTGTTTTCGGGCTGTGCTTCAGGCAGTTTAGATGAATGTTCGCTCATGCTTCCCGCATGATACCGACCTTTGGAAATAGCAGAAGCGAAGTCGTCGTATGTAGATCACAAAATGGAGTTCAGCCAAGCTGTGTCACGGTGAAGTGATGTTTTGTGGCATCAAAAAAATGCCGCGTTACAGGTAAGTGTCGCGGCCTTTGGCTTTGAGCTCCGCCAGAATTTCCTTGATACGTTCTGAGTCCTGTTTGCGAGCCACCAGAGTTGCGTCTTCTGTGTGGACAATAATTAAATCGTCAACGCCTAGAGTGGCGATCAGGTGATTGCCGCTGGATCTGATGATGCAGTCTTTTGTGTCGATGCCGACAAATTCGCCATCGACCGTGTTGCCACAATCGTCCTGTCCGGCAAGTCGAGGAACGGCCAGCCAACTGCCGACATCGTCCCAGGTAAACGGTGCTTCAATCACGGACACACCGGTGGCTCGTTCCAGCACGGCGTAGTCAATCGACGTGCTGTTCATTGCTGGAAACTCAGCGTTCAGCACGGCATCGTAGTCGTCGGTTCCAATGGCCGACATCACCTTCATCAATCTGGCGTGCGTGTCCGCTTCGTGCTGCTTCAGTTGATTCAGAATCGTTTCCGCCTTCCAGCAGAAGATTCCGCAATTCCAATAAAAATTGCCCGCAGCGATATATTGTTCAGCCAGTTCCAGCTGCGGTTTTTCTCGAAACGCCTTTACGTCGAACACGCCGCTTTGGTCAGCAATGGCGTCGCCGCATTCGATATAGCCGTAACCGGTTGATGGAAACGTGGGAGTAATTCCGAACAGAACAAGGCGTTCCGGGTTTTCTTCCACCACGGCAACCGCTTGCCGCGCGGCGGCTTGAAACGATTCAATCGGTGAAATCACGTGGTCTGCCGGCATGATAAACATGATGGCATCCGGGTCGCGGTGCAAAGCGTGAATGGCGGCCAGGCCCACGCACGGAGCTGTGTTGCGAGCCTGAGGTTCTACCAGAATGTTTTCCGCCGGAAGTTCCGGCAATTGCAGTCTGGTTTTTTCAACCTGCACGGCGTTCGTCACAACCCACGAATGTTCGGCGGCAATCATGCCGTGGCAGCGGTCAATGGTCTGCTGAATCATGGTCCGATTTCCGGCCAGCTTCAGCAGCTGCTTCGGCATTTCCTGTCGGCTTTGAGGCCAGAAACGAGTCCCACTTCCACCAGCCATTACAATCGCATGCAGCATTTTCGAATCCCCTGGTCTTCAATCTGTGACGCACAAAATTCATGTGCGAATCGCTAAATAGATCTTGTGGAAATGGTGGCGTGATGAAAAGCGTGGGTTGCACCGAGGTACGAGCGACACTCCGGGGTTTCCTTCGCATGCTCAGTCCAACCCCGGCCACCCACATCAGAACTGCGCTCTAATTTTGGTGCTAAGCGTTTAATTCAAGCTTAATTCCTGAAGCGGGCCAACTCCTACAGTGGTTATCAGACGCATTGGAAATTGCTTCAACAACGCGTCAATGTCCTGCAAACTTACCGCTCGAACGGTTTTCAGGTCATCGGCAACAGAACAGTATTCTTTGCGATAAACCCAGTTGCTTCCCAACGACGAAAGCCGGCCCATCGGACGTTCGCCTCGCAGCACAATTCTGGACGCGACTTTATTCTTTGCCTGTTCCAGTTCTTCCGCCGTGATTCCGTTTTTGTTGACTTCTTCAAACACCGTTTTCATGCGAGCAATGTTGGCAGCAACGTCCTCCGGAGCACAGCTAAGATACGTCATCCACGTTCCTGCTCCGTCGTATTCGTTGTAACTTAGTTCGGCGGAATCGGCGTGGCCAGGATCGACAACGTCCCAGAACAAACGGCTGCCCGAGTCATCACCCACCACGATGCCCAGCAATTCGGCGGCAAACCGCAACGAGTCCTTGCCCTTGGGGGCCTGCCCCATCTGCATCACGTGTTGTTGCACGCTGGATTCGCGAGTAATCATTTCCGTTTTTTCCGTTGCAAAAACGTCTGGCAGATCTCGATCGCAGGTGCCTGCGGGAATGCTGGAACAGTGCTTTTCAATAAGCTTGATCAGCGTATCGAAGTCTGTATTGCCGGTGACTGCCAAAGTAATGTTGCCAGCCTTGTAGCGGTCGGCATGATAGGCTCGCATCTGTTCAGACGTTAAAGCGGTGATACTCTCCCGTGTTCCCAGCACGCTTTTTCCCAGCGGGTGGTTGGCGAAGTGCGTCGCCATAAGATTGTCGTAGGTGGTGAAGGCGGGCTGATCGTCGTACATCCCAATCTCTTCAAGGATGACGTTCTTTTCCATGTCGAAGTCTTCCTGCGCCAGCGAAGGCTGCATCAACACGGTCAGCAGTTCCAGAGTTTTGTCCAGATACTCCGGCAGCACCGATGCGTAATACATGGTGACTTCTTCGCCGGTTGACGCGTTATAGTTGGCTCCGATTTCGTCGAAGATTCGATTCACGTCATCGGCAGAATATTTGTCGTTACCTTTGAATGCCATGTGCTCAAGAAAGTGACTCACGCCAGACACTTCAGGCGTTTCGTCTCGCGAACCAGTACGGACAAAAAAACCGGCGGCGACGCTGTAAACAGATGAATTCAGCTCGACAACGATCTTCAGCCCGTTATCCAAAGTGTGTTCGTAAAATTGCATAGGACAAGATGCTCAGAATATCAGTGACTGGCTGTAGAAGCCTTGTGAATAAACGAATCAGCAAAACGGACGCACGGTTTGGATGGCACTTTATGCTCGAAGATTTTCGATCGCCGAAATCACGACGCAACCGACACGCTGTTGATACACGACGGATCAAGTTGCTGCGGTCCAATAGTGACCAGCGCCATCTTTTCCGAAGCGAACTCCAGAGCAAAATCCCGCACCTGATCCACGGTCAGAGCGTCGATTTTAGAACGCAGTTCTTCCATCGGCATCACTCTGCCCAGGTGCAGAGTGTCACGCGCCAACGAACTGCTGCGCGACATGGTTGATTCCTGCTGCATAATCAGCGTGCTTTTGGCGCGAGCTTTACAGCGGTCCAATTCGTCGGTGGTAATGCCTTCGTGAACTCGTCGAATTTCGGCGACCATCACGTCCAGAGTTTCCTGAGCACGTTCGTTGGTTGTTCCCGCGTAGGCGAACACGCGTGCCTGATCTCGCTGAGTATTGATCGACGCAGAAATTTCATAGCACAGGCCACGCTTTTCACGCACTTCCGTGAATAACCGAGAACTCATGCCACCGCTTAGCAGGCTGACCGTGGCCCATGCTTCAAAGTAACGTTCATGACGGTATGGAACCGTTTCCCAGGCGACGCCGATATGCGTTTGAGTCGAATCGTGTTCGACATGCTTTGGCGAAGCATCGGTGCCACCCGTTACCAACGCTGGCAGATCGCCGGCCTGCCAGTCTCCCAGTGCCGCCGTCAGCGCTTCCTTGACTGCCGGAACGTCGACGTTTCCGGCGATTCCCAGCACGGTTTCGTTTGGCAGAATCAGCGATTTGTGGTGATTGACGACGTCCGCCAACTGAATCGATTCAACGTCTGCCAAAATGCCTTCTGCCGGATTGCTCCAGGGAGCCGCATACGAACACGCTCGAAGATAATGGCCAAGTCTCTGCTTCGGTTCGTCTTCTAAAGCGTGCAGGCCCTGCAAAACCAATTCCTGAGCGGGCTCAAACTGATCTTCTGCCAGATGCGGCTGCAACACCATGGTGGCAATCAGCGGAATCGCGTCCATCAGCCGGTCGGCCGTCGTGGCGGCTGAAACCGTGATGTAACCGACACCGCCCGACACGCCTCGCTGCAGTCCCAGATTGTCCATTGCCGAAGACAATTCTCGTGCTGAAAACTGTCCGGCTCCGCGCGGTATCATTTCTGCAAGGATGGCACCTGTGCCAAACTTACCCGGAATGTCGTAGATGCTGCCGCCGGGAAGCATTAATGTTAACGCCGCTGATTGAACAGCCGACATCGGTTGAACAATGACACGCAGTCCATTGCCCAGCGAAAACGACTCAAACTGTTGAGTTGCCATTTCGTCCTTTAAAACCTATCCAAAACTTACATCGGCGAAGCATGATTGCTTCGCCGATTCAAACGCGGAAATACCGCTGCATGTTGAAACGAACACAACGAACGCTGGTTTTTGAAACGAAGGTTCGCAGCGGTCGCCAACTCGCTTACTTTTGCACTTTTACGTTAAAGTCGCCAGCCAGATTTCGCCAGATTGCGTGAACATGGTTGGCTTCGTTCTGAGTATTATTGTATTCGATAATGAACGAACTTCCCTGCACCACATAGTGATGAGGCTCGTTGCGTTCAGAACCGCCCCACCAGCCAAAGTGGATATCGTCCATTCCATCGGCTTCAATCATCTTCATTCGTTCTCGAACAACAGTCGCAGGCACAGCCGCCAGATATTCGGCGATCAGTTTCTTCATCAGTTGCTGTTGTTCTGGTGTCATGTCGGCATAGCGAACACCTTCAGCGTCGGCCACCACTGGCTGGATAACTCCACCACCGCGAATGTCGCCAGGAGCTTCTTTTGACAACCAGATCTTCGCAGTCTGAGCTTCCGGAGCCGCCTTCAGGATCGATCGAGCGATATCTTCGCGAGCTCCCAGAACTCGCAGCGATCGGCCGGGGCCAGCGTCAATCAAGCCTGGGTTGGCTCCGAAAAATTCTGGAGTCGTGCTGACAATTCGGCCATCCTGGACGCTGAAGTTCAGTGAAAGGTGGTGACCTTCGAATCGCCATCCCCACAGCCCTTTTGGTCCGGGAGTTCCAAAAATGCTGACGTAATATTTGTGAGGATGTCGCTTTTGTCGTCGAGCTTCTTCTTCGCCGCCTTCAAACAGATACAGCACTTCTTCCAGACTGCGAACTTCCAGCACCTTGTGATAGCCCGCTGTCGACAAACCAGAACGCACCAGGTTTTCGGCAGCTTCCAGGGCCGCTCCATCAAGGTCCCACAAGCCAAGTCCCTTGCGTTCGCGAGGAATGAAGTGCCAGTTCAATCGTTCCGGATCGTCGTACTTGAAGACGGCCTTCAAGCGATTGCTGTGATCCAGTACTTCCACAAATCGAGTCGCCGCCTGCCCCATGGCGGTGCCGGGAGAAGTTGTGTCTTCGAAGGCGGAACTCGCAGGTGAAGTCGCCGCCAAGGCCGCAAGCAACACAGATGAAACAAGGGAAGCTGGAATCAGAGATCGAATTGAATGCATGGAAAGGGGTCTCGTTAAGGCAAGTTGAAAAGTTTGGAGAACGCGGAAGGTTGAGGATTATCCGGGAGGCCACGACAGATTGCGGCCACCCAAAATATGGATGTGCAGGTGAAACACGGATTGCCCGCCTTTTTCACCCGTGTTAACGACCGTACGATAGCCGTCTGAAAGCTTAAGTTGAGCGGCAATTTTGGGCACCGTCATCATCAGGTGGCCAGCCAAAACAGTGTCGTCTTCTGAAAGATCGTCCAGCGACACGATGGGTTTCCTGGGGATCAGCAAAACGTGGACGGGGGCTTGAGGACTTACGTCGTGAAAAGCCAGACACACATCGTCTTCGTAAACGATGTCTGCCTGAATTTCTCGATTGATGATCTTGGTGAAAATTGTCACGTCAGTTTGTTAACCCAATTTATCTTTCGAATGCTGGTTAGCGTCGCTGCAGCTTTGCGTCAGCCAATTTTTAGCCGCATTGTCGGTTCGATTTTGTAAGTTGATGGACTGTGGCCGACGTATAACACCGGAAATCCGCTTGGTGAACGAATCGTTCTGGCCGACTGCCGATCGACGTCCACGAAGCGATCCCGTCTGCGAAAATCCGCCGCGCCGCTGTTAGATTTCCCAAAAATTTACCGTCACGCTGGTTTCATGCTTCAAAAACTTGCGGAAAGCGTAACAGCTACTCATTAAAACGCCAGCGGACTGCTGGAATTGACCAGTCGCGTTGTTAAACGATTGCGAAATTTATGGACGCCGCCGAAGTTGTCGCCGTGTCGGATCAAAACTCTGGACTGCCTGCGAAAGCTTAGTCCGAATTGGGCTGATCGTTGGCTTGAAGGTGGAAATCGGTGAGCACACGGATTCACCCCGCGACGAGGGGGATGACGGCAGATGCCTGCCTGACGCGGGAGATGTTTAGGCCTGGTGAGCAATAAAAATGATTAATGGAAATTGAAAAATGCAAAATGGAGGATCTGGGAGTTGTCCGAAACCGAGTTCCGGGGCTTTTTGGCTGAGAGACAACAGGAGCTCGCGGACGCTCAAAGCTCGCGAACTTCCGCTCAATTTGCAATTTACATTCTCCATTATTCAATAATCATTTGCCTACACAGCGCCACGTTCGAGCTGCTGGGTGCAGCCTGGCCAGCTCGGTTTTTTTTCAGCCAAAACCCTGCTACCATCGTTACGCAGTTCTAATTGATCGAAACATCTTCACTTTGATTTAGTGTTCTCGGAGCGTTTCGGCGGTGCGAACGCCCCACGTTTTGTTTCGTGCCACGCCGCTGGGTCAAGGGCCAAGCCCTTGTGTTTATCTATGGAAGCGATAACCGATGTCTGATGATCCTCAGGATCCTGAAGAAAACTCTGCCGACATGCCTCAAAGCCAGGAAGTCAGGCACAGCCATGTAGGCGCCTTGGTTCCAGCTCACGTGGCTCGAGGTACTTTCAGCACGGGAGCAGTTGTGTTGCAGGGACAGCACGAATTTATCGTGGATTTTCTGCTGCGAATGCAACAACCTCAACAGGTTGCCGCCAGAATTGTGATGCCGCCCGCCGTGGTTTCACAGTTCATTCAGGCGTTGAACGAAAACATCAAAAAGCACGAAGATCGTTTCGGGCAAATCACACTACCGTCAAGCCCCGTGCCAGCACCTGATGCTCCGAAACAGTCAGCTCAGGATCTTTACGATCAACTGAAGCTGCCGGAAGAAACTCTATCTGGCGTATATGCCAACGCCGTAATGATCGGACACACAGCGTCTGAATTTTCGTTCGACTTCATCACAACGTTCTTTCCGAGGTCAGCGGTTTCCAGTCGAGTCTTCCTGGCAGCTCAAAATGCCAAGCGTTTGCTGGATTCGTTGAAACACGCGTTCAATCAGGCTCAACAACGCCCCAACGCTCCACCAAGCCCGCCGGAACCACCCATCGACGAGCCTCCGTATGGCTACCATCCGGAAAACAACTGACCTAACAAGGGCTTCGCCCTTGACCCAGTGGCGTGGCACGTAAAAAGACGTGGAACGCTAAGATCGCCGAGCCGCTCCGTTGTCGCTACGTACAACGTGCACACCGCGCGTGGCATCATTTTGAGTAAGACTCTAATTCGGATCGGATCAAAGTAGGGCCGGTTCCCACCGGCCGAGCGTTGGTCATGGCTGGCGTGAACCGGACCTAAGCTATTGTTGCAATCACCAGGTTTGTAACGTCTTGGCTTTTTGTGTGTCGGGTGCTGCGTCATCAATTTGCAACTCGTCAACCGTTTAGTACGCAGCCCGTTTGTAGGTATTTTTTCAGGCCGTTGTCGATGAACTCCACAATCTCCACCGACTCTTCTATTTCTGTTGCGGCCAATTGGCTTGTCGTTTTGCTCAGCGATTCGCAACCACTGACTTCGCCGATTCTGGATCTTGACAGCGCTGCGTCTGGAACCATTTCTTCGCTGTTCGAAACGGAACAGTTTTCCGGCAAGGCATTGGAGACGCTCGTTCTGCCACGTTGTGCGGGAGTGACCGCTAAAAACGTGGTGCTGGCGGGCTTGGGCGAAGTGCAGGCATGCAGCGTTCGGAAGCTGCGGCACAGCCTGCTGGCGGCGCTAAGATTGTGCTGCTGCAAAGCGAATCAAACAGTTGCCGTGGTTGTTGAAGATTCGGTGGTGAACCTGCTGGGCCCTGTGACGGTGGCGGAAGTTTTCGCAGACGCTGTGGAAGTTGCGGCCACAGACACAGACATCTACAAAAGCAAGCGAGCACGTTCGGGATTCGCATCGGCTACGTTGTGCCTGCCTCAGGCGTCCGACGATGCGTTGGCGGCACTGTCGCGCGGCAGCATCACCGGACAGTCGTGCGTGATTGTGAAGGACCTGGTAAATCGTACAGCCAACGACATCTACCCCGAAACCTTTGCCGACGAAGCATCGAAGCTTGCGAAGCAGTTCGGACTGGAAGTGACCGTTCTGGATGAAAAACAGCTTGAAGCCGAACGCATGGGAGCACTGCTGGCGGTTGCGCAAGGCAGTTCGCGTCCGGCCAGAATGGTGAAGCTGGCGTGGAATGGAGCCGGTAAAGAAGGCGAACAAATAGCGTTGGTTGGTAAGGGAGTCACATTTGACACCGGTGGCTATTCGATCAAACCCAGCGACAGCATGATTTCCATGAAGTCAGACATGGCCGGTGCCGCCACGGCACTTGCAGCCATCGTAGCGGCGGCCAGGCTGAAGCTTCCTGTTAACGTGTCAGCTTACCTGGGCCTTGCTGAAAACATGATCAGCGGAAACGCTTACCGACTTGGCGACGTACTGACGGCTCGCAACGGCACCACGATCGAAATTCACAATACCGACGCAGAAGGCAGACTTGTTTTGGCAGACGTGTTAACATACGCCGTGGACGAAGGTGCTCAAAAAATTATCGATCTGGCAACGCTAACCGGAGCCTGCGTGGTGGCGTTGGGCGACGAAGTGACGGGCATGTTTCCGAACAACGAACAGATGGCCGCGGAACTCACCACTGCTGCAACATCGGTCGGTGAATACGTTTGGCCCATGCCTATGCATGAACACTTCGAACCACTTCTGAAAAGTTCGGTCGCCGATTGCAAAAACGTCGGCCCGCGTTGGGGCGGCGCCATTACGGCGGCCAAGTTTCTGCAGAAGTTTGTTGCCGACACGAAATGGGTGCACCTGGACATCGCTGGCCCATCATGGACCGATTCCAGTAAAGCCTGGTGCGACGCCGGAGCCACCGCCGATCCCCTGAGAACTCTTGTAGAATGGTTGCAGATCCAGTCCAACAACACATCTGTGTAATGACTTGCCGCATCCACCGAAAAGTGTGCGCCCGAATAGTCGCCTGAACATCGGCAATCTGCAGCAAACTCATTCGATGAGCACGCAATCGCACGATCGGGACACGCACACCGGCCACGAAGTAGCGAAATGCAATAGATCTGGACGCCAGTCCATTGGGCTACGGATTGAATCAAACCGAATAGTCCCGAAGAGGCCGTGGATCTATTAATGGGGGGCGGTCTGCTCGCCTGTATCTGGTTGAGTTCATCGCGTGGCGCATGCCACCCACGATGCTTACTCATTTCTAAGCTTCAGCAAACCAGAGAAGTCCAGTTCCAGGTCCAAAGTTCTGTCGTGACAGGCACGCCGTTTATCCGCAAACGCAAAACCGGTTGATCTTCTTTCGAAAATCAACCGGTCATAGGTTTTCAGATTTGCCGTCTGGCTGTTTTGCGATCACGATTGGGTCTCCTCTTGAGAACCGGGGTGTTAAAGGTAGTGGCCCTTGAACCATCGTGGTTCAGGTGTTGATGGCCGATATTCATTTCAATCACTATCTCATAACCGTCTTAGGAGAAACCATGTCGAACAGATCGTCGTTGAAGCTGTTTCTTTGAACTGGTCTTGTCGCTGAAGGTCGGCATTGCTTGGCGGCCTGAGCGATGTCTCGCAGACGCTGGCTTTGAGCAATCTTTAATGCTTCTTCCAGAACCAGATCTCCATTGGCAGGGCCATCCGCGTCGGTCACTCTTACGTCGGGAGTCACACCGGCACCAGACATGGCTTTTCCATTGGGGCTATAGAACCGAGCCGTCGTCAATCGCAGGTTGCCACTGATGCTGCTAAGGGGAAAGTGAGTTTGAACCGTTCCCTTACCGTAGCTCTTTTCGCCAACCACAATGCCTCGTTGATTGTCCTGGATAGCAGCCGCAAAGATTTCGCTGGCACTGGCACTGTCGCCGTCGATCAGAACCACAATCGGTGTGCTCCAGGTACGTTCAAAGGTGGCTGTTTCCAGCATGTTGTCTGCAGAGAGTCGTCCTTTCGTTGAAACAATCGTTCCGCAAGGCAGAAATCGGTTGGTGATGTCAACACACACGTTCAGCAGTCCACCGGGGTTGCCTCGCAGGTCCAGAACCAAAGATTCCATGCCGCTTTTGTGCAGTTGAGTCAAAGCCTGATCCAGTTCTTCGGTCGATTTCGGTCCAAACTGGCTTAGGCTCATGTAAGCCACCTTGTTGGTGTTGGGCAGAAGCTTTGCATCGTTGACCGTGTAAAGCTGTACTCGACGTCGCACAAGTCGCACTTCGCTGGGACGTGAACCGTTGCGAACAATTTGCAGAGTCATTGTGCTTCCAGAAGTTCCCTTCATCAGATCCACACTGTTGGCCATGGGCATTCCCACGATACTTCGACGATCGATGGCTGTGATGACGTCTCCGGACTGCAGTCCTGCTTCAGCAGCTGGTCCACCACGAAGAGTCTTCATAATCAGCAGGCCGTCGTCGTGAATTTTCACTTCCACACCCACACCCACAATTTCCGTTTCAAGTCCGGCTGTTTGTTTCTTTTCTGCCTGCAGCAGATCTAAAGAAGCACCTCGACCAGGTTCCTTGGGCTCAAGAGCAGAGAACTTATCCAGAGTGTCGATGGTGGCGTTCGCAAACTCGAAAGCGACCACTGTTGGCGACAAACCCGGAACATTCTGAGCTTCCTGCATGACTGTTTGAACAACGTTCTGTGCACTGTTGTAGTCGGTGACTCGCATCTGTTCAGCAATTCGTGACAGTGTTGTGCGAAACCCGTCGACGCGGAAAGAGTCGGCTGAAATTCCCATGGCTCGAGTAAACGCGGGGTTCTCCAAAGCCAGTCCAATGTTGCGGATTCCTCGGCGAATTCGCAGGTCGTAGCTGCTTGGTTCCAGGTGACGCTGGTCCGTTTGAGTCGAAACTTCTCGGTACAACTGAAGTGCCTGAGTGCTGTTCATCGCCTGTACCGATCGAACATTCACCGGGTTGCCATAGCGAGCTGAAAGTTCCTTATAGATTGCTTCTGTTTCGTTACCGTCGTCTCTGCGTGGCAGTGGCGGAGTCAGCGGGTCAATGCCTCGTGGCAACCGTTCTTCCGGACGAGCAACTGGTGTGCGATAGTCGTTTGATGAAGAATAGCCAGTTGGTGAGTATCCGGCTGGACGACGATCCTGTGACAGAGGTCGCGAATCGAATCGAGGATCAAAGTTCTCTCGTGGGTTTGAGTAGTCAACTGGACCAGCGGGAACTCGGTATCGACTGTCAAAGTCCGCACCAGAACGATTGTCTCGTGATAAAGGAGCATTCTGGTACTGCAGATCGTTGCGAGAACGGTCGTAGTTTGGAAGTCGAAACGGGTCGTCCAATCGCCCCCGGTAACTGTTGTTCATGCTGTCATAGCCCGCATTGCTGCCGTAGCCAACGTTGCTGCCGTAGCCAACGTTGCTGCTGTACCCTGCGTTGCTGCTGCCATAACCGGAGTTATATCCTCGATCAAGTTCGCCGCCGCGATACCGATAGTCGTTGACAATCGGAGTGCGGAACGAGCTATCCACTGCCCCATTCAGTCGCGACTGATAGTCATCAACTCCGCGGCTAAGTGGACTAAAACCTTCTTCGAAACGGCTTCTCAGTTCGTCGCGAAATTGTGGATAGTCAAGCTGGCTGTTGCGTGATGTTGGGTAAACATCGTTGATTCGCATGTTATAGTCTGAAGGCGAATAGCTTCGCTGATCGTACTGCTGAGTTGGATAGTTGTAGCGATCCTGGCTCAGCTGGTTTGCGGACGGATAGCTGTTACCGTAAGGCTGGTAGCCAGAACCTGAATTGCTATCAAGGCTGCACTGGCCGTTCGGGCATTGGTAAGGTGAATTGGAAGACTGAGCGGCAGCTACTGATGCAGTCAGCACCAAAGCGGCCAGAGTCAGAAGTTTGTATGTTCGGGTCATCATGTCCATTACTCCTTCTTGAGCATTTGTCAGGCGGCTTTCAAAGCAGCCCGTTTGAAAATTGTTCTGAGTCCTTTCAGACTCCCATGCGTTCTAAATCAACTTCCTGGATTTGCCGGTGGCCAATCAGGCAACGTGCGGGTACTGGTCAGACAGTACGCTGAATCGTTCTGCCAGCTTGGCGACCAGTGCTTCCGGCACAACAACGCTTTCCGCCAACTCGCCACGCATAACGCGGATGTCGTCAGGAGCTTCGATTCCGATCTTCACAGTCCCCTTTGCGGTCTTGATCACTTTGATAACAATGTCATCGCCAATCTGGATGGTTTCTGTAGCTTTGCGTGTAAGTACCAACATGATTTCATTCCCTTGTTTTAGTTGTTCGACCAGAAGTCCAATTCTGTCTTTGTTGAACAGAATCTTTTGTTGTCACTGTGATATGACTATAGCCAATGGTGTGCCAAAACTGACTCAAGCGTTCCAAACCACATGTTTTGTTCCGCAAGTGCAATTCAGCAAAGCACTTAATCCGTTCGGAAAACACTACCGGTTAGCAAAAGTTGCACTGATCAGTAGATGGGGCAAAGAATTGTTTGCAACTCACGGCTGAAACGGACTTCAAAGCATTGTCATTTTGACAAAATTGCAATTACGCGCTGCGATTTTGTAAAGTCGGTAGTGCAACAGAAGAGAAGCAGAGCTTGCTCCGGGCGATCACGTACGTGACCAGCGCGCTGTCTTCAGCATTGCCACTGTTCGCTTGAATGACGGCGAAGGGAGTTGCAGCAAGGCACCAACGAAACGTCGAAGCTTCGATTGCCAGCTATTCGACTGCCAGCGAAATGTAACGCAGGCCCTCCGGCCTGTGCCCGGTTGAAAACGAAGGAACCGTCTCCAAATAATTTCCGCGTTGCCTTCGTGGGGCGAGTCGAGCCAATTAACCGGACTGCTTCCAGTTTGGCGGTGGGCCAGTCTTCACGTGTACTTCTGCCGGAAACTACAGGTACGACATTGCCAGCACTGTTGCCGTTGCGGCAACGGCGGCGACCGCAAGTACGATCAACATTGTGCGTTTGCGTTTACTGGCTGCTTCCAATTCAGGAAGGCAGATCAGCTCAAACCCATTGCCATCGGCAAATGTGATTTTGGACTTGTGCTTCACGTCTTTGTGAGCTTCTGACTTGCCGTTGACGAATGTGGCGTGCTTGCGAGATTCCTGATGGAACTTCCAACCGACACCATCGAATTCGACATAGCACTGACGGTCGTCGACAGCGGATCCGTTCAGCTTAACTTCACATTCCGCCGCCGTTCCGATGCGCGTCTTAACTCGATTGATAGGCGTTTGCCGTTTTGACTTCACGTTTTGCAGCACCCAGCCCGGCGGAACGTTGGCTTTGCCACCAGATTCCATTCGTGGAGCCGCCGGAGCGGGTTGTCGGGGAGCGATCTTTTTTCGGGGTGGAGCAAACTGACGAACGGCCGGCGTGTCTTCGGCGGCAAACGTATCAACTTCGGAACGCAGATGGTGGCTGGGATTGTTCAGCCACGCAGCCGCAGACGTGATTGAAGAATTGGCCGGTCGTTCGCGTCGCTTTTCAACCGAAGCGTCCTTGTCGCGAGCCTGCTTTGCTCGCAAAGTTACCAGCTGGCGAAAATCAAACTCAACCGGCCGACGTTTGGCGTACGGCTTTAACGCGTCGATAATTTCCTGAGCCGACTGGTACCGATCCTGCGGTTTCTTTTCCATCATTTTTTCAATGATGGCAATTAGCTCGTCCGGAACGTCTCGACGAAGTTCGCCGATGGGCCGAGCGGTCAGGGTTTTGTGAGCCGCGATTTTGGCAGAGTTTGGCTTTTGCGGAAAAGGAACTCGCCCGGTCAACGCCACATAAAACGTGCAGCCAAGGCTGTAAATGTCAGCGGTTGCATCGACGTCGTTGCTGTTGTCAGCTTGTTCAGGAGCGATATAGTCGGGCGTGCCAAGGCAGTCGTGGCCGAAAATCATCGCTAATGAAAACTCGTCACCTTCGGCCCCCGCGCCTTTGTCAATTTTCGCCAGACCAAAGTCCAGCAGCTTCGCGATTCCATCGGAAGACACCAGAATGTTAGCTGGCTTAATGTCGCGATGAATAACATGCTTGTCATGAGACGCTTTTAAAGCCTTCGCGATCTGGCGGAACATGTCGCTGGCCATGCCCCACTTTAACGGTCCGTGAATGGCAACAAGTTCGTGAAGACTGATTCCTCGAACAAGTTCCATCACCATGTAATGAACGGCTCCCGTCGTATCGATCCCGTAAGTTTCGATAACGTTGGGATGCTTGATCAACATTCCCGCTTCGGCTTCCAGTTTCATGCGAGTCAACATGCCTGGATCCAGCGAATGCTGACTACTCATGACCTTCAAAGCGACTTTCCGCGAACGATCGCGATCTTCGGCGATGTAAACGCAGCCCATTCCGCCGACGCCCAGCACTTCTCGCACCCGATAACCGTCGATGACGAATCCGCGATAACGACCTTCCAACAGCCGTTCAGCCTGAAAGGGCGTGAGCACTCGAGCTTTCACCAGCTTTCGAGCAACCTGTTCAGGAGTCAGCGAATCGCTGAGCTCAAACTGTTCAACCGCCTTGCGCACCTGCCCCGCAGAAAGCAATTCGCTTTTCTGAAGCAGTTCAAGAAACTGGTTGGCGACAGTTGGTGCCTTCATCAGCCTTCATTCAACCTGCAAGGGCTTCGCCCTTGACCCGGTGGCGTGGTATGCGAAAGAACCGGGAAAGTCCTAAGCGCCGAGCCGCTCCGTTGTCGCTACGTGAATGATGCGCACACCGTGCACGCATCTTATTGAGTAAGACTCCAACTCCATTCGGCCCACCTGCAGAAATCGCTCCCTCAACTTGCAAACAAAAGTTTCAAAAACTGTAGCATGCGGAATTCAAAACGTGAATTGATGAACGAAAATCGCAACATCATGCATGTTGCCAAAACGCCTCATCGCAGGAAAAATCGAACGACACCGATGCCGGTTGAATGCAGCAGTGCGGCTGGTGCCGTTGCTGAATTCCTTCGCATTGATTTTCGCTGCGTTCAACTCGCCGTGTTTCTTTACCTCTTCTGAAGTGTGCAATGCACCGCTTTAACCCCTGCTGGATATCATTTAACAGCAGTCTTCGCAAAATGTACAGCTGTTAAGCGAATCAATTCGCAGCGTTTTGCTGACTCAGCTCGACGACGATAACATCGATTTCGCCGTGAATATCGCCAATCGTTGCTGACTTCGAAGCGAATATCATGGCCACCGACAAATTCGACTCTCAAATACTCAGTTGAAGCTGCACTTAAGCCGTCATCGCAGAGTCGCAAACGACAATTTCGGGCGGCAAATTCGTGAAGATTTCCGCATAACCAACGCTGCAAGAAATTCAAGATTTCAGCGTTCAGCGACAGGCACTCGTTACCAAACTGCGTTCGCTACTTAAGGGCCTTCTCTGGCAAAGTCACGCTGCACGTCTTCGCTATTTCCAGCACCATAAATGCTGCAATCTGCCGATCTGGCGTGGCTTACCAAAATATTCAGCTTGGCAGATTGTATGGTTTAGGTAGAATTTGCGGATTGATCATGAAATGTTGTTTGACGCGGTTGTCCGCGTTCGAAGAACAACCTGTTTAACGGCTCTGCCACCAATTCAAATTGCCAATCAAACACTGGCCCCGAAGTTCAAGGATGTATTGTGATGAAGTTTTCCCGGCAAATGCTGTCATTGCTTCTGTGCGGAAGTGTCGTGGTTGGATGCGGCGAATCGAAAGACGCGCCTGTTGCAGGATCTGATTCTGCAGCCTCAACTGCAACAGAATCAGCGGCGACCATGGAAGTTGCCAGCACCGCAACTGCAGACACTGCGACTACGGCCCCGGCTGCTGCACCTGCAGCAACCAACCTGGATCCGGTTTTGGTCGGACTCACAGAAGAGTTTGAAGACCTGCCCGGTGAGTTCGCTGAAATCAAGAAGGCATACGAAGCCAAGCCAACTGATCCGGAAGCTGTTGCTGTCTACGTCAACACCATTGAAAACCTGGGCATGATGCAGGGCCAACGCGGCAACAAGGACGTCGCAGACGCTGCCTTTATTCGTGCCAGCCAAGTGCTCACTAAAGCTCTGGATGCCAACGTCGCTATCGACGCAGATCCACTTCCAGCTGTTGTTTTCTATAACCACGCCTGCGTGCTTGGTAAGACCAACAAAGCTGCCGAAGGTCTGGCAATTTTGGACAAAGCTGTGAAAGCGGGATTCAGCAACGTTGATCAGCTGAAGGCGGATGAGGAACTTGAGTCTGTTCGAGCTCTTCCGGAATACTCAGCCAAGCTGACCGAATGGGAAGCTCGCTTTGCAGAACTGAAGAAACAACACGAAGAGATGCTTGTGAAGCATGCTCAGGAAGAACTTGCCAAGGGCGAGTCATTCCCGTTCGACTTTGATCTGGTAGACGTTGACGGCAAGCCACTGAAGCTGGCCGACCTGAAGGGGCAGGTTTGCATCGTTGACGTGTGGGGAACATGGTGTCCACCGTGTCGTCAGGAAATTCCGATTTTCGTGAAGCTCCAGGAAAAGTACCGCAAGTACGGCTTCAAGATGATCGGCCTGAATCAGGAGCGTGGCCCAAGTGCAGAAGCTAATGCCGCCACGGTTACGGAATTCATGGCTAACAACAGCATGAACTACCCGTGTGCCATGATCTCAGACGAAGTGATGGCTCAGATCCCTGAATTCCAGGGCTTCCCAACCACTCTGTTTATTGACCATCACGGCAAGGTGAGAATGAAAGCTGTTGGCTTCCACGAAGAAGCTTTCATGGCTGCTGTTATCGAAGCCCTGCTGACCGAAAAGTCTGCAGAAGCTAAAGCAGCAAACACCAACTGATTTAGCGACAAACATTCACGTTGTTGACAACTTGAAGCTCGGCCTTTTCCAAAGGGCCGAGCTTTTTTTAATTCACGCAATCGGCACACGGCTGCATTGAAAACATACCCTGAACTTCACTGGCAGAGCTGGCGCGTTCGGAAAATTCGCTTTCCAAGCAACGCGTAATTGGCTTCCCGAAGCTGAGAGATTCCTGTGGGATCTGCAATACTGTCTGCATATTCGATAGACGACGCGTAAAATTGGGGCAATGCTGCTGCTGGCCAATCGCTCGAACTGCTTCCTCCTCGCCCGCTCTTTTTGATGGGCCACGAAGTGTGGGACTTTGAAGCGATGAAGTCAGAAGCGGTTTAGAACTTTTTCCAATCCGGGTGCGGATATCGGGCGCGATCCAATGAAATCGAATTCCATCAATCGACGTGGCATGTCAAGAAATTCTCTGATTTTCGGAGCAGTGTTGTGGACGGCTGTCTTCGGTTTTGTGGCGATGATTTGGCAGCAACGCCCGGATGCCGAAGCAGACGACCCGGCACAGACCGCTGCCCCGGCAGAACAAAGCTCCGCGGAAGCCGCTGTCATTAAGCCGGAAACCCGCAAGGACTCCGCTAATGTGAGCTTCCCGGCCAGAACTTTGCCCGACTTCGAATTCGACGAATGTCTGGGAGGAAAGTTTGGAATTGCAGACTTAAAAGGCAAGCCCTGGGTCGCCAGCTTTGTTTTTACTCGCTGCCAAAGCACGTGCCCAATGATCACCACTTCGATGATGCGGCTGCACGATAGCGTCAAAGACAAAAACAAAGACGTGATGTTTCTGACGATCACCGTTGACCCGAAATTTGACACGACGGAAATCCTGAAAACCTATTCAGAAACGTTTCGCCCCGATCGCGATCGCTGGAAATTCGTCACTGGAGGTCAGCAGGAAATCTTTGAACTGGTGGTTAACGGATTCGGACTTTATGTGAAGGAAAATCTTGGCGAAGCTCGCTTGCCGGGATTCGAGGTCGCTCATTCCAATCGCGTTGTACTGGTGAACGAAGAAGGCATTCCCGTCGGCACGTTTTTAGGAACGCGCGACGAAGACATGGTGAAGCTGCGAAGAATTCTGTCCGGCGCAGAAGACTTTCCAGCTGCCGGTCCGGCGTTAAGCTTTTCCACGTCAGACGGTAGCCCGCTGGACATCAAATTCGAACTGCAGCCAATTAAGGAGCAACCCGAACAACCTGCGACCGGTGAGAACTCTGAAGCAAACGATGAAACGTCAGCCACCAAAGAGGAATCCGCTGCACCGGTCATTGTCAGCGATGATTCTGACAAAGATGCCAACAATGATTCTGGTAACGGGGGCGGTTCCGAAAACGGCGTCAGCAAAGACGATGAAGTTCAGCCATTGTCTGCTATTCAGCACAACGCTTTAATCGATCAGAAAATGCCCGCGTGGACAAAGTCTCTGCCGTCCATCAATGCCAGCTTGAACACTCTGGCCGGAATTCTGCTGATGCTGGGTTACGTGGCGATCAAAAAGGGCCACAAGAACGTGCATCGCAATTTGATGATTTCAGCGTTCATTTCCTCAGTTGCCTTTCTGGGATGCTATTTGCTGTATCATCAGCAGTTGGGTGAACACACGGGAATGCACGGCAAGAAGTTTCCTGGCGCTGGACTTGCCGCAACCATCTATCCGCTGGTGCTGGTGCCTCATGTGATTCTGGCGACGTTTGTGCCGTTTTTGGCGATTCGAGTTTTCCAGCACGCGTTTGCTGGTCGCTGGGATGCTCACAAGCGATTGGCGAAAATCACATTTCCCATTTGGATGTACGTTTCAGTCACAGGTGTGGTGATTTACGCAATGTTGTATCACTGGCCGCTGCCATCGCCAGCCCCGGTAGCAGCCGGATAAGCGGCAGACTGGCCCCAAAATCCGTTCAAGACCTGCTGCATGTACTCGCAAAAGTCTGCAAAACGGTCAATCCGGGATTGAGAATCATCGTTTTTCCGTCAGTTCGGCTCTGTTTCCCCGACGATACTGAATCTAGAATATTCAAGTGCACCTGCGGTCGATGGCGGAGCGATCAACTCGTCGTCCATCCACCGACCGCTAACTCAATTCTGCTTGCCATAAGGCTTCCTCATGATTCGTCGATACCTTGCCAAAACTGCCATGCTGGTCGCATTCACCGCCGCATTGGGATTGGGTTCTGAGGCGATGGCATGCCCGAACTGCAAGTTCGCCAACGAATCGGAAAGCAATCGCCCGAAGGCCTACATGTACAGCATTCTGTTCATGATCGGCATGCCCGCGACAATCTTCACAGGCTTCGGCGTCAGCTTATACCGCATGACCAAAAAGGCGGAACTGGAAGCCCTGGAACAAATGAAGGCCGAAAACGCCGACTCCAATCCTGAGTAGGGTGGGCGTCGCCCACCAATTCATTTGTGTTGTCACGTCTGGCGGGCGGTGCGCCCCTACGGCTGGTAGCGTCTCGGCGGCTGGAACATTTCCACGTCGTGCCTCATGCCACGCCACTGAGTCAATGGCGAAGCCTTTGCTCGAATGCGGCAATGCGAACCACCGCGTTTCCTTCGCAAGCTCAATCCAACCCCGGCCACACGTTTATCAGTTCACGACCGCCACGCGACGGACAAAGCTCGTCGGACTATCTTCGGCGGCGAGTTACTCGATCTGGCTGAGGCACCCCCATGGTGTTGCCGTCTTCCAGTTCTTCAGCGGTGACTCCCAGAACCATGTCGAAGTTGGCCGTCAGCTCGCCAATCTTTGAATCCGGCAATGGCTTGAAGTCGACAAGCAGGGTTTCTCGCAACAACGGATCTGTGATGCTCTTGTACAGTCCGTCTTTTTCGTTGCCGGGATGCCCGTTGATCAATAGCTGAGTTGTGAAAATGCGTTTGCCGCCGCGGCTTACTCCCACGTGGATGTGTGGAGTTCTTCCGGGATAAGTGACCGGCTTTACCGTTCGGAAGTAATACTGGCCTTTGTGATCGGTCAGAAAGCGACCGTATCCCTGAAAGTTGGCGTCTTCTTTGCCTTTGTCGCTGCTGCCGGAATGCAGATAAACGCCGTTGTTGTCAACCTGCCAGATCTCGACAAATGCGTTTCGGATTGGACTGCCCGTGGCGGTTAGAACTCGACCCGTTAAGTGAGTGATCTCGCCGACCGCTCGAGTGATCGAATGGTTGATGATCAGCAAGTCGTTGTCCGTATCCAGCGGCAGTTTGTCCGGATAGAACGGGCCTTCCGTCATTGCGGGAGTCTTCAGTAGTTCCTCAGCGAATGCTTCCTGTCGAAACAGACTACCGGAAAATGCAGCTGCGGCAGCAGTTCCCGTCAGAGTTCGAAGTACGGATCGTCTGTTCGGTGTCCAGATGCCTGACATAGAATTCCCGTTCATATAAAAAGACTTCAGTCGCAAAACTTCTCTCGACGCGTGAACGCCAACTTAACCCCGGAAACTCAATCAGGAGTTGCAGAATATTGGCAAACTGCCATTGAAAACAGATGCCAGCCACAAAACATCGTCCCGTTGGATCGAGATTCCACCGGCAGCGATACTGCGATCCCAGAATTCCAGATGTCTCCGCATCAAAAATCAGCACGCGATTTACCAAGGGTGGCCGGGGTTGGACTGAGCTTGCGAAGGAAACCCCGGAGTTCCGCTCGCATTCGCTTCAATCCCCGTCACCCATCAACGCCCTAGTACTACAGTCGCACTTGCCTAAAAACGCAGATAATTCTATGACTCGCTCTT
>CALFSX010000267.1 GCA_937916515.1 uncultured Planctomycetaceae bacterium | reverse complement strand
AGCTCTTCATCAGCTCTTCAATCATCTGCCGGACAACTCGACCTTCTACCGCAAGGTCGCTGATAACGCTCAACCGAACACCATTGTGCGCGGCAGCGATTGCCTGCACGTTTTCTTCGAGTCGCCGCAGCATGGGTTCGTATTTGGCAATGCCGCGATCCTGCAGGCGACAAACAATTTGTGCCAGCCGTAAATCGGGGCGATAAAACTGAGAAGATAATTCCTCGGGAAGCCTGGCTGCCAGAATTGACTGATCCTGCGCCGTCGGGGCTTTAAACACCGACAGGCACGTTCGGATCGAAATTGAAGGGCCAACCAATTCTTCGGTCGCCAGCAGTTTCTGGCTTTCTTTGATCACCGTCCACAATTGTGAACGGCTGATCGATTCGTCCCACTCAACGACGATTCGCAGAAAGCGAACGCCGCCAACGACGGAATCACAGTGCCTTAGAGCCTGCCATTCTTCCGAATTGTGCGGCACTCGGTCGCTGATGCGATCGTCCGGCACCAGATTCATGGCCATCGAAAAGCAGAGCAACGTGATAGCAACGCCAGCAATTGTCACGCTGCGAGCGTAACGGGACGAGAACACCACAATCCATCTGGCACGCTGCATCAGCAGAGCCAGTGGATCTTTGGTTGTGCTGACATGCATTTTTCGGCCCAGCCACGAATTTGCCAACAAGGGAGTAATCAACACCACAGACAAAAACGTCAGCACAACGCCAATCGCTGACACTCGGCCAAAGCCAGCAATCATTTCTGAGTTGGAAAACATCAGCGACCCGAATCCGATGGCCGTGGTGAGCGACGTTAGAAAGCAGGCGGGGCCAACAAGGCAAACTGCGTTGTACACGGCATCGCGTGGCGATCGCCCTTCGGCTCTAAGTTGCCGAATGCGAATCACCATATGCATACCGTCCGTAAAACCGACCATCATGATCAGCACGGGAAGGATGATCTTTGCCAGTTCGTTGTTGGATTGCCCGATTAACTGCAACCAACCCAGAGTCCAGACGACACCGATAATCGGTCCGATTCCCGCCAGAAAAATGGCAACTGGCCGGCGAAAGATCACCACCGAAAGCAAAGACACAACCGTGTACGACAGCATCTGAATGCGAAGGTGATCTTCATCAAGAGTGCGATCGTGTAGTTCAAACAGTGCCAGACTTCCCGTCACTCGCGTCCGAATCCCCAAGGGCTGCAGCACCTGAATTGCGGCCGCGCGAATAGCGGCGATCTGCGATTTTAAATCCGCATCGATCAGCAACAGCACCGTGGTGCCACCCGCTGAAACCAGACTGTCCTTCGCTAATGGATGCTGAAGCAGTTTCATTTTTGCCTGTTGCAGTTCATCCCGAACGTCATTTGCCGTAGTTCGTTCAGTCGGTTCAGTCGCCGGTAATTCGGCCGCCGTTGACAGGTTTGGCAAAAGATGGGTGATTTTTCCGCGAAGAGTCACCTCGGGGATGTCTCCCATCCACGTCAGGTGCTTCACTTCGTCCATGGCTCGAAGCGTGGTGACGGCTTTTTGCATAGCCTGAATGCGGTCGACTTGAAAGAAATCGTCACATTCCAGAACAAGCACCACTGGTGAATTCAGCGAAAAAGCGTGCTCAACTTCAACCAGCGATTCCACGTCTTTCTGAGGGATCCAGTCTTCAACAACCGGAGCAGCAAATCGAACGCCGGTAAATCCAAGAATCGGCGGAATCGACAAAGCGGCAACGACGCACCATCCCAGCTTTCGAAAGTCAGCAGAAAGTCGGGCGATCTGGTGCATGGCAAGCGGCGAACTGCGGTGGCTGCCAATCAAGAAGCGACGCGATGGCAGACATATTGTGTTGGATCAGATGGTGTGAATCACTGGTGAAGCAGAGCGTGCTGGAAAACCGGTTGCCAAAAACCTGCATGGAAAAAGGAGCAATGTAAAATGACAGCAAAAAAATGCCGGGCGCAGATTTCCTTTGCTGCAGTTTAACGTGCTGGCAGGCTTATTAGGCAGTGCTTTGTGTCGTTCCAGGTGAACCTGACACGATGCAGCAACAACTCAGACCAGCTGCCCTCATGGCACGACGGCCGCATGCCACGACGGCCGCATGCCAGAAATTCTGAATGGTGGGGCCGTGTGGCAGCCTGGCAGCGAACATCCCCCACTTAAGACACAACAAAGTTGGATGCATCGACTGCAGCGTTGTGCTGCAGTCGATGTTATTCCAATCAGCAGTGAAGAATTAGATAACCGCTCCCAGCAAATCAGCGAGCAGATCGGCTGGCTGGGAAACGATTACCGAGCACTCCGCTTATTCGTCGGCTGAGGTTTCTTCAGCGGGCTTCTCATCGGCTGGTTTTTCGTCGGCAGCGGGAGCATCGTCTTCAGCATCATCCATGGCTGGTCGCTGTCGGCCTTCATCGGCACCATCGCCTTGTGGTGGAGCTCCATGTCCGCTTGGAGCATGACTGTCTCCACCGCCCATGCCAGGTCCACCCATTCCGCCTGGTCCTCCTCCGCCGCCGCCTTCCACACCGTCAGGCATGCCCGGCGATTCTTCAGATACAGGAATGGCTTCCATTCGCTCTTTCGCCTGCTGTTCCACTTCCGCTCTTGTGGCTTCCATACCGGCGGTTGTGTAATAACTTTCCATCACAAGCGCATCGCCTTGTTTGCCAAGGTCACAGACGATTTCGTAGTCTTTGGCCTTGAACAGGCTGAAAAAGGCATAAGTTACAGCGTCGTCGGTTGCTGCTGTTTGTGAAGCACCGGCAAGTGCTGCATCAATTTCGTCAACTGTTGGCTTTTTGTTTTCGTGTTCGTCCAGCCACGCGACAGCCGAATCGAATCCGCTTTTCGCTCGGTATTCAATCAACACAACCACAAGCAGCAAAGCGATGCCTCCCCAGACAAGGCACTTTTCTACGGGAGAACGCTGTTTTGCGCCAGACGACGCGGACTCACCAGTTTGATCGGCCATTAAAAGCTGCTCCCGTTGAAATCGATGGAATTGGTTAACCAAAATTAAAAAATACGTCAACCACCAGACCGACAAGAGCTTCGCCCTTGCCCTAGTGGCGTGGCATGGGGCAGGACGCGGGACGTTTAAAACGCCGAGTTGCTCCGTTGTCGCGACCAGAACGATGCGCACCGTGTGCGCATCATTTTCAAGGAAGACTCTAAGGTTCCGCACTGACAATTTCCAACCCATGGCCTTGTTTTGCACACATAAACAAGATGTTTGGTTGCACGGTCGGCGTATCGATGCCGGTACTGCAGGGTGCCTGAGTTTCCCGTAAAGGCAGTTTGCAACAGCGCTGCCGGGCCGCCATCTAATATTCCGGCATCCCCGTCAGATCCGTTTCGCGCATTCGCATGGTATTCCTTAAAGTCTCTCTTAAAATAATGCGATCACGGTGGTCGCAAGTTGGTCGTAGCGACAACGGAGCGTCTCGGCGGTTTGAACGGCCTACGTCTTCCAGCCAACCACGCCACTGGGGCAAGGGCGAAGCCCAACGCCGTGAGGGATTTTTCAGCGGGAAACCGTGAGTTACAGAGAAAGACCGCAGTCTGGCGTTGGGAAGCTTTGAAGTCACGAAGTGACGCCAGGTGATAGCCACGGGCGCGAGCCCGTGGAACAGCATTCGACAGTCGTTTTCAGTCCTGAAAGGACGACAGGCAACAACGCGAAATGATATGCCTATCGTCCCTTCGGGACTTTCCGTCTGACTTTCTACAAACCACGGGCTCCCGACCGTGGCTACTACCTAACGTCACTTCGTGACTAAAACACATCCTGCATGACAGCCTCTTCTCCAGTTTAAACTGCATTTTTGCTTTTCAGAATCCTTCACGGCGTTGGGCGATTCCCTTGTTAGGAATGAGCGGCTTTCACGATCGATTAAACTGGTCGCAATCTGCTACACTGTCTGCGTTCCTGCTAACGAACCTCATCTGCTGAAACACTGACCGCATTCCGATGCGAAAACTTCTGCAAATCCCTCTGCTGATTTTGGCGATGCTGCTTTTCGGAGCAATCAGCCTTCAGATACTAACGGGGCAACGATTTCTGATTTGCTTCTATCAGGCATTCATCCTGCTGGCGACCGTTGGTTCACAGGAACCGCCGCAGATGACCGATGCGACGATGGGTTTTATTATTGTCTATCTGGCTCTGGGCCTTGGTGTCTTCGCCTACAGCGCTTTTCAGTTCGGCCAGATTCTGGTCAACTCAGACATTCGATCAGTTTGGGAGCAACGCGCGATGGAAAAGGAAATCAATAAGCTAAGCGGCCACTTCATTATCTGTGGGTTCGGTCGCATGGGCCACGAATTGTGCGACTATCTTTATCAAAGAAATCAACGCTTCGTGGTCATCGACGAAGAAGAAGATCTGCTGACGCCTGAAATGCGTCAGGATGGCTGGCTGTTTTTATGCGGCGATGCGACTCAGGACGAAGTTCTGGAACGAGCCGGAATTGCCAACGCCAGAGCACTCACAACAGTGCTTCCCACCGACGCAGACAATTTGTACGTGGTCTTGTCAGCTCGGCTGTTAAACAACAGGCTGCAGATTGTAGCCAGAGCCAGCAACGACACAGCTGTCCGCAAGATGCAGCAGGCCGGTGCAACCCGAGTCATCAATCCGCTATCTTCCGGCGCCATCCGCATGGCTCGTTTCATGTTGTCGCCAAGTATTGAAAACTTTGTTGAGGTGGCCGAAAGCGAAGGCGTCGACTGGGAAATCGCGGACGTCCAGGTGCCCGAAGGTTCTCACCTTGTTAACAAGCGTCTGAAAGATACGTCACTGCGAGAAGACGGAATTATGCTGCTGGGTGTACGTCGAGAAAACGGCGACAAAATTTTCCCGCCACCGGGCGACCTGGTCATCATGCCCCACGACAGCCTGTTTGCGTTTGGAAACTCAGTAAACCTGGCACAGCTGACCAAACTGCTGGAATCCAGCAAAACTCCCGTGTAACGTCGCTGTGTGTTAGCGATCGAAGGAATTAGCCGCAGGTCACATTGGCCACGGACGAAACACAGATGTTCACAGATCTCGATGTGTTGACCGCATTGTGCAGCATAAGAACATCTGTGCAAATCGGTGTTTCATCCGTGGACCAGACTCAGTAACCAGAACACGCCGGTACGGCTTCACACCTGCCACTAGTGGTCTGGTCCACTTAATTTGCTGGGTCGTGGACGAGGTCACGAGTCCAGATGAGACGGCAACGAAAAGGGACTCGTAACGTCGTCCACTACAACCAGACCGCTTTTTTAGCTGTCACAAACCATTACTCAACCTGAGACAATCCGCGCGCTTTTTGTCGTGATTGAGCCAATCCGCACGTTTCTGAGCCGCCGCGTCTGTGGAACCAGCCTGCGTGGCAGATTCGGCATCACACGCCAGCACGGCTTTCTGAAGATCGTAACGCGATATGTCGGCTATAAACGCCACCATGCCGGAAGAACGAGCAACGTTAACGCTGGAACCACTTACAGACCGCCGTGTGGAACAACGTTTGCGTAAGACTGTTGAACAGATAGTTATTCGCCAATCGAATGCTGACAGTCATCAGCCACACCCTCATTTCCGGAGAACTTTCATGACGAAGTTTACAGCCGCCTTTACGTTTCTGGGGGTTCTTTCGATCGGCTTTGCGATTCTAAGCCAGACGCACAACGTTGCAGCTCAGCCGGTTGCCGCCATGCAGCAGAAAGTCGCAAGTGACGAAACTCCTCAGACCAAGCCTGCAGCATCAGCGGACGACGAAGAACCCGTCACCGTTTTGTTAAAAGATTTCATGCTGAAGAAGCTGGCTTCGTCCAATTTGATTCTTCGAGGATTGGTGACAGACGAATTGACTCTGGTAACCAAGGGAGCTGACCAGTTGCTGACAATGAGCAACCATGAAAAATGGCGTGCTTCCACAAACATGATGTACATGCAGCACAGCCAGGAATTTCGGCGCAGCGTTGAACAACTCAAATCCAAGGCAGAAAAGCAATCCATCGACGGCGCCGCTCTGGCATGGATGGATGTGACCATGAGCTGCATTCAGTGCCATCAATGGGTGCGAGACATGGCGATTGCCGATCTGGGGCCAAACAACCCTGCGGCTGAACTGGCACAACTAAAACTGGCGAAGTAGCACTTCGCTGCGACGTCAGTCTGACTCACCCAAAGTCAGGGCAACCTGGCAGACAAACTTACCGCAACATTGCGGCCAATTGAGGCAGCTTATGATTTCTCTTAATCGAATCGTCGTCACCACAGATCTGAGTCCACTAAGTGAATGCGCCGTTGCGGCGGCGTGTGAACTTGCTGCGAAGTTCGACGCCGAACTGACTATTCTGCACGTTGTTGTGTATCCCATCGCACAGTTCGTTGAACAATGTCAGGTTGATTACGGAATCAACATTGCCGACTGCGAACGGCAGATGAACGAAGTGGCCCTGACCGCTCTGGGACACATGCCGACTGCGCCAATTACTGACGCCACGAAAGTAAAACGCGCCATTCGCATGGGATTTGCGGTTCCGGAAATTCTGTCGTTTGTGAAAACGACCAATGCCGACCTGCTGGTGACGGGAACCCACGGTCGTTCCGGGCTGGCTCACGTATTGATGGGAAGCGTGGCCGACCTGTTGGTCCGCAGTTCTACATGCCCCGTGTTAACGGTTCGCGATCCTGAGCACAAGTTCGTCTCACTTTAAAACGCAAAGCATTGTTTCAGTGTTTGACGGATGCTGATTGAACAGCACTGTACGAATTCCAACGAGGCCGTGCCTCAGACCATTTGAGCTGCCGCTCAGAAACGCTCCGTTGTCGTTCAGAAAACTTGACTCAACGTGAACAAGTTTGCTGCTTTAAGAATTCCAACCTACCTCTCACGAAAGGCTATCGGTCATGTTGAATATCAAAAGAATTCTGATGCCCATAGACTTCAGCGAACCAGGCAAAACGGCATTAATGTACGCCATCGCCTTTGCTGATCAATTCGCCGCTGCGGTTGACCTGTTGCATGTGGTTGAACCCGTGCCAGCCAACGCGCTGCTTAGCTATCAACCGATGGAAGTTCTGAAGCAAAGCATGCGTTCTGACGCAGAACAGCAAATGGAAGAACTACACTCGGAATGGGCCGACTACGCTTTTCCGGTCAATAGGATTATTGTTGACGGGTTTCCGTTTGTGGAAATCATTAAGCACGCCAAAGCCAGCAACGCAGACATGATTGTTATGGGCACGCACGGAAGAGGCGCATTCACGCACATGTTGATGGGCAGCGTCGCGGAAAAAGTTGTCCGCAAAGCACCGTGTCCCGTGCTGACGGTTCGTCATCCAGAACACGAATTTGTGCATCCATAACGGCCACACAGGGCTACTCTACGTTGTTCCATCGAAAACGTCCGTCGGAAAACCAGAGCCGTTGACCTGTTGTTGTGGACGGTTCTGGCTGGCGGGAACCAGCCCTCATAATGCAATTCGGGTTCTGCGCGGCCAACAGCTGGATTCGCTGTCATTGTGTTGTGCCGAATTCGGAAAGTATTCTGCTAAGCGTGAGGCTCTATTCGCAGTGATGATTCAGGGCACGCTGAAATTCCAGAATCGCCGCTCGATTCACTTCGTCGGTGCCACGAATCTTTAAACAGTCGCCCACGTTGCCATCCGCAAACACTGCGACCAACACGTCGACACCAGATTCGTCGCGGCCAAACGTAACGCGACTCACCTGCAAAAGATTGATCCAGCGAGTATCATTGTCGCTGGTTTCGATTCGAACAAAAGACATGATCGGGCTTTCAATCAGTACGTAACGGACAGAAGCTGGTCGTTGACAGAACAGACACCTGTTCTTGTTGCACGTACTGTGCCGATGAAATTTCTACCGCAGCGAATCGATGGTTTTCCCTGTAACTTTGTCGAACAATCTGTTGCGAAAGAAGTCAGACTTTTGACATTCTCCAACCGCTGGAACGCGGTCGTGTTTTCGCTGTGGGCTCCAGTTTATGACGCCCTTTTAAAGTACCACCCGGTCACCGCTGTTCGCCGGAAAGCACTTTCTATCGCCGCATCGGCAAATGCACGGCGTGTGCTGTTAGTCGGTGTGGGGACAGGGGCCGACCTGCCAATTTTGGCGACGATGCAAACTGAACTCGACGTGCTGGTTGGCATCGACCTGAGCACAACAATGCTGTCACGCTCCAATCGTAAAGCCACGTCGTTAAGCCTGCCGTTTGTCTCGGTGTGCGGTGACGCTCAGCGGCTGCCGCTGGCAAATCAGGCGTTTGACCTGGTGGTGTTGACGCTGATCGTTTCTGTGGTTCCAAATCCGCGAACATGCGTCGCAGAAGCCATGCGAGTTCTGCAACCCGGCGGACGTCTTGTTGTGCTGGACAAGTTCCTGCACGGCGGTCATCGACCTTCAGTTGGCCGCCGAATATTGAATTTTCTAACTCGCCCTTTTGGCACCGATATTAACCGACGCTGGGAAGATATGGGCCCAGAAGACGCAGAATGTCAGGTGGATGAAGCTTCCGGTCCGGCAAACTCCATCCGCCTTATCATACTTCGCAAGCCTATTGCGGCTTCCGAAACTTAAGCAGGTAATTTTCCTTGAACGTCGGAATGTTCACTTCGGCATCAAATTCAAAGCCGGCACTTACAATCTCGCTCTTGAAGACTTCCTGTCCGGCACGTACGTGTCCCATGATGAAGTCTGTCGACTGTCCGGGAATCCGGTGAAATTCCACAAGAACCAAAGTACCACCTGGTTTTAGAGCTTTGTGAATTGAAGCCAGAGTCGATTCGTGGTGTGCGAAGTGGTGGTAGGTGTCGCAGATAAACACGACATCCACGGAATTCGGTGGCAGGTGTGCAGAACGTTCTGAGCACAAAACGCATGTCAGGTTAGACACCTTCTGTTCGTCTGCCTTATTGTTGATGTCTTCCAGAAAACGCGGCGAAATATCAACAGCGTACACCCAGCCCTGCTTGCCAACCGTTTCGGCAAATAGCCGAGTATAGAAACCAGTCCCCGCTCCAATGTCTGCCACCGACATGCCGGGCTTAATGCCGCACGCATCCAACACTCGTTCTCTGGCTGAATAAACTTCGCGGCTTTCGATTTCGAAGCGTCCCAGCCATTCGCTGACATCCAGTTCCGGATCAAGAAAGCGATCGTTCAAACCGGGCCTGGCGGTGTCCTGGTTGGCTGGTGCATTTGCAACTGCCGCAGGTGGTTCGACCACGGCCGTATCCTGGGCAACACAAACGGAGAACGTTGCAAGTGCCATGCTGCATAAAAAGAAACGAATCGATGCTGACATTGAATGGTTCCAGATGTTTGGAGTACGAAATCAGAGATATCTACACGACATAGTGCAGCGAACATGTTCACATTGAGTCAGGTTTACTGAGCGACGTAGTCGCGTTTCCTGGCGATAGCTCGAATGGTCTGAGGCACGGACTAGTTAGAGTCTTACTCAAAATGATGCGCGGACGGTGCTCGCGTGTTTGTCGTAGCGACAACGGAGCGGCTCGGCGATTCGAACGTCCCACATCATCCCGCCATCCACGCCACTGGGTCAAGGGCGAAGCCCTTGTAGTTAGCCGGTAAGTTTAGCCAGCTCGAAGGCGAGCTACCACAGATGCAATTCGCTGTGCAGCAGATTCGACTTCTTCCATAGTGTTTTGAGCGCTGAGTGAAAACCGCACAGAGCTTTTGCACACCTCAGCGGCACACCCCATTGCCAACAGCGAAGGAGCTGGTTCAGCAGATCCGCTGGCACACGTGCTGCCCAACGAACAGGCGATGCCTTCCAGGTCAAAGTTCACCAGCATCGCTTCTCCGTCGGCTCCCGGAAACGCAACGCTAAGCGTGTTTGGCAATCGCGGAGCATGTTCGCCGTGCACAATCACGGGATTACACGTTTCTTTCAGCAGTTGTTGCAGACGGTCTCGCAGCTTGCCAACCTGTTCCATTCTGAAAGATTGGTCGCGATCGAACACTTCCAGAGCTTTGGCCATTCCTGCAATTAGCGGCACAGGTTCGGTGCCGGCTCGGCGACCGGATTCCTGATGACCACCTTCCAGAAAAGCAGGCAACTGAACGCCTCGCTTCAACAGCAGACCGCCGATTCCGCGTGGCCCGTGAAACTTATGAGCACCAAATGCCAGGGCTGTCGCCTTCAGCTTTCGAAAGCTAACAGAAATTTTGCCCACCGCCTGCACGGCATCAATCAATAAAGGAACCCGGTGCTGTTGGCACAATTCGGACAATTCCGAAAGGTTCTGAATAACGCCCGTTTCGTTGTGAGCGACAATCACGCAAACCAGTTTCAGTTCGTTCCACGGCAAATCGTTGTACTGTTCCGACTTCAGCAAGCCGCTGGCATCAACGCCAAGATTCAACAACTTGAGTCCCGTCTGGCGAGCTCTTTCGCAGGCGGCAGTTGTCGCGGGATGTTCGCCAGCGGTTAAAGCAATGTAGCCTTTGCGGCCAAGCGTCAATCCGTAGATCGCCGAATTGATGGACTCCGTGCCACCGCTGGTGAAGATTACTTCCGACGCATCGGCATCCAACACGCGCGCAATCGCTTCGCGGCTGTCTTCCAGCAGTGGTCGAGCGTCACGGCCGAAGCTGTGTTGGCTGCCGGGATTCGCAAACGCCGTCTGCCATGCGGACGTCATCACATCCGCCACTTCCGGCAGAATTTTCGTCGTCGCGTTGTTGTCAAAATAGATTCGAGACTTCATGTCGATCCCAGTGAACAAACGTTTTTGGTGAGCAACGAGTGCTCTGCATTCAGACGAACAAACGTCTTAAAATAAAAGAGGCCCGGCTTGCAACAAGCCGGGCACTCAATTTTTCGCGTAGCGCCACTGCCTGAACAGCACAGCAATGGATGGCCCTCTTTGCGATCTAAGCCAACTTCGCGATGGCTCGTTCCAGCAACGCTTTGCTGGCCTTGATACCCGCAAATTCGTCCAGCTTGCCGCCTTCGTATTCGATGCCAATCCAGCCTTCATAGCCAGCGTCAGCAACAATCTTCAGCATCTGGACATAGTCCGTTTCTTTGCCAGATCCAGTGTCGATGGTGCAATATGGCTTGGCGTCGTCGAAGTCGTGAGTCTTGGCACTTACCGCTTTCGCAAACGGCATCAATTCTTTGGTGCCCTGGTAGCGATCGTACCATTCGTTGTTTTTGCGGTTGATGGCGAAGTTGCCGAAGTCTGGCAAGGTGCCGCAGCGAGGATGGTCGACCTTTTTAATGACGCTGGACAACCATGCTCCGTTGGACGAAAGACCACCGTGATTTTCCACAATCACGTTAATTCCGTGCTTGCCACCAAATTCGCTAAGAGCTCGCAGGCCATCTGCCGCACGATGAATCTGATCATCGTAGCTGCCGCTGCTGCCCGCGTTGACTCGGATGGAGTGGCAGCCCAGCTCCTTGGCGGCTTCAACCCACTTGTAATGATTTTCAACGGCCTTCGCTCTTTCGGTCAGGCTTGCAGCTCCCAGCTGTCCTTCGCCGTCGATCATGATCAACAATTGGGTGACCCCATTGTCGGCGGCTCGCTTGTTAAGTTCGGCCAGATACGCTTTGTCGTTGGCTTTGTCTTTGAAGAACTGATTGACGTACTCAATCCCTTCAATGCCGAATTCGTTCTTTGCAGTGGCCGCAAAATCCAGGTTGTCCAGCTTGCCGCCTTTCAGCATCTTATGCAGCGACCATTCTGCCAAAGAAATCCGAAACTTCGGCGCGACAGCAGCCGCCGTAAAAGCGGCTGAAACCTGCCCGGAAAGTCCTGCGGCCATCAGGCCGGCCGATGCGGCCAGAAAAGAACGTCGAGAGCTGGAAGAAACCATAAGTGATTCGCCTTTTAAATCTAAATTTTACTTCGCGTTGTTATCGAAAACAGAACTTCGGTGTGGAACGACAAGCACATGCGTGCCTTGGTGTTTGAAACGTCCGAGTCGCAGGCCCAGCAACGGCGAACGCCCGAAAGCTACCAAACATGACGAGTAAGTGCAGGTATGTCGTACAGTGTGCGGTCCCAGTCTACGGCGAAATGGCATATTCTCCAAGCGAATTGGCCGTTTTTGAAAAACGGTGGGAAGGGTTGCAGTTTGAATTGCAGTCAGTCAACATCCGGCGACTTCGTCCATTTTACACCTCTTGATTCTGCAGCTCATGAATTCTTTCGTTTCTATACGCGCCTTTCTTGCCATAACGCTGTTTGTTTTCGCAAATGACACCTGCCGCGCCGACCTGATGATTCAGTTTAAACAGACGGGTGGTGGAGTCGAACTTTCCTGGGCAGGTACCGGAACGTCCGCTGCCACAACGGATACAACTCTGGAATTCGACGCTTTTTCTGGTTCGATTTTTAACACAACCGGCGTGTTCGATTTGAGCAACACGCTGGCAATGAGTGTTGATGGTGCGGACCCGTTCAGCCTTCCATCGTTCCTGAACAAGCTGTAAATAACCAGCGCCAACAGCTTTCGAATTTTTTCCGACGATGGCGGCTCTGATTTTGGGCAACCTTTAATCAGCGGGAAGCTGTACAACGCTTTGGAACTGCTTGACCCTATGGGAAGTAAGTTAGTTGTTCAAGGCTTAAATCCGTCCGACATCAACGTGGGAAGCTACACGTCAACCTCCGGTGACTCAGCTGCCTTCGGTGCCGTTTCGGTTAGCGTATCTGGCGCTGCCGCCGTGCCGGAGCCGAAAACGATTGCGTCATGCATGCTACTGCTGACTCTGGCTTGCGCGTCGCGATTACGCGCCAACAGGCCGAAGCAAATCTGTTGCTGAACGTTGACGAATGCGACCGTTGTTCAACATTCCAGAAGGCCGTTTCAGAACACCGTTTCAGGCGGTTCATGAATTACGACAGCGGTGGCCACAACCGAGACGCAATCACCGCGCTGTCGCAGGAACCTCTTTGCAGGCTTGTAGTGACGACTCGCTTGACCTGATAGCTTCTTATCCGTTTCAATCGATGATCGGCTGTCGCTGAAACACGAAAAGAGCAGTTGAATCGTCGGAAAGACCGTGAGAATACCGGGCCGGGTTTGAGCTGAAGATGTTTGCTGAACTTCACGAAGATTTACGCCCGCATCTTCTCGGACACTCGCTGAATCACCCACTGGTTGAATGGCCACTTGCTTACCCAGCGTTCTATGCACGTATCAATCGATGCTATGAATTTCAGCTGGCTGCTGTGGCTGGTTCCATTGATTATTCGAATCAATGGAACTGCTTCTATCCCAATCTTGCTGTCCAGGATCGTATTGACCTGTACATCCAGCAAAGTTTCGAGAACAGTCCAGACATAGACACGCTTGCGACACCTGAGTCGCTTCAATTTCTTGGGCAATGCTGGAACTCGCCGGATGTGATCGCTCAAACGTCTTCCTTCTTTGAAGTGCTCTCGGGCCACCCGGCAGACCATGACATTTCTGCTGTGATGACTACCCACGAGCATGAAGGCTGGAAGCAATTACCTCAGACGGTGACCGTATTTCGTGGTCATCGACAGGAATTGCTGGCTGGAAGCTGTTGGTATCTTGACGAAAACATTGCGCGGGCGTGGGCAACTTTGCCGTACAACGGCTATCTGTCGTCAGGGCAGATTAAGAAGCAATACGTTCGAGCGATGTTTGACCGACGTGGAGAATGTGAGTTGATCCTAAAATCCGAAAAAGTGACTCACGTGGAAACGGTCCCGCAAATGCCTGTCGCCGGTTAATTACAACGCCTTGCTGATCGGTTCATGGTCATGAATCTACCTGAACGATTAATCCCGCGAAGCGGGATACAAATCATCATGCGTCAGTTTGCATTAATCATCCTACTTCCTGCGGCAATTGGCTGTTTACAACAAACGCCGCCTGTCCAGTCAACGGTCCATGTTGCCATTCCTCTGGACAGTGTCGCTGATGTTCGCGCTGCGGTTGCCCACGCCAGTGAGGCACCGCGAGCGATCATCTTTATTCACGTCCACTGGTCGATCCTTCATCCGCACAGCACACAGTTTCAGGAATTCGTCAGCGTCTGGCACAGCGCACACCCAGAATACCCGGTTTCATTTCATCGCATCGACTTCACTGAAGCATGTGGCGACTATGCCCCAATCACATCGCTGCCGGGATATTCGGAATGGGAACAGTCAGCCGGACGTCACCCCTTTGGCGGCAACGGAGAATGGGCCTGGATCGCAGACGGCAAGCTTGTTGATATTGACGCTCAACTGGGCACGTCTAACGCAGAACTGCTGAAGCGAACCGAAAATGCATTCTTGAAAGTTGACTGATCAGAATCGTACCAGCGTCGACGCCGGTCTGCACCGACGGCAGGTTGTCGGTAGCAGCTGCAAGTAACATCAGCACACATGCCGGCTGGCCCTGCTCTGTGGCAAACGGACGAACCAATGCAGTTATACCACACGCAAGCGAACCCATTGCTGCTGACTACACGCTAACCGCCGCCTTCACGACTTCGAGCAATATCAGCCAGCCGCCGCCTTTCCCGTATGGTAACAAACGTCGAAAGTGCCGACATTGGAAAACACACAATAACGGCAATCAGAGCTGCATTGATAAAGAAAATCTGCGACATCAGAATTGACCAAACGCTCAAGCCAGATTCCAGTGCGGATGAAAACCAATCAAGAGGAATCGGGCCTTCCAATCCCACAAAAAACGGGGATGCCGGACATGTCACCATAACTGCGACAGCGATCGACAGGAACACGGCACCACGCCAAAAATAGCCGGGACGCTTTTGCCATGCGGCTCGAAAGCAGACCTGAGTCGAGATCAGCAGCAGGTAAGGCACCACGAAGAAAACGCCAGCGAACAGAAAGACAAAGAACACTGGACGGAACGATCGGGCTGCTCGCACACCAAACCAACGTGTACCGGAAGATTCAACCATACCTTTACCGAACAAAGGCCTCGCCGTTGACCCAGTGGCGTGGATCGCAAAAAAACATGGAACGCTCGAATCGCCGAACCGCTCCGCTGTCGCTCAGAAAACATTGACTCAATGGGAACGATTTTCGTGAAATAAAGAAGGCTAAATAGAATGGAACGTCGCACATAAGCGACACAGCCAACGGCGTTTCAACCTGAAAGCGTGCTTAATCCTCTGCCCGTGACTCGCAATTTTACAACTCCCCCTGCCGTAGCCGCTCCGGTGCATTGGGTGGCGATGTTTAGTTAGCTCATCAAGTGATCACGCAGCCGTTGTATTTGTCCGGTATGGTGTTCGCCATGCCATGCATAGCATCCCACTGCAGGATTAAGCGATATCCTTTCGTCGGTCTCCGGATGAATGAAGGTACTCTCGTACTGCGATGACGTAATTTTCTGAAGTAACTGACAACAACGTGCATGAAGTCCATCAAGCAGCTGCAATGACGGAATAATGCAACCCGTTTTAGATTCATCAAGATCAGACCAAAGCGATTCGTCATATGCCTTGATTGTTGGCGTGTCTTCGGTAAGCGTCCATTTGAAGCGTACGTAGCTATTAACGTGACTATCAGCGATGTGATGTACAATTTGCCGGATCGTCCAGTTGCGGTACTTTGTGTCAAGCTGCAGATCAGACAACCCATCGACGGCATCACGCAGCTGCAACGGAAGGCTGGATATGTCTTGAATCCAGACACGCCGACTATCAGCAGTCACGTCATGAACCGGAACGAACGATCCAACGGGAAACGGAGGCGGAGCTGTATGCACTGGACTAATTTACCTTTTGTTGTGGGCGGTTTTAGCTTGTGACAACCGCCAGCATTGGATGGTTCGCCTTGTCCGCGACCGCGAGACAGCAAGGCAGCGAAATGTTTTGTAACCAGCTCGTCCAGTCAGCGGGCAAAAACCAGATTCACCGTGTTCCCGCCAGCCAAAAAGCTATAAAACGTCGCCCACAATTACAACACGTCGTCCAGAACGATCACACGACGCCCACGGGCCTGTCCCGTGGGTTCACAGCGACTTTGCACCAGCAACGCGACCCACTTTGCGACACCTCGTACAAACATCGGGCGAGCCCGGTACGCCTGCGGGCGTGAGGCATCATCGGCCATGGCAAAAGCCCTCAGCAGTCCCATAGCCACGCCCGTTCAGCGGACTCGCTTGATTTGGAGCGGGATTTTCATTCCCATGTGCAAATTGACAGGTATCGAAAGATGCGCCGAATTGCTGGCGCAGCGATCTCAGTCTGCCTCAGAAAATTTCCCACCTCATTCATATACAGGAAGTCGCAGGATGTCCAAGTCCACTCGAAGAACGTTCGTTAAGGCGTCGGCAGTTGCTGGAGCCGCATTTATGGCCGCACCGGCAATTGGTCGAGCTGGTATTTCGGCCAACGAAAAACTGGGTGGCTGCGTTGTGGGAGTCAACGGACGGGGGGGCAGTCACATCGGTGGCTGGTTGGGAGATCCTCGCAGCGAAATTCGTTCGATCGTGGACGTGGACGAAGTTGTTGGCAACAAGCGTTGCGACGAAATTGAAAAGAAGCAGGGCCTTCGCCCAACACTATACACCGACATGCGGAAAGCGTTCGACGACGACGCAATCGACTTTATTAGCACCGCAACCCCCAACCACTGGCATGCTTTGGCGGGCATCTGGGCCATGCAGCGCGGCAAGGATGCGTACGTGGAAAAACCCGTTTGTCACAATGTCCACGAAGGCACAGCGCTAATCGCAGCGGCTCGCAAGTACGACCGCATGTGCCAGGTGGGAACTCAGTGCCGATCCAGCAAAGCGTGTATTGAGGCCGTAGCGTTCCTGCACAGCGGCGGTATTGGTGAAGTGAAATTTGCTCGAGGCCTGTGTTACAAGCGTCGAGCTTCCATTGGCGCACTTGGCGACTATGCGATTCCTGACAGCGTGAACTTCGATATGTGGAGCGGCCCGGCTCAGTTTACGGATCCGAAGCTGACGCGATCGCGCTTTCACTATGACTGGCACTGGCAGCGAATGTACGGCAACGGTGACCTCGGCAACCAGGGACCGCACCAAACAGACGTCGCTCGCTGGGGCCTGGGAATCGACACTCACCCAAGCCAGATTATCACCTACGGCGGACGGCTTGGTTATCAGGCTGAACGCAAAGACCCAAACTATGTTGATGCGGGCGATACCGGCAACACAGAAGTTTCGATTTACGATTACGGCGACAAATGTATCGTGTTCGAAACTCGAGGACTGGATGTGGGCAATTCTGCCGACGAAGAACTGAACAAGCTGTTCAACAGCACCAAGGGCAACAAAATTGGAGTCGTGTTTTACGGCTCCGAAGGCTACCTGGTTCAGTTAACCTACAATCATTCAATCGCCTACGACAAAGACATGAATATCCTGAAGGAATTCAAAGGCGGCGATAACCACTTTGGCAACTTCCTGGACGCCTGCGTCAGCCGCAATGTGTCCGATTTGAACGCTGATGTTCGAGAAGGCCACTTGTCGGCGGGCATCAGCCACCTGGGAAATATCTCCTATTACATGGGAGAAAACAACAAGATGACAGTTGATGAACTCAGCCACCAGCTGACCAGCGTGAAGAGCCTCGACGATAATCAGGCAACGCTGGACCGAACCGTGAAGCATCTACAGCAGAACGGTGTGGACCTTGAAAAGTACCCGATGTCTGTCGGCCCATTGTTGCAGTTCGATCCTGAAAAAGAACTGTTCACCAACAACGACGCAGCCAACGCTTACCTGACGCGAGAATACCGCGAACCATACGTCTGCCCAACGGCCGACAAGGTTTAGTTGACGTTACGGGTGGCTGCCGGCGATTGTTGTTCGCCGGCAGCCGTACGCGATAGCGTCGGGTGGGCACTGCCCACCATTGGTTGGCCGTATATTTTGGTGGGCGGTGCCCACCCTACTTAACTTAACTTTGCGGCAAGTGCTCTGGCTGGCCGTGTGTTTTGGTGGGCGATGTCCACCAAAACACTGCGGGCGGCCTTCGTTTGGTTTTGGGATTACACTCGGAAGAGACCATGAAGTTGACGCAGTTGATTGTCGTTTTTGTTCTTGCATACTTCAGTGGCAACGTCTGCCTGGCTCAGCAGTCGGCACAGCCGAACATTATCTTTATGCTGGCGGATGATCTGGGTTATGGAGATCTTGGTTGTTACGGCCAGAAGCTGATCAAGACGCCTCGCCTTGACCAGATGGCGGCTGAAGGCATGCGATTTACGGATTTCTATGCGGGCAATACCGTGTGCGCTCCTTCACGCAGCGTGCTGATGACCGGTCAGCATTCCGGGCATACTCACGTGCGAGGCAACGCGGGTGGCCCTGACATGTCGAGTCAGACTTTGCGAGAAGAAGATGTAACGGTGGCTGAATTGCTTAAGTCAGCGGGCTATTCAACGGCTCTTAGCGGCAAGTGGGGGCTGGGCGACAAAGCTCCCGGTGGAGAATCCGGACTTCCGCTGCGACAGGGATTCGATTCTGCGTTCGGCTATTTGAATCAGGTTCACGCTCACAATTACTATCCCGAATTTCTGTGGCGCAATAACAGCCGACAGATGCTGAACAACGTCGTTCAAAAACTGGACCGATCGTACGGCGGCTTCAACGGCGGCTGGGCGACTAAGCGAGTCGACTATAGCCACGACCTAATTGCAGGCGAAGCAATCAATTTTCTTCGACAGTCGGCGCCAGCGGCGGCCGCTGGGAAGCCATTCTTTTTGTATCTGTCCATGACTATTCCTCACGCCAACAACGAAGCCACCAAAGGAACCGGCGACGGTCAGGAAGTCCCGGATTATGGGCAATACGCCGACAAAGACTGGAGCAACCCCGACAAAGGTCAGGCAGCCATGATTTCTCGCATGGACGCCGATATCGGACGCATCCTGGATTTGCTGGACGAACTGAGAATCGCCGACAACACCGTCGTGATGTTTTCCAGCGACAACGGTCCTCACAACGAAGGCGGCCACCACCCGGAACTGTTCAATCCCGCCGGACCGTTGCAGGGCATGAAGCGAGATCTGTATGAAGGCGGTGTGCGAGTTCCCCTGATCGTTCGCTGGCCGGGCACGACAGCTGCAGGAACCACGTCAGATCACGTGGGCTACTTCGGCGATTTGATGGCCACCGTCGCCGAACTGGCAAGCGTGCAACCTCCCGAAAACTGTGATTCCATTAGCTTCGCCCCCACCATCACAGGTCGTCCGGCTGAACAAAAGCAGCACAAATATCTGTACTGGGAATTCTATGAACAGGGCGGCAAGCAGGCTGTTCGCTGCGGCAACTGGAAAGCCATTCGCATGCCCTGGATGACCGGAAAAACACAGCTGTTTGACCTGAGCAAAGACATTGGCGAACAAACAGACCTTGCGTCTCAGCACCCAGACACCGTGAAGAAGCTGGAAGCCATGATGAAGGAAGCTTACACAGAACATCCCAACTGGCAGGTGCGTGGCACATCCCCCGTTCGGAAGTAGCCACCGTTTTCAGTTTTCAGTTTTCAGTTTTCAGTTTTCAGTTTCTCTATCTGCCCAACAGCCCACCACCACTGCTGCGTTCGCACAAACTTACGAAACAGAAATTCCGCTTAATGAAGCTACATTCAACCACGTTCAGCGTATTCATTGTTTTGGCGATCAGTTGCAGCCAGTCGTTTGCTCAAACGGCTCCACACTTGAAAGCCGCACTCAACGATGCTGGCGATCAGGTGGAAATTTTTCGAGCCGATAGCTCGCAGCCTATTGTCACTCACGTGGCCAGGCCAGATTTCCGACCGTATCTGCACCCGATTGTCGCTCCCGATGGCAAGGGCGTGTTGACGGAACTCAGCCCGGAACATCACAAACACCAAACAGGTTTCTTCTGGGGTTTTACGCGAGTGAACGGTCGCGACTATTTCCACCACCCGGATGGCACTTACTGGCGTCGGTCAGCGGTACGAATTCTGACGGCAGAAGCCGCGACGTCCAATGATTCAGTCCAATGGCAGACCGTTTACGACCTTCTGGCGGAAGACGGTTCTGTGGTGCTGCAGGAATCACAAATCTGGTCGATGACTGCCACCAAAGGAACTTACACCCTTGATCTGCAGTGGACGGGCGACGCACAAACGGACGTCACCGTAAGCAAATACGACTACGGCGGGCTGTTTCTGCGAATGCCATGGAAGCCTGGCATGGAAGGCGAAGTGGTCAATGGAGCTCGACAGCGAGGCATGCGAGCCGAAGGACAACGCAGCGTGTGGCTGGATGTTGGGCTGCAGGTCGAAGGCCGTGAAGACATGGCTCACGTGGCAATTTTTGATCACCCGTCCAACAAAGGGTTTCCTCAACCGTGGCGAGTTGACGGGCAGCTGGGAGTCGGTCCGGTGCGAGCTCGCCTGGGAGACTGGAAGATTGCCAAAGGCGCGAAAGAAACGATTAAGCATCAGCTGTTCTTCTTTAATGGACCGCTTAACGATGTGGAAGTCACAGACAAGTGGTCGCAGTTTTCAGGCCAGAACATGGCCTATGCGCAGTGGAACCAGGCTCAACAGGAAGGCCGTCAGGCGGAATTTCTAACGCCGCAAAAAGCTGTCGATAACATGACACTGCAACCCGGCTTTAAAGCCAACGTCTGGGCGTCTGAACCCATGATGACTCAACCAATGGCGTTCTGCTGGGACGCCAAAGGCCGCATCTGGATCGCAGAAAATCGCGACTACGAAACTCGCGGAACCGGATTTTCCAATTCCGGCGACAGCCGCATTCTGATTCTGGAAGACACCAATCACGATGGAGTTGCCGACACTCGCAAAGTGTTTGCAGAAGGCATTCCGTTTCCTGCGGGCATGGCCGTCGGCATGGGTGGGCTGTGGCTGGGAGCACCACCGAATCTGCTGTTTCTGCCTGACGCTGACGGCGATGACAAAGCTGACGCGGACAAGACCGAAGTACGTTTGACCGGCTGGGGCATTCGAGATCGCCACGAAACATTAAACAGTTTTCACTGGGGACCAGACGGCTGGCTGTACGGCTGTCAGGGCTATGCCACGCCTTCCAAAGTTGGCAAGCCCGCAGGCAAAGGCAAGCTGTTCAGCCACAAAGAAGCGTTTCCGGAAGACATCAAGTTTGACGGAAAACCTGTTGATATCAACGGTGGAGTCTGGCGGTACCACCCAACCAAAGACCGCTTTGAAGTGGTGGCTCACGGATTCAGCAATCCCTGGGGAATTGACTACGATGCCAAAGGCCAGATCTTTATTACGGCGTGTGTCATTCCGCATTTGTGGCACGTTGTTCCCGGTGGAATCTATCATCGTCAGGGCGGCAGCCATTTCAGCAAGTATGTCTACGACGACATCAAGACAATTGCCAATCACCGTCACCGGTCGGCTCACGGGGGAGCTCGCGTGTATCAGTCCGATGCGTTTCCGGATCAGTACAAAGGCCGCATCTTTATGGCCAACATTCACGAACACGCGGTCTTAACCGATATTCTGGAACCTCAGGGAAGCGGCTTTGTCGGACGCCACGGCGACGACTTCATGCTGGCCAACAACGCTCAATGGATTGGCTTCAGCATGGAAATCGGGCCGGATGGAGCTATCTATGTGCTGGACTGGCACGACGCCGACATCTGCGGCAAAGAAGTGTTGAACAAAGAAACGGGACGCATCTTTCGTATTGCTGCGGAAGCATCGTCTGCCGTTGATTTCCCGAATCGCTACAAAGATTTGACCACGCTTAGCGACCTGCAACTGGCCGAACTGCAAACCGTGGAAAGTGCGTGGCATGCACGACAGGCTCGCACAATTTTACAACATCGTTCCAACACCGGAACAATCGATGCCGCGGCGATCGCTTCGCTTCAATCGCAGTTTGCTGACAGCAAATCAGCAGACCAACGGCTGACAGCCATGTGGGCTTTGCACGTCACGAAGCAACTAAGTGCGGAAGTTCTGGAACGATCGCTGAACGATAAAGACGAACATGTGCGAGCATGGGCCATCCAACTGTTGTGTGAAGATGCCGCACCATCGGACGCTGTTGCGAGAACATTTGCCGCGATGGCCAGGGACGACAGTTCGGCCGTTGTGCGTTTGTATCTGGCCGCCGCCGTGCAACGCCTGGCATCCAATCAGCAATGGGCCGTACTGGAACAACTGGCACTGCACGGCGAAGATGTGGCCGATCACAATCTGCCAAAAATGATCTGGTTTGCCCTGGAACCACTGGTTGCCGGCAACGCTGAGCGAGCTCTGGCATTGGCCGAATCTTCCAATATCCCTTTAGTGACGCGACACACCGCCAGACGCCTGGGCGATGCAGAACAGTTTGAAACTCTGATTGCAAAAATCGGCAGCACCAGCCGCAATCAGTTGGATATGTTGTTGGGCCTGCGAGACAGTCTGGAAGGTCGTTACGACGTGAAGGCTCCTGCCAATTGGGCGACCGTCTATTCCCAACTGCGAAAGGCGGGCGGCGATCAGGCAAAGATCGCGTTGCAGCTGTCTCAGCAGTTTGGCGACACCGTAGCGGCTGGCACCATGTTGGCAACGCTGAAAGACGCTTCAGCCAACGTAAACGATCGCAAACAGGCACTGCAGGGATTGGTCGGACGCAAACGCCCCGAACTGAAGCAGACGCTGTTGGAATTGTTCAACGACGACGCTCTTCGCAGCGACGCTATTCGAGCAGTTGCCGCCTTTGACGACGCAACTCTGGCTGACGCACTGCTGAAACGCTATCCGCAACTTAGCGAAGCAGACAAGCTGGAAGTGGTGCATACCCTGGCGGCTCGCAGCGGTTCCGGCTGGAAGCTGACTCAGGCCATCAAGGATGGCACCGTTGCTAAGCGAGACGTTCCGGCATATGTGGCTCGTCTTTTGCGGCGAGTTGTCGGTAATGGTTTTGTCGAAGTCTGGGGAGCGATCGACGAGCTTTCTGCGGATAAGGAAGCGATGTTTGTTCGTTACCGCAGCCTGCTAACAGAAAACGCGATCGCTGCGGCAGATCCGGCCAATGGTCGAGCACTCTTTAACCGCACTTGTGGAGCGTGTCATAAAATGTACGGGCACGGTGGAGTGATCGGTCCGGATATCACCGGTGCCAATCGAGGCAACCTGGAATACCTGCTGGGAAATATTCTCACCCCCAGCGCCATCATTCAGGATGCGTACAAAATGCACATCGTGCTGACAGACGACGGACGCGTTTACTCGGGCATTCCGGCAGAAGAAAACGATCGCAGTTTGAAGCTAAGAATTGCCAACCGCACAGAACCCGTGACAATCGCCAAGTCGCAAATTGAATCGCGAGAGATCGCTCCCATTTCGATGATGCCGGAAGGCATTCTGACCACGCTGACGGATTCTGAAGTGCTCGATCTGCTGTCTTATCTGCAGGGGCAGAAACAAACGGAACTGCCTGTCACCAAAAACTAACCGCCTCCAATTTGCTTCAGCCGGTCTAAAATTCAGCTACCTTCGAAAGCGACGTGCCATGTTTACCTCAAGCCCTTCTTTCACTTGCGTTGCCACATATAGGGCCAGCCGCTTTATTCTTGGAGTATTGGTGTTAATGGCCGTTTCTGCCACAGGATTATCCGCCGCAGAACGCCCCAACATCATTCTGGTGATGGCGGACGATATGGGCTGGGGCCAGACGGGGTACTACAACCATCCTGTACTGAAGACACCAAATCTGGATGCGATGGCGGCGAATGGTCTGAGATTCGATCGGTTTTATGCGGGAGCATCCAATTGTTCGCCAACGCGAGCAACCGTGATGACCGGTCGCACCAATGAACGCACGGGAGTCGTCACTCACGGCTATCCCATGCGGCCTCAGGAAATCACGATCGCTCAGGTACTAAGCAATGCTGGCTACAAGACAGCTCACTTCGGAAAATGGCACCTGAACGGACTTCGTGGACCGGGTGCTCCCATTTTGGGGGACGACATCCGCGGTCCGGGCGCCTTTGGGTTTGAAACCTGGCTGTCTGTGACCAACTTCTACGATCGCAATCCATTGCTTAGTCGCATGGGGGAATTCGAAGACTTCAAAGGCGATTCTTCAGAAGTTGTTGTCGATCAGGCATTGAAATTCATCACAGACAAAGCAAAGTCGCAGCAGCCGTTCTTTACCGTCATCTGGTACGGCACGCCGCACAGTCCGTTTGTTGCCGATGAAGCAGACAAAGCAGCGTTTGCCAACCTGAACAGAGATTCGGCCAACCATTACGGCGAACTGGCCGCCATGGATCGCAGCATCGGAACGCTGCGAAAGGGACTGCGAGACCTGCAGATTGCAGACAACACGCTGGTTTGGTTTTGCAGCGACAACGGCGGCTTGCCGAAAATCACACCGGAAACCGTAGGTGGGTTAAGAGGCTTCAAGAATACTTTGTACGAAGGTGGTCTGCGAGTTCCCGCGATTATCGAATGGCCCGCAGGAATTGCTGAATCCCGCATCACCAGCCACCCGGCCTGCACCATGGACATTATGCCCACACTGATTGAAATCACATCGGCAAAGAATGTCGCCGGCAATCGACCTGCAGATGGCATCAGCCTGGTGCCACTGTTTACGAAGGACGTTCAGCGACGCGAAAAGCCGATCGGATTTCGTCATACCGACCGCACCGCATGGATTGACAACGACTTTAAGCTGGTGAAGCCAAACGCCAACAGCGATGCATTCGAACTATACAATCTGGCAGAAGATTCCGCTGAAACGAACAACCTGCTGGCGAGGAATCCGGATATCGCAGCTCGCATGAAAACGGCTCTGGCGGTATGGAACGCCAGCGTCGATGACAGCGTGGCCGGATTGGATTACCCGGAAAAGGCTGTCATTCCCAAAGACCCCGGCCCGCAATCCTGGGTCGATGTGGAGCAATACAAGCCGTACCTGAAAGAATGGAAGAAGCGTCCGGAATTCAAAGGCGCGATTAAGTAGTTGGGCATTACGCGCCCCACCGGCCTCGAGCGGTTGGGGGTTTAATGCGGCCGGTAGGAACCGGCCCTACGCCTCACGTCAGCCCGAACAACTGTAAGTAGGACCGGTTCCCACCGGCCGAATGTTCGCCATGGCCAGGCAGAAACCGGCCGTACATTTTGCCCTGAATGGGAAGCACGAATCCGTTTTTTTTGCGAAACTTCGCGGTGAGGGAAAAAATCTGTACGAAACACGTTTTGAGATGTCACTAATTGGATGTACGCATTCGCTGAGATGCAGCGAACGCAGATTCGAACGGAATTTGCCGTGATTTGTACGGAAAACATCGACGTAACGCGTGAACGGGTGACAGATTATGAGACTTACTCTTCGGACACTACTGGCCTATCTTGACGATCGCCTGTCTCCCGCCAATGCCAAAGAAATCGGCCAGAAGATTGCAAAAAGCCCGTTCGCAACGGAATTGGAAGAGCGAATTAAGAGCGTTCTTCGCCGTCGTCGACTGGCCAAAGAAAATGGCGAACAAAAGACGATTGATGCCAATCTGATTGCCGAATACCTCGACGATCAGCTGACGCCTGAATTGGTGGCCCTGATCGAAAAAGAAATCCTGACGTCCGATTCGTCTTTGGCAGAAGTCGCGGCAACTCATCAGATTCTGGGGCTGCTAAGTGATCCCGTTGAATTGCGCCAAAGCCTGAAAGACCGCCTTTACAAGCTGGCGCCCGGTCAATCTTCGGAACCCGGCCAGGCAGCTGCGGCCGTTGCCACAGCGGCTGGCACAGAATCAGAATGGAAGCCCCTGGCGGCTCAAACAGGCACGCAAAAACGTTCGCCGATGTTGTTGCTGGGAGTGATGGTGCTGGGCTGGCTGGGCCTGCTGGCGACAGACTCGCATCTGTTCCACGGGCCAACCGCTGACACAGATGATCCATCCGAGGTTGACGTCGCTATGGCACCGCTTGACGCTGCTGATGGTGCTGGAAACAAGCCAGCCATTACATCACCCAATGCCTTAACCGACGCAGCTGCAGCCGATTCTTCGGCGAACAATGCCGCTACGAATACTGAGCTGATTGCGGCCAATCAGCCGGCGGCCAATCCAGCCGGGACGAATCCAGCCGGGACCAATGACACACCGCCAGCCGCTGCCCAGAACTTAAACACTTCACCGACGGTCGAAAACGCTGCCAACGCCCTCAACGGAAAGTCGGCCACGGCTTCGCCTGCTGCAGTCGCAAATACTTCGCCAACGGTTGCTTCATCAGATTCATCGTCCGGCAATGTGGCCATGGCAGCCACAGATGCAACAACCACGGAATCCCCGGCTGCTGCGTCCGTAGATAACGATGCCGTCAATTCCAACACTCCAGCAGCCGCCATTCAGCCGCTCACTTTTCATGTGGAAGACCCAAACAACATGGTTGTGCTGGGCGATCTTGAAAAGGAAACATGGTCGTGGGCGATTTCTGCGGACACACCGGCCGTTCATACCTGGAATCAACGCCTGAAAGACACTGTTGCGGGAATTGCCGTCCCGTTTGAAGCTCAGGTTTCCGTTCACGAACTTGGTTGGTCGGCAAAGGTGCTGGGGTCATCTCTGTTCGCAACGGTTCACAGTGCTAACCCGGGACTCGCACTGTTGCAGGGACAAGTGCTGGTGAAACACGTCGGACGGCCGATGCCAAACGTAGGCGTTCGGATGCACTTTGGAGAACAATCCATCGTAGTACACCTGCCGGATGATGGGGGTTATGCTGCCGTGCAATATGTCACTTCTCCCGTTCAGAGATCGGAGAGCGACGATTTTGAGTTGTTGCCTGATCCAGAACGAGGCACGGTGACGGTTTACGCACCTGAAGTCGGCGTGGCCGTAAGTGTTGGAACGTCGGACGAAAAGATTGTCGTGCCCAGAGGAAGCCATTTCCGTTGGAGGCCCGATGCCGGTGATGCTCCTGTGGTCAACAACATGCCGCCTGTCCCCGCATGGGTATTCGAGGCCGCTGAGCCTAAGCCCGAAACGGCATCTGCGCTGATTGCAGAAACGGCGGCTGAGTTTCGCAAATCGTTGACCGTTGCCGACGCAGGTACTGAAGTGATTGAAAATCTGAATCCGCAAATTGCGGCGTACGGAGTTCAGTTGCCAATGTTACTGCGAAACGTTGACGACCTGACCGCAACGCTATTGGAATCGGACGTCACTAAAGTTCGCAACGAAGCAATCATGGGGCTGACGGCGATTGTCGTACAAAACGTTGGCGGCCGGAAAAGCGTAGTCGAATCACTGCAAACGCGGCTTCCTGAGGCGGAAGTGGATAACGTGATTCGCCTGCTGGAAGGGATCGCTCCCGCCTCTGCAGAAGACGTTTCCACAAGCGCCTGGTTGGTGGGAATGCTAAGCAACAATCGCCCCGCCGTTCGTGAACTGGCGATTTTCAACCTGGAACGACTCACTGGTGAACGTTTCAACTTTTTCGCTGACGATGACGCCAGTCGCCGCGATTCTGCCATTCGCCGCTGGACAAAACTTCTGGAACGCAACGACGGACGACTAAAAGTGCCATCCAACTAAAGGCATTTTTCACAAGCCGGAAGTTTGGTAAGATATCAGTTGCGGGTCGGTGCTGCGTTTTCACTGATTTGCTTAAACAACACCAGATCACATGCGGGTGAATGCAACGCGTTTGCGAAGACTTCCGGAACTGACGGACGCAACGGACGATGGTTCGTTTGCTGTGGCATCCATAATTTCAGCTCATCCCACTTTCCGCTCATAGCAACCTAACAACGATCGTGTTCTGGGCCCCGCTGCGGCAAATGGCGTCTTCCGCTTGAATGAATATCTGGTGTTGGGGAGCAATCTGAAAATACGGAGTCCTGTGCCACTGTTCCATCCGCGACGATTCGCCTAAGCATCACTAAGGGTTGGCCTCGTGGGCAATTTCCCGTATCGATTATCGGGCTGATGCCGAGTTTAACGATTTTCCGGGCGCTTATTTGTGCCACTCCTGTCGATTAAAGAGCCGGACGCAGTTCAGGTTCGCTCTGAAACCAGCTGTAAGCAGGACGCAACTTCAGCAGATTGTGCCGGTTTGTCGAAACACTGTAGAGAGAGGCAGTAATATGTCAGCCATCAATGCTCAGCAATTTCATTCTCACACGTCGGGCGGGCCGGGCCATAATTTGTAACAAATGCAACAATTCCCAATACCTTCGTCCCAGCAAATCTCGGGATCGATGGTACCTCAGACTCATATTTTCGCAGCGCATGCGTTGTCGCTACTGCGGCAATTCTTTTCTGGCAAGACTCTGGGATACACCTGCAACTCGTGAGTCGGTTTCGCTGGAAACTGAAACTGGCTGTTCCAAGATCATCAAGACAGCTTAAAGCCGTTCACCATAAGCGATGGCAATCTTTCGCTTAGCCAGAGAACGCATCGATGCCCTTTCGCACAGCAAAAGGCGACCGAATTCATCGACGACAAAAGGTAACGTGCGTTAGCCCGCAGGCTGCTGTCAGGTTGTTCGCAGGCAAAACGTGAGAGCTGATTTGTGGACTATCAAAAAGTTAATCGCAACACCTGGAATCGCATGGCAGATGCAGGCAGTTTGTTTGCTCGCACAGCCAGTGACGAAGACTGCCGAACTCCGTTGAAAGTTCTGGATGGTCGCGGTTGGTTGCCTGATTCAGTGAAAGACCTTGACGTACTATGTCTTGCGTCCGGCGGCGGATGGCAATCGATTCTGTACGCGGTTGCCGGAGCAAACGTAACCGTCATTGATATCAGCGATTCAATGCTGCACCTGGATCTGCAGGAGGCCCAACGTCGAGGCGTGAAGGTGAAAGCCATTCAGGGTTCGATGGACGATCTCAGAATGCTGTCCGACGCTTCGTTCGACATCGTTCATCAGCCGGTGAGCAGCTGTTATATTCCCGACTTGTGTCCGATGTATGCAGAAATTGCTAGAGTGCTGCGAGACAACGGAACGTACATCAGCCAGCACAAACAGCCAGTCAGCTTGCAGATAAGTCATCGCAACGAACGGCATCAGTTCGTTATCGGTGTGGAATATTATCACAAGGGGCCATTGCCTCAACAAATCGATACGTCTTATCGAGAAGCCGGTACCACGGAATATCTTCATCGACTGGAAGATCTGATCGGCGGACTGTGTCGATCAAACATGGTGCTGGAAGATCTGCGAGAACCATTAAGAGCAGACTACAAAGCAAACGTCACGCGTTATGGCTATCGAGGACGCTTCATTCCTCCATATGTACGTATGAAGGCGAGACGGCTGCCAAGATCTTCTGAACAGAAGCCAGCCACGTCCTCCGCAATCTGGACCCCATAACAAGGGCTTCGCCCTTGACTCAGTGGCGTGGATCGCAAGACAACGTGGGACGTTGCAATCGCCGAGCCGCTCCGTTGTCGCTACGAGCAATGGTCCGCGCATCATTTTGAGTAAGACTCTAACTGGACAGCGCCAGGTTTGATGAAACGTCAGTTTTCTGTGATCCACATCAGCCGCAGGGCGTTAGACTCGGTTGCTGCGAATCAGTGGAAAAACCGAGGCTAACGCCTTGCGGCTGATACAGACTTGGCGCTGTACAGCTAATAATTCATCGTCGCCACATTCGCTGGCAGGTTCAACACCAGGTGGGCGGCTATTGATGATTGTCACTTTGCCAGACGTTCACTTTGTCAGGCGCTCGTGCACAGACAGCCACTCGCAGGCGGCTTCGGGAATACTTTCGTGTCCGCCTTCAAATATGGTAACCCGCGAAGTCCGTGCAGTCCGTCTTAGATAGATCTGTCGCCCCAGCAGGGCATCGACCTCTTTGTCGGAGCGGTCCGGGTCGCTAAGTTTACGGTCGTTCCAGAGTTCCTCAATTTCATTCGGTGAAATCACAGGGCACCGGTTTCCTTCCGCGATCATGTTATAGGCATCCAGCGACTGATTCACCGGCACCGAACCTGTGTGACCATCATTGACTCCCGCGTAGATATCAACCGGCAGATCTCGAACGTTGTGCAGATGAAAGACGGGCGATCGATCCTGATAGTCGGCATCAATTTGCTTAGACGTGCCCGGTGGTTCGCCGAAACACTTCAGAATCATTTGAGCATACTTTTGCGGCTTACCATCCTTCAGGTGGAACTTATACCATTCACCAACATCACTGATACCCACCCACGCTGAAACGGCGGAAAATCGCTTAGGATGATGACCGGCCATCAACATCGCCATGTGACCTCCACCAGAAACGCCAGCCAGGTAGATCCGGGACGAGTCCACGTTGAAGGTTATTGATGCAAAATCAATGGCATCCAGAATGTCCTGCCTGGCAAGTGGAGAACCACAAGCCTTTGGCGTGTTATTCATACCTCGAAAGTCCGGGTGCAGATAGATCCAGCCGCGTTTAACAGCTTCCTTCTGCCACTTGCCGTTATCCTGACGATAATCGGAACTCCACGAATGCAGAAACACAAATAACGGAACTGCCCGCTGCGCCGCTGAGTCCGATTGTTGCGTCGACGCAAACGCTTCTGCGGGCGCCCAATAGCGTATTGGCTGTTCAGTACCATCCAGTGAACTGGTAATTTTCACCGTGGTCAATTCAGGCAATGACTCGTCAGCTTTGACAAGTGCCGCAGCATTCACAATAAACAGCAGTAGAACCGGGGCAACAATACGTTTCATGAAACTTCAACTCGGCATGATAGGTTTCGATTCAGCAATGATGTTACTTTAGCAGCGGCTGACACGGCATCGCAAGCAATGCGTATTGTCGCCACCGTGAGAAAACATTTTGCCGCCAACAGAATCAAGCAAAGCGAGCAGATTCTCGGCTGTGCGTTCGCAGGCCACAACTTAGGGCATAGATCACTGCCATACGCACGGCAATTGAATGTTGCCATCAACCCAAACATCTTGATCGCTTCACATGTTGAATCGAATTTCTTGCCAAAACTTGTGTCAGAATTTTCCGGTCGTTCCACTCAGGCGGTCGCTGCGGTCGTGCCTCGATTGAGACCGTTGTTTGAAGCGCCCGAAATGTGAATATCGTGCGAATCCTTTCAACGCGTCGTCGATGACGCAGCAGTGCCGGGTGCGGGTTTTCCGTTGTCGGCATGCCTGTGTTTTCGTCGGCCAATGCAAAGCAGTCGTGATGCTTCTAAGACCAGCAAAAACACAGACTAAAATTGGTGTTTGCGAATGATTCTGTGCGTCAGCAGCATCAACCAATGGTGCTGTCAAATCCGAGTGCTTCGTCAGTAACGGTTAGGCATTTCGTGACGTTCGGCTTGACAGTATGGAATGTTAGCTCGCATCCATAATCCGTAACTTTCCCTAACAGGACCGACGATAAACTCTTCCAGACCCGGTAAGTCACACACAACTTACCAATCTTTACCAACCCGAATGGCCGTCAAACTTCACCAGTCCAGCATAGCCGGTTAGCCCAAACGTTTTGAACAACGCATTCACGTTTCAAGACGGAAGTTCGAATGGCTGCCAGCAGGGCTTTGTCAAAGCCATTGTCGCTTCGAGATTTGAAGCGACATTTAACGTGGTTTTACGGTACCAGTCATCAGTATTACCTAAATCGAAAGGTTTGGTTTTTATCTATGAATCAAGCAGCACCCTGCGGCATGATGTCCTCCGCACCTGCGGACGTTCGTTCACTGGATGGTCTTCGAAACTTTATCAACCTTGCTTTGTGTCAGAAAGAAAACCTACTTGAGAACCACTTCCCGATGACGGAACTGGAACTGACTCGAGGCGGCGATTGCTGCGGATACCAGTTTACACTGCATGGCCCCAGAAGCGTAAAGTTAAGCGCCGTCTGGGATCGCAAAGGAAACGAAGTTTTGTTCTATGACGCGGTTGGAAAGCGGTTCGCTAGAACTCGCCTGCCGCACGATGTGATTTAGTCACCACTTTACGCCAACAGTGTCGTCCAGTGGGCCGCTGGCAATGATCTGCGTCAGCACCCTGGCACTGGAAAAACGACTGATGCAGCAGAACGCATTGCAGCGGGAAAACAGATCTGTAAAGCGTATTTGAGAGCGAATCCTTTCACGACAGGATTCGCTGACGTGGGTTGGGAGTTAGCTTGTGAACCGTTTCGGAAAATACTCCGCACGATACTCGACGTAGGTAGGCTGAAGACCGACGTCGCGTCCGAAACGAAGTTTAAACAAACAGGAACTCCCGACCCCGCGCCGATGCAATTGGTTCGGGGCTGTCTTTTTTGCAGCTTTTGCCGCGGCAGCCGAGCCATCGCCAGCACTTACCGACTGTCGCTGTTGCTGGCACGAGGAAGTTGTTGCACAAGTTCTCCCAGAGTGTTGAACGAGGCAAGGTCTGCTCTTTGTTGGGCAATTGTTTCCTCTTCCACTCGTTTGACTTCGTTTTTCCAGAACTTAACTTCGGCAGACAGCCCGCCAAGTTCCTTGTTCATGGAGTCAATTGACTTTGAAAGTGTGCGTAGAGACTGATCGTCAGCCTGGCGTTGTTCTTCCAGCTGACTAACCTGCATCATCAACATACCCAGGCGTGGATCCGACTTCGTTTCTGCCCATCCGTTTGCCACCGGTGGAAACGAGTCATCATACGATGACGCCTGTTGCAGCCCTTGCAATTCTGCTTGACCAGATGACGCCAGACAGTCGTTGCAGATAAACTGCTGCTTCACAACCGGTTGCCTGGCTGTTTTGGATTTTGAACAGCATCTATTCTGGCATTGAGAACAACATGGCTGTGTCTTCTGTGGCAGCAGGGAACAGCCCGTAGACATTGACAGCAGGAATACGCAAAGTCCGATTGTGGTGAGGTGTGATAGTTTCATGATTGCAAGCCGTTAGTACGGGTGGTGCTGCGTAATTGCGGCCGGATCCGGAAAAGCAGATCGGCGGCTTTCAAGGGACTTCGTAACGGTGCCATCCGACACGTCGATCATTCAGGGTTAGTAGTCACAATTGATATTAGTGACTTCTCCACAGGCACAACGCACCATAATCTGAATGACGTCGCCCGCGTTGTTGCGAACAACGTCAACCGACGGTGATCCGTGTTGATGACTCGGCGCACTGGACGCGGTGAATTTCTGCGAAGAACTGGCCGAAGTCGCTCCGTATTCAGGAACTCGCACGGATGTTCCCGTCTGAATTGTTGCTGCTGATCGCTTTAGAACTGGCATGATAAATCGCCTTTCGGATATCTGTCTCTTCGGGCATGCTGGCGAGCTAACTCACAGAAGCATGCCGCACTTTTCTTATTCGTCGTCGTCGGACGCGGCTGCGATAACTCTCGACAAAACCCGCACCGCTGTGGCACATAACAATCCGCACACGACTGCTCGAATAACGGCTGTGGAAAGACCCACCTGCCGATAAGCACACACCAAAAAAATGGCGGATGTCATTACCAGGCCGATGCCGTTAACGATGGTGCGTTCGTTTAGTTTTCGTGACTCAGTGGACAAATGGGACTTTCCGAGATGTTAGTCTTCAGCTTTACGCGGCGGCTTGTTCTTTGGGGCGAGCTGGGAAGATGGCTTCGTGAGGAATCATGGATACGGAATCGATAATCATGTCGAAGGGCACCTCCTGATAGCCGATTATTCCAAGTTCAGCGACAGATCTCGCCAGCACTTGTTTCAAAGGGCGACGCAACGCTTTGTCCACAAGCAAGGCGGCATCCTGTTGTTTTCGGTGACTATCCTGCCAGGCAGCTGCCACCTGTTGGATAAGATTGCCCAGCGGTACTGGTCCAATTGCCAGCTGGCCTTCATGCATGGATTGTCTTAGCTGGCTGTCCAGTTGAGGAGCCAGCGTGATGACTCGCAACATGCCCTCCTGATTGCGGAAACGTTCGCACACAAGGCGGCCAAGATCTGATCGAACTTTATCCGTTAACGCGTTCACTTCCTGAACGGTGGCAGCATGATTCACGATTGATTCCAGAATCAGGGCCAGGTCATTCAGCGGAATTCTGTCTTCAGCCAACTGCACCAATACCTGATGCAGAGTTCCCATGCGGAGCGTTTCCGGACGAATTTCTTCCACCACCGTGGGGGCGAATTTTTCAACTCGCTTCAGCATTTGTTTCAGTGATTCCAGCGTCAGCAGTTCGTGAGAATGTTTTTTCAGCACTTCGCCAAGATGCGTAATCAGCACACTTAAAGGGTCAACAACCGTGCAGCCCTGAACTTCGGCAATACGTCGATCCGCTTCCGCCACCCAGCGAGCTGCCAGGCCAAACGATGGCTCGTGAGTGTTGATGCCTGGAACTGACACGTTGTGATGATCCGGCAAAATTGCCAATAGGTGATCCTTCAGCACTTCGGACGTCGCTACAGTTCGACCAGCGACGATAATTCGATATTCGTCGGGCTGCAGCAACAGATTGCTGTTGACGCGAACAGGCGGAATCCAAACGCCGTTGGCTCGCGAAAGTTCCTTGCGAAGTGTGGTGATTCGATCAGCCAGGCCCTTCGATGCACCAGATGCGATTGACGGAACCAGCTGAGCACCCACTTCCAAAACAGCTCGATCCGCCAACAGAAATTCGTCAATCTGATCGGACTCCGATTCTGCGGGAGCCGCGCCTTCCGCTGCTGCGGCTTCTTCAACTTCGATTTCGGCGGTTGGATCTTCTCTGTTCAGCAATAACAACAACGCTGCCGCGATGCCGAAAAACGGCAGCTTCGGCAAACCGGGAATCAATCCCATCGTGGCCAAAACGCCGGCACCAATATAGATTGGCTGGTTGCGGCGAAGCAGCTGCCCTTGAATTTCGTCGCCGAGGCTGTGTTCTGATGTTGTCTTCGTCACCAGAATACCGGCTGTGGTGGCGATCACCAACGCGGGAATCTGCGAAACCAGCCCGTCGCCAACCGTCAGGATCGAATACGTTGTAACGGAATCGCCGAAAGACAGACCGTGCATCAGCCCAATCACGACTCCACCCAGCAGGTTGACTGCGGTGATAATCAAGCCCGCAATAGAATCGCCTCGCACGAATTTACTGGCACCGTCCATCGCACCGTAGAACTCGGTTTCCCGAGACAGTTCGGTGCGGCGTTTACGCGCGACAACTTCGTCGATAGCACCGGCGCTGAGTTCTGCGTCGATGGCCATTTGCTTGCCGGGCATAGCGTCCAGAGTAAACCGGGCGGCCACTTCAGAAATTCGGCCAGCACCTTTTGTGATCACCATAAACTGAATCGTTATCAGAATCAGAAAGATGACCAAACCGACAACCAACTGCCCGCCGACAACGTAATTTCCGAATGCCGTCACAATCAAGCCTGCATCGCCGTCCAGCAGAATCAGTCGCGTGGTGGCAACATTCAGTGACAGGCGAAACAGCGTCAACAGCAGCAGCAGCGAAGGAAAAACGGAAAGCTCCAACGCTCGCTTTGTGCTTAGCGTTATCAGCAGCAACAGAAACGTGAGCCCCAGATTCATCGCCAGCAATGCGTCCAGCAGTGCCGGTGGCAGCGGTACCAGCATCACAATCAGGCCCCCCAACATTCCAAACGACAGCAAACTCTCGCTGTTTTGCAGCAGGCCGCGTTCGGGAGCAATTGTTTTGGAAGGGTTGGCCATGATTTAACAGTGGTTCAAGCGTCGAGATTTAGTAGCAGTAGCAGTAGCAGTAGCAGCAGCCACCGCACATCGCACAGATCCAGGCGAAGTGGCCCAGAGCCAGGTGGTCTGCCAACTTATGCCGGGCAGTGGTTAGTTATGTTTCAGTAATTAGTTCTACGGCAAGCTGCCGACAAGCTGCCCGCAGCGACAACGTCGCGGCTCGGCGATTCCATCGCCCCACGTGCTGCTGCGTGCCACGCCACCGGGTCAAGGGCGAAGCCCTTGGGAATGAAGTCGTCAACGAAAACTCATACTAAGTGCCTGAGCAATCAATACCCAACCGTCCACGACCACAAACAGCAGCAACTTGAAGGGAGTTGAAATTACCATTGGCGGCATCATCATCATGCCCAGGGACATCAAGATAATTGACACCACAAGGTCGATTAGAATGAACGGAATATAGATGCAGAAGCCCATGATGAAGGCTGTTTTCAATTCGCTGATTACATAGGCCGGAATCAGAACTCGCATGGGGGTATCCTGCGGCGTTGAAATCGAAGTGATCTTCGCCATGCCGGCAAACAACGCGATATCGCGTTTTCTGGTTTGCCTCAGCATGAAGTCCTGCAGTGCCGAACTGGCAATGTCGACTGCTTCAACCCCGGTGATACTGTCTTCCATGTAAGGCGCCAGAGCGTCCTTTTCGATCGTGGAAATTGTGGGGCCCATCACAAAAAACGTCAGAAACATCGACAGCCCGATGATGACCTGAGTGGGCGGAATTTCCTGAGTCGCGAGTGCTCGGCGAACAAACGACAGCACAATCACAATCCGTGTAAACGCCGTCATTGTGACCAGCGCCGACGAAATGAAGGCCATTCCGCCCAGAAACAGGGCGACCTTCAGTTGCGGCGAAAGTTCCTGCATCCCTTCGGATTCCAGAACTCGCTGAATTGTTTCGGCACCTTCCATCATGGTCGCTGCTCTACCGATCCAGTTGCGAAAATTCGCGAGACGAAGTTTGGGGGCCGGAAATCGAGTCGGCGGCTTCTTCAAATAACGTGTCTGAAAACTGATCAACCATGGGCAGAACAGATCGAATTCCGCTGGCGTCTGACGCCACTAAGACGCTGCGTCCGCCAATTTCAATTAGCTGTACAAAACGATGCTTGCCAAGATTCAATGTGTCTACTACTCGCGAAGTACCAGCCACCTGGCCAACCTTTATTTGGCGAACACTCATTCTTCGCAGGCCCAGCACTGTCAGACCGCAAAGGCACATAATGACGACCATCCAGATGGCCAGATTGATAATGGAATCCTGATTGATGCCATCTTCTGTAGCCACTTGAGGTGTTGTGATTGGCTGCGTGAGATCAATGAAGGGCTCTGCAGGCGAGCCGGGATCTGCCGCTTCGCTTTGCGACCGTAGCGACAGCAACAAAGCCCGCTGATTGTTAGCGGTTTTGATTGTTCCACCAGCGGTCAAGCCGCCTTGCGCGATGATCCCAGATCCGTTTGTGACGGCCGTGGCTGGCACCTGAGCGATTGCGCAGCCTGAATGACACGCAAGACAGAAAACGGCTACCAGCAAAGCAACCGCAGAAGCGCAGCGTGTGTTTCTCTGCGGCGTCTTCATTACATTCCCCTTGCATCGCCGGAGGCCTGCCCCTTTGGTCCGTGAATCGATGTAATGCGAATGGCATAGCGATCTTCAATCACCACCACTTCACCACTGGCGATTAGAACTCCTTGTGCCATCACGTTGACGGGAGACACAATGTCGCGATCGAGTTTCACGACAGCCCCCTGGCCCAGCTTCATCAGCTCGCCAATAGGCATGGATACTCGCCCGATTTCTACGGAAAGTTCCACCTGAACATCAGCAAAGCGGTCCAAAGATAGTGACTGATTGGATGAACGTGTTTGAGCTTCTGGAAATTCCACCGGGTTTGCTTCCTGAACTCCAATTTGATCGGCCCCAGCGCTGAGGTTCTCAGCGGGTGTGTATGACGGAGATGCTTTTTCTTCAACATCAGCCGCTGCAGATGATGGATCGCTCATGTTCCCCCCTGCCGCTTGTTAGACGCAATAATTTCAATTCCCTGACGACGTCCGATGCGACACGGCATTCCCAGCCACTGCAGTTCGCCGTCCAAAGTGGCTTCCACCGGCTGCGAAAGAGCTTGATCCAACACCAAAAAGTCACCGATTTCCAGTTGATTCATTTCTGCCAGAGTAACCTTTGTGTGGCCCAGACTAACGACGATTTCCACCGGCAACTGTTTGGCGATTTCTCGCAGCCGAGGGTCAGGAATCACTTCTGCAGCGTCGGTCAGCACGCTGTCGGAAATTCCTAATTCAGCGAGGCCAGCCTGAGGCAGTAACAACCATGCTGTTTCAGCTCCAAAAGCCGTTGTGACTTCCAAACGTCGTCGCAGCATTTTTTCGTCGGGTGCAAAAATGCGAGAACGGTTGGGGCGAAACACGCACGATTCCAGTTCGCACTTCAGCGGTATCACTTCCGGCCAGCTCATCGCGATTGCTCGACTGACTTCGCCACAAAGAAGTTCCAGCATCGAAGATTCTACGGTGGTAAGCGGCTTGTATTCAGACCAGTCGTCGCCCTGGCTTCCCAACAACCCTTCCACAAGTGTACAGACTAAACGTCCGGGAAATGTTGCCAAAGCCGGCATATTGGCTGGCCCCACTTTCAGGCTGGCCGCGTAACCCGGGTCGGCCACAGATTCGTAAGCAACTTTGCACGATACAACATCCACGCCTTCGCACTTCACAGAAATGTCGTCACCCAGCAGGCTCTGCCAGTTTTCTGTCAGCAACGCACATGCCTGGTGATGCCACGTGTCCAAAGCGCGATTGACGGAACCACTGACGTGGCCCGGCGACGCAAAGTTGAATGGCTTCAAACTCTCTGAGTCTGTCATTGCACGGCGAATTCGTAAAAGAGAACGTCATAGATTCGATCGTAGCCGTCGGGAAACAGCACCGAATTGAATTGGTCCTGAATTTCTCTGCGAAGGCGGTTTTGACCGGCAGCTCCGCGGACGCTTTCCAGGTCTTTGTCTGAGATTTTGCTGATAAGCCAGCTTCGCAGCAGCACGCGATTTTCTTTTAGCTTGTCCTTAATCTCCGTTTCGAAGTCTTTGGGTATCTGCAGTTCGATAACAATCCGCAGGTAGCGCGTGAGGTTGCCTTCGTTCAGGTTGACCACAAGCTGGTCGCCCTTCACTTCCGGATCGGAAAACGGAATGAACATTGTGTTTTCCGGAGTCGGAAGCTCAAACATGGGCTTTGGCGCCGGATCTTCTTCAACGGTTTCTTCCGGAAGAAACATAGGCACAGCGCCACCAAGACCTGCCGCCACAATACCCACCAGCAGCCATGGGACAATACTTCCCTTTTTGGCCGCGGCCTGATCGCCGGCGTCTGATTCTGATTGTGTTTCTGGTTCTGCCATGATGAAGCTTGCCGGAGGCCCACGACGAAGCAACGCTTCGCCAAAAAGAATCTGTCCTTCATCAGCATCGGATTCGCTGCCTCTTCGCTTAACCTTTGTAACGGTTAGGCAAAGTTTGCGGGCATGGGCACGTTGCAGACGTGAGGCGACGCCTTCACACGTGAGTGGAATCCCGCCACGTGAGTGAAACCACTCACGCCTCCAAGCTGCGTTCAATCGCTGCGAATCGCCACCACGTGGAAATTGCTTCCGCCATTGACGGAACTGGTTTCCGGGGGATTTTGCCTAGTATTGACCATGCGTGAAATTGAGTGTTGCCACAGCATTTGCCGTTTCAGCAGCGAATACACTGATGGCCTTCAAACTGCAGGCGTTGCCGCCACCACTGGCACAATCTTTGCGATCGTCACAACCCAACAAGGGCCTCGCCCTTGCACCAGTGGCGTGCTATGCGGAAAAACGTGGGACGTTTGAATCACCGAGCCGCTCCGTTGTCACCATAAGAATCATGTGCGCCCTGCACGCATCATTTTACGTAAGACTCTGACCCGGTTATTGCTGAACGGCCAGCCCGTTCAGAACCCAGGCCCGCAACCTGAACCCCGAAAATTAAATGCTCTCAGGACTCTACAACGCAGCTCAGGCCATGACCTTTGCTGAAAAACGACATGCAGTGGCGTCAGAGAATCTGGCGAACGCGCACATGCCGGGCTTTCGGCGTCGGATTCTGCACCAAACAGAGTTTGGTCGTTTTCTGAACGACAAACAACAATCTGCCGCTCAGTCCGCCGCAGCGGCGGCTGCGGCGGCTGCCACAAACGGTGCGTCAAATGCCGCCACAAACGGAAGCGGTTCGCCTGCAGGTTCCACGGCAGCTGCGAGTGCAAACAACAATCCCAATAGCAACTCGATGTTTGGCATCGTTTCAGATTTTTCGAACGGGCCAGTTCAACAAACGGGCCGTCCGCTGGATGTTTCCATCGAAGGCGAGGGCTTCTTTGTTGTCGAAGGACCGCAAGGCCCGCTGTACACCAGAAACGGCGGCTTCCACGTTGATACTGCCGGACGAATCGTAACCACAGACAATCTTCCCGTGCAGGGAACCAGTGGAAATTTGATTCTACCAGCAGATGCCTCAACGGAGTCGATCACGATTTCCAATGACGGGCAGATCTATGCTGGAGCAACCTCAGTCGGGCAAATCAGAGTTGTGGTGGCGCAAAATCCGCTTGAACTCACGGCGATGGGGGAAACTCTCTATGCCGCAAACGGAACAACCGGCATCGAAGACGTCGATGTAAAAGTAACGCAGGGCTTTCTGGAAGCGGCTAATGTGACGGCTGTTTCAGAACTTGTGAACCTGCTGGTTGCATCAAGGCAATACGAAGCAGCTCAGAAAACGCTAACAGCAATCGACAACGCAATTCGCAATCGCATTGACCTGTAAAAAATCTTGAAGTCATCGCAATAACCAGGGACGGTTACTAATGCTAAGAGCTCTCTATACCAGTGCCACCGGAATGAAGGCACAGGAACTGATGATTGACAACACCGCCAACAATCTGGCGAACGTCAACACCACCGGTTTCCGTCGAAGTCGCGTAGACTTTGCTGACCTTATGTACAACACCCTGCGTCAGCCGGGCACAATCGCTTCCGGAACCCAGGTTTCACCCACTGGACTTCAGATCGGTAACGGTGTGCGAGTCGTCGGTACGACAAAGCATTTTAGTCAGGGGCCCGCCGAACAAACGGGAAACCCTCTGGACCTTGCCATTGAAGGTGACGGCTTTTTCCAGATGAAACTGGCAAACGGCGAACTGCGATATTCTCGAGCTGGAAGTTTGCGAATCGATTCGCAAGGCCAGTTGGTCAACGCAGACGGCGTGCTTCTGGAACCAGCGATCACGATTCCCACGGACGTTGATATTTCCAAAATCACGATAAGCACAACGGGAATTGTGCAGGGAATCCTGTCCGGTAGCGATTCCACGCCTCAGGAACTGGGACAAATTCAGCTCATCACCTTCCGTAACCCGGCCGGTCTGTCCAGCGAAGGCGGAAACATGTTCGCCAAGACGGCAGCGTCGGGAGATCCGGTTCAGGGAAATCCAGGCGACGTCGGCGTGGGCCAGATTCGTCAAAGCTTTCTGGAAAATTCAAACGTAGAAGTTGTGACGGAACTGATCAGTCTGATTTCCGCTCAACGAGCCTATGAAATCAATTCGCGAGCCATTCGAGCGGGCGACGAAATGTTGTCCACATCTGTTGACATCGTCAGGTAAAATCATGCTGTTTCGATACATAATGCTGTTCGGCATACTGGCTAATCCGTTGTGCGTATCTGCGTGGGGGCAAATTTCGCATCGCGGGTTTGCTCGTATTGTCGTGCCCGAACAAGTGGCAGTCACCAACATGAAGGTGACTCTGGGAGATATCGCCGACATTGTCTGCAACGACGCTGCCTTGAAAAAGCAACTCCAATCCGTGGATATTGCAGACATCATGCCCGGTGAGCACTTTGCGTCGATCTCTACGTCATTCATCGAAATTCGACTGCGGCTGGCAGGCGTGCATTCGAATCAATTTAACGTGACGGGGGGCGATGTCTGCCAAATGGAACTTGTACAACCGCAACTACTCACCGATCGCGACGTCGAAGATGCGGCGATGAAAACATTTCAGCAGGCATTGGGAACACCGTCTGAAGATTTGCGAGTTCGGTTGACGGCTCCGTTTGTGAACTCGCTACCAACCGGCATCAAGCAAAGATCGGGGCTGCGAGTTGAAGTGGCAATGCCGCTGCGTGAACGCCTGGGGCAGGTGTCGACTATGGTGCGACTTTGGAAAGACGACGAACTTGTCGCCACTCGTTCCACGCGATTTGACGTACTGAAACGCCAAACAGTAGCCGTCACTTTGGTGTCGCTAAGAAAAGAACAACCGATCAGCGAAAACAACATTCGCCTGGAAACGCGTTTTGTTGACACCGTTGTTGACGAGCCAACTCCGGAAGATCTGTTTGCAAGAGTATCCAACAAGAACATGCGTCCCGGCGAACTTGTCTCACTAAACGACCTGAAAACAACGGCCGCAATAACTCGCCCGATTGTGGTGAATTCGCGAGACACGGTGGAAGTGGTCGCCATAAAGGGACGTTTGCGAGTAAAGCTGCGAACCGCTCAAGCGCTGCAATCGGGACGCGTTGGCGACATCATTCAATTTAAGAACGTCGATTCTGCCAGCATTCGATCAGGAAGAATCGTGGGACCGGGATCAATCGAAATCAAGATTTGACAGTTTTAACGGTTGGCGAAGTCGTCATACCGTAATCGCCCACCCCGCAGCCAGTGCCGTCTGAATATTCAATCGACCGAAGTCAACACACCGAAACGGAACAGAAAGATTCACCATGAAACATCTACATGCAGCCGCACTTAGTGCAGCGATTGTGTTGTCGTCGGGAATTCCCAATGCCGCAGCCGATTCTTTGTGGCCGAAACGCTGCCCAAATCGAGCCTACCTGGTTGACGATTCGCGAGCTGTCCGGCCGGGCGATTTGTTAACGATCATTATCAGCGAATCAACTCAGGTGACAAATCGCGAAGGTAAAGGTCTGTCGAAAACGTCAGACGCTTCCGGGCTGTTCAACTTTGAAGGATCCACCGGTGGCGGGCTGGGAATTTCCGCGGCAGACGGAAACCTGACGTTTTCGAAATCCAGCGATCGCAGTTTTGACGGAAGCGCTAACTATCAAAACAGTCAGCGATTCACAGATCGAATTACCGTGACTGTGGTTGGAGTATCTCAAAACGGAAACCTGACGCTACAGGGCAACCGCACCATGATGATCTCTGGTGAACAACGCACTCTGCACATTTCGGGAACCGTGCGACCAATTGACATCGGACCAGACAACACAATCAGTTCGCAGTATGTTTCTGACATGATGACCGTGTACGAAGGAACGGGCGCAGAACAAAGCTTTACACGGCAAGGTTGGTTTGGAAGAAAAGTTAACAAGGTGTGGCCGTTCTGATCGTGAGCCTGAATGAAACCAAACATAGGCGGTCTTACGTTTCGGTCGCTGGCTAAAACGACGTCGCAACCCAAACCCTGAACTCCGGTATCACTTACCATGCCAAACATCCTGCCTCACACACTCGCGTGCCTACTACTCGCATCATGCTGTTCGCCCCTGCATGCCCAGCAGTTGCAGGATGCCAATCCAAAGTTGAGCGTGCGGATCAAAGACATCACCACTTTGTCCGGCGAACATCCCAACCAGCTAACCGGCTATGGACTGGTTACCGGGTTAAACAAAACAGGTGGCAAAAGTGAATCCACAAAGCGGCTGGCCATCAACATGCTGCAGTCTTTGGGTCTGCGAGCTGACCCGAGAACTCGAGCGGCCATTCAGCAGGCTCAGGAAAAAACGAACAACCTGTCTGTGGTTATGATCACCGCCATTCTGCCGCCGCATGCGAAGGTTGACCAAACAATCGACGTTACGGTTTCCGCATTTGACGACGCGTCCAGCCTGAACGGGGGAGTGCTGATTTCCACACCTCTAACGGGCGTTGACGGCGAAGTTTACGCCTTGGCCAGCGGCCCCGTTTCCACAAATGGAGGAAGCTTTGGTGGCGATGCAGGCAACGTGACCAAAAATCATCCCACCACCGGACGGATTGTGAACGGCGGAGTTGTCGAACGCGAAGTTCCGGCATCCGTGTTTCAGGCGGGCGAGTTCCTGTTGCTGCTACGAAATCCCGAGTACGAAACCGCCAAACGAATTGCCGACGCAATCAACAGCAAGTATCCGTATTCTGCTCTGGTGGCGGATCCGGCTTCTGTGCGAGTTCGTTTGAATCAGGATAGCTTTGCGAATCCCTACCAGTTTGTGGCTGCCTGCGGAAACCTGACGATTCAGCCGGATACGGTCGCCAGAGTTGTCATTAACGAACGCACGGGCACGGTGGTGATTGGTGGCCACGTGCAATTGTCGCGAGCAGCGATCGCTCACGGAAATTTGATCGTCACGACAAACGAAACACCGGAAGTGTCTCAACCAGCTCCCTTTAGTGACGGCGAAACCACCGTTGTGCCTCGCACGCAAATTGACGTGACGGAAGAATCGGGAATCCTTAGCGTGATCGGCTCAACGGTTACCGTAAGCGACCTGGCAGCCACCTTGAATTCGCTGGGAGTTACTCCGCGAGATCTAAGCAGTATTTTTCAAATGTTGAAAGCGTCGGGAGACCTGCAGGCGGAACTTGTTTTTCAATAGCGACAATTGGCCGATCGTGTCAGTTTCTGTGAGCTGACGATCTGCAGCATCAGGTCGCCGAAAAGTTGCAGGAATGAAATTCTTCGCGGCCAGCACAGTATTTGATTTCAGAATTAGAGAATCGACTAACAGGGAAGTTAGCCATGGCCATTGCCACCATAAGCCCAACCGTTGGTTTACCTGCCGAAGCAGATGCAGCCAAGGGGGCAGGAACCTCGCAGAAGCCTGGAGCTTCGGCGTTGGAATCGAAGGACGAGAAAGTCCTTAAACAATTCGAATCCGTCATGTTGGCCATGCTGTTAAAGCAGATGAGAAACAGCGCATCGGAAGAAGGCCTGTTTCCTGGCGACAAAAGTGACACGCTGGGCGGCATGTTTGACACCTTTATGGCCGACCATCTTGCAGAATCCGGCGGACTCGGTCTCACGTCGTCGCTGGGCGAATGGATGAACCGCGGTCCTGCAGCGGCTTCCATTTCCAAGCCGGACTCCGAATCACTCCGCAACGAACTCAATTCAAAAGCCCTGGAGGCGTATCAAAATGAACTATCTCGATCAGGCGGCTTCTGAAACGTTCGCTCTGCTGCTGGTGAATCTGGAACAGGAAGAATCGCGACTGCTGGCGGTCGCTTCTTTGCTGACGGACGTTTCCACAAAAGGCGTTGACGATCCCAAAATGCGCAGTCGCATGGCGGCTGCAGAGAAACTGGGAGTCGCCATTGCAGGCGATCGACTGAAGCTGTTGCTGGAACTCGGCCACAGCATGAACGTGCCATCCGATCACATCACGTTAACAATGCTGATTGCCGTTGCCCCGCCGGAAATTTCCGCTCAACTTCGAGCCGCACAAAAACGGCTGCGAATCTTGACTCGCCGCATTCAAAGGCTGCTGGCGACAACCACCGTGATCGTTAACGAATCGCTGCGGCTGTATCACACGGTGCTGGGTGGCCTGTTTGGTGCGTCTTCTTCAGATCGATACAACGCTTCAGGAACTCAGTCTGTCGACTTCAGCTATGGCAGCCGCATGGAAGCCCGATCGTGATGGATGACTTAACATGAGAAGTTATGAAATCGGCCTGTCGGCCTTGCGAGCGCAACAAACAGTGATTGCGACGCATGGCCACAACATCGCCAACGCGAACACGCCCGGCTATGCGCGAAAAGTGGTCGATCTTGCAGAACGACGCCCTTTTCAGTCCGGCAATCTACAACTCGGAAACGGCGTCGACGTTGTTCAAATTCGCAGCTTGCGCGATGCCGCCGCAGAAACCGCATTACGACGCAACTCTTCTCTGACGGCCGCAGCTGAAGCGAAGCTTGGATCTGCTCAAACCCTGGAAACACTGCTCACGCCCGGCGATGCGTCGGTTCACGCCTACCTTTCCAACTTTTTTAACGACCTGGAAGCCGTGGCGAATGCGCCGGAAGAAGTTGCCACGCGCGGAGAGTTGATTCGAACAGCGGAATCGTTGCTGGACGAAACGCGATTCATTCTGAACAGCTTCGACGAAGCCCGGCAAACAGCCGCGCAGGATTTGCGAGTGGGCGTGGGGCAGGTTAACACGCTGATCGATCAGGTAGCCAGAGTAAATCGATCGATTTCTGAATCACGCGCCGCGGGCGGAGAACCGCATACGTTGCTGGCCAACCGAGATGCCTTGTTAAGTCAGCTGGGAGAATGGATCGATGTCAGCGTGGCCCCCCTGGATAACGGGCAGGACCTGATTCTGCTTGGCGGGGGAGCTGCGTCGTTTGGAAACCTGCCCATCACTTTGGAATCGACAACGCTTGACGATGGGCAGCTTGCTGTCACCGACGCTCTTAGCCGACGTGTGATTCCCGCAACTTCGGGCAGGCTGTCCGGACTTCAGGATGTTTACAATTCAGGAACCGCCGACGCAACGGTGGAACTGGAAAGCATGCTGCGAGAACTGGTGCGGCAAGTTGATCAGCTGCATGCAACGGGGCTTACATCGCCCGATGGATTTCAGTCGCTGGTGGCCACGCGAGTTCCCGGATCTGCCGACCTACCTTTGAACAAGGCGGAATTGCCGTTTCCGATTGAACAGGGTTCGTTGTTCATTTCCGTCACTGATCTGGATACCGGAGTTCGCTCGACGCACGAAATCGAAATTGACCCGATCTCCGATTCCCTGAAAGACATCGCCGCCAAACTGGATTCTGTTCCCGGCATAACATCGTTCGTTATCGAAAGTTCCAACCAGTTGGTTATTCGATCGCAGAACAACGAAAGCTTCGACTTTGCCGGGCGAACGGACAACATCCCCGATCGGACCGCCTTCACTGGTTCAGCAGCGGTTGAATTTGGCGGCAACTATACGGGAGATCAAAGTGGACGTCTGTCGCTGACGTTCACTTCGTCCGGGCAGGTAGGAGTCACTTCGGGGCTGATTGCAGAAGTGCGTGACGAAAATGGAGCTTACCTGGGAACCGTATCTGCAGGCTCCGACTATGTTCCGGGCCAGCCGCTTTCCGTTGGCAATGGGCTAACGGTAACGTTTGGCGCAGGCGACGTTGTGTCGGGCGATACGGTTGAAATTCCAACAATCGCGGATTCGGACGAAACCGGAATCCTGTCGGCTCTTGGGCTGAACTCATTTTTCAGCGGTACGGAAACTCGAACGTTTGAAGTGCGAGCCGACATAAAAGCGAACCCGCTGTTGATGGCAATTTCCGGTAGCGGTGAACTGGGGGATTCCACCAACGTCGCTGCGATGGCGGACCTTCGCGACATCCGTTTCGGATCGCTCGGATCACGCACCTTCGTCGAAATACTGGCGGATCTGACCGCAGACACCGGCCTTGACGTTCAACAGTTACAAAACGAAGTTGATCAGCTGGAAAGTTTTGGAGCCGAGCTTCAAGCTCAACGCGACGCACTGACCGGCGTCGATACTAATGAAGAACTGCTAAGACTGCTGGCCGCCGAACGAGCGTTTCAGGCGGCTGCCAAGTTTGTGACGATCTTTGACGAAACCGTTGTGGAATTACTGGGACTAGTCAGATAAGCGTCTGAAGGTTGGGTGACGCAGAATCATGATACACAAAAGTAATGACATCGCTGTGGAATATTGGTGGGCAATGCCCACCCTGCAAACTGTGGGCTGACCTCTCCGTGAAACTCTGCTTCCTATGTTTCCGCCGAGATAAAGACAGGTGCAGTGATGACGTTGAATCGCGTTTTTATCGCAGAGAACGCAGAAGTGCAGAGGGTAACATGCCTGAGCCAACCGCCATACGTCTGGAGGAGGCTGGAAGATCGTCAGGCCGGTTCGGGCGATTCTTAGACAATTCACTTACAAGTACAAACGTTTGACAGGCCTAACCAAAGCTGCCTGAATTGTAACCATGGATACACGCATCACCTCATCAACGCAGACTGAATATTCCATCAGTCAGATCAACCGGCAGACGGCGCAGTTGCAGCAGTTGCAAAAACAGCTGTCGACCGGCTTGCGAATGGACAAACCGTCTGATGACCCGGCCGGAATTCGACGCAGCATCATCCAGAAAGATCGCGTCGAACGCTTTGACGAACACATTACATCGTTGGAGCAAGGTTCGGCGCGCCTTAGTCAGGCTCATACTCAGTTGCTGGACGCTCAGCGTTTGTTTGTGCGAGCATCCGAGATCGCTCTTTCAGGTAAACAGGCGACGGACGACACGGAAGTCGATGTTCTGGCTCAGGAACTGGACGGATTGCTGGGGCAACTTACCAACATCGCCAACAGTTCAGACCACAACGGATTTCTGTTTGCAGGAACTCGCACCGACGCAAGACCATACCCGGACAACGTCAGCACCGACACAAATTCAGCATATGGCGGCACTTCAGATTCTTTAAACGTGCACATTACCGGCCAGCCGGCACGCCAGTCTTTGCAGCCAGGACTTGATGTCTTCAGCGGAGAACTGCGAGGCGAAACGGTGCTGATCGGCAGCAACGGCATCAAAGTGACGGCGGGACAGGCGTCTGCTGCGGGGTTTCGAGAAATCGAAATTCGCCACGACAACACAACATACGCGGCGGGTTCCGGAGTTGCCGCAGGAACATCTTCCGCTGCGGAAGACACTATCATTGGAGCGACCGGCGTTCACAAACTGTTCATCAACGATACCAGCGGCACGGGAACCAGTGGCACAATTTCACTTAACGGAGGGCCACCCATTGACTTCACAAACACTGACACCAACCTGAAGGTCACCGACGGCAGTGGCCAGTCGGTCTACCTGAACACGCAGTCCATCACGCCGGGATTCAGCGGCTCAGTCGACATCACATCCAATGGAGCTTTGTCAATCGACGGCGGGCTGACAGAACAGGCGATCGACTTTTCCGGAGACCAGCTGTTTACCGACAGTCGAGACGGTACAGCTGTTTACCTGGATACCTCCGAAGCCAGAAACACAGACGGAGCAAAGCTGGAATTCGCGGGCACCTTTGATGCGTTCCAATCGCTGGTGGCTTTGCGTGACGATCTGCTGAACACACGAGGCCTGAGCGTCGCTGAACGCAACGAAGCGTTGGGACGCCGATTGGATGACATCAACCGAATCAGCGATCATATGCTTGACGAAGTCGGCGTGCAGTCCGTCAACCTGGAAAGTCTTGAACGGATCAAAAACCTGACGGAAGATCGTAAGCTGGCCTACGAAGTTACTCTGGCGGATCTGACCGCTGTCGACTTCGCCAGAGCTGCCGTGCAACTGCAGGAAGTGCTGAATCTGCAACAGGTCACCATGACCACAATTGGTCGAGTCAGCAATTCCAACCTTGCCGACTTTCTAAGATAGCTGCCGCAGGCAATTCAGCATGTGCGAATTCGGGGCTTCTTGCCACTGGTGCGTTTCAGAGCTTTGTTGATGTAGGGCCCGATTTTGGGTGTTGTGCAGTTGGTTTCGCCATGATCAACCTGCACGTCGCCGATGCGTTCAGCGGCTTCCAGCACTTCGTCGGTGAGTTCCGTCTTGTAAATGCCAATTGCAATGATCGCCATCAGCATAGAGTAACGAGCACGATTGGGAGAGCGGTGAATCTCTGCTTCAATATCTTTGACGATTTTGCGACATTCCGTTTCATCCACAGAATCTGCGTCGGCCTTCAACAGGCAACTCAAAATCGAATAGCCGGTGGCTTTAGCATACTCAGACTTCTGAGTTCTCCATTGCCGCATCTTGGCAACACCACACGCTGATCGCGGAACAACTTCGGCAACTTCAGATCCGTGCAAAGCGTAGTCAACGTCCTTCATCCACTGCGTTGCGATGGTTGGCGTGACTTTGGATGCGTCTGCGATCATCATCGCCAAAGATCGAGCGTCGCTGTTGCCCGTGTTCCAAAGCTGAACCGCCAGGTCGTGATCAACTTTGATCTTCGCCTTCAGCTTTTTCAGGTTCGCAAAGCTGACGCCGAAGACGTTCTCACCGGCTCCGTGACGCTGATAGATATTTACGTTCTGTTCCGTCCCCAAGGCCTGCAACTGCGACATAACCGTATCAAGATCCATCAACAACGCCCTTTGAAAAAACGTAACCCGGCGGATTGCCAATTCGAAGCGAAACGCTGCCAACAGGATACCGGAGGATGTCCGCTGAATAGTTGAAAAGAGTGACGGTTTCGCCTGCGGAAGATAT
>CALFSX010000266.1 GCA_937916515.1 uncultured Planctomycetaceae bacterium | reverse complement strand
TCTAAATTCCGGAATTTAGAGCGATTCAGATCGAGTCGATGATCTTGTTCATTTCTTTTGCGTCTTGTTTTGCCTGGGTGATCACGACCAACTTCATGTAATCGCCGATGTTCATGTTCTTCATGTTGGCTGCCGCTGTAACGACGGCATGTTCCGGTATCGTTAGGAACACTTTCATTTGTTTCGTGAATGGCTTGTTGGCTGACGCATCGTTAGGCATTTTCTTCTTGCTCATGGCATGTTCATTCCTGTCGCGTTTCGCGACTGCATGGATAGTATTCGCCTTTGTGAGACCGAAAAAGACCCGGAGGTCCTTGACGACCTTTGCGACTAATGTTAACCTGTGGCCTTAGATTGGTCAATTCCACAAGGGAATTGTTTTAAGTTCCGCAAGGAAGGCCCAACGAGTGGGTTGAGACACCACTTGTTTCAGGGTTTTCAAGATGACCAAACCAGAGAGCCAATACGCCCCGGCTCCATCTCGAAGAGAGATCGCACTCCACGGACTACTTTTCCGTCCGACCTCTTTAGCTCAACACGTCCAGCATGCTCATTCCACTTCACTAGAAATGGAGGGCTGAGCAATGGCGAATTCACCAATCAATACAGATGTCGAACAATTGCTGACTGCCAAACAAGCATGCGAGGCTTTCCCGACTCCGGTCTCAATGCCTACGGTATGGCGTTGGATGCTCAAAGGCACGCGGGGTGTTGTGTTGGAATCGATCCGAATCGGCGGCCGACGCTACACATCCGTGGAAGCCTGTTCAAGATTCATCGAAGCCAGTGCCAACGATGCCTCCCCCAATACTCGAAAGAAACACAACCGAAGCGATTCGTTGCGACGGGCAAAAGCTGTGCTCGATCAATTCGGCGTCTAATCGCCGATCTCCGCGGCTGAACGCATGGTCTGCATTGAACATCAACGGAAGCGTCTGTCGCCTACCACAACTAAGGCCGAAAACCGAAGTCGCGACTATCGGCGTTGGCTCGAAGAACGAGATAGTTTCCGGAGACTGGACGTCATGATTTTTTCGTGTCCTGTGGAGTTGTCAGTACCGAAGGCGGAAAAACAAAACGGTCTTGGCAACAAACAACACACTGCTCTGGAGAGGAGTGAAACGGACGACGAAAACACTGTAAATAGAGGGGTTTCAGAGACACCCTCGGAAACAGGGGACCAAATCGGGGACCATACTCCTGAATTACCCTCTGATTTGCTGGCTTTGGCGTCTCAACTGGCGAGCTTGCCCACAGAGACACGGAACAGCCTGGCAACTTTGCTCAAGACACTTGGCTCTGTACCGGCTGAGCAAAAGAAGAACTGACCAGTAACGAGTTCGATATCTGATCGACTGGAGCCGCACTGAACGCACAAGACGCACTGTAAGGGTACCCACCGGCATTTTATCTTCCAGATGGGCAACATCCATCCTGCCTTCGGAGGGGCAAGGTCTGCTGAGCAAACTAAAAAATTTCAAACTGAATTGGCTCTGCTGAACTACTCTCATAGGCCCTCATTGCGGCGTTCAGAACGTGGCTTCCTCGTTTTCCCGCCCTTCCATACTCACAGCATTTGGGATCATGTGTTCAGTGCCCTTTGCGTCTTTCCAAATATAGTGTTGGTCCTCAGCCTTGGGCTTAGGTTTTGCCACCTTGGCCTTTGAACTAACACCCTTCGTACCGGGTTTGATGTTCCGGCGTTCTTTTTCGGCCTCGATTTCGGCGAAGAAAGCTGTCACCTTCAGTTTGTTGATACCGTTCCATGATCCCGTTCCATGATGACCACATTCCCTGTACCGCAGCATCGCTCAAATCACTGAGCAATTTCCCCTTATGCTTGCCACTCGGGATTGCTCGTTCAGCTTCTCCGGGTTCGAACAGTTGACCTGCAACGGGCTTCTTGTCCTTTCCGCCAACGATGATGTCTCGTCCACGCTTTTCCAACTCGGTCTGTGCTGCTCTGATCGCGTTGTTGTCGCCGTGGTTTATGATCACCCATTCCAAATAAGCTTCCGGTATGTCAGCCAGCGGTGTTCCTTTGTACTTGCCGAAATGGAATGTGCTGTCAGCCATTGCCAGTGTCCACGATGTCGTTTTCTAAAGTTGCCGTAAAAGTCTACACTACCGCCGTGCAACCTTTTCCGGGGGCCTGAAGCGAACCCCAAGAATATTTCCTGATCATCAGGATGCTGTTCGTTCCATTCGTTCAAATCCAAGTGCTTGGAGATAAACTGCTCCCTAAAAGGGTGCAGTTGGCGTGCAGCGGCTGAGCGTTAACTCGGATTTCGAATTTTTCAAGACAGCGTCCTGAGCAATGTGCTCGTTAAATTAATTCACGATGACGTGGCACCATCGCATTCACGCCCGAGTCTTGCTATCTTCGGGGCAAGGTGTTTACAGACCTTGCGTGGCGGCAAGCAGCAAGCCCTTCGGGAATGAGTTTAAAACTCAATCGACGTTCTTTCAATCCCATGACGTGTTCATCTGTTTACATCGGAGTTCTCTATGCACACTCTTTTACAATGGCTGGCAATCGGAGTCGGGGTTCTGTCCATAATCGGTTTGGCAAAGACGTTTGCGAAAGCAAATCAGCCGTGGCTGGCAGCCTTCATTCCTGTGTACAACATCGTCGTACTGCTGCGACTCGCGAACAGGCCTGCGTGGTGGACGGTTCTGTTTTTCATTCCTGTCGTCAACATCGTTGTTGTCGCAATGGTCTGCTTCGACGTTGCACGGGCATTCCGGCGATCTCCGGCATATGGGTGGCTGCTTTATCTGTTCGGGTGGATCGGCTTTCCGGTCCTGGGCTTCGGTGAGTCGCAGTACCACGGAGACACGTCCACGCGTTTTGGAGCAGAGATTTCAAGTCGGTACCGTGATCTCGGAGTTGCCTTGAAATCGGATTACGGAGTCGAGCAGCGTCGCGTTGCCATCGGCCGTGGAAGTAACCTGTCCGACCATAACGTCGAGCAGCTGGTCCCTCTCGGGCTTGAAGAAGCATATCTCAGCCGCACGTCACTTACAGACCAGTCGATCCAGTACTTCTCGCAAATGACTTCCCTTCGGATCCTCGATCTCACGGCAGCACGACTGTCACGCGAAGGCGTCCGCCAACTTAAACAGGCACTCCCCAACGCTGTCGTCTACGGTTAGTGCAGGGCAACAATGGTCGGTGGTTACGTCGGGCAAACTGCGATCAAAACGAATGAAGCGATTGCCAAAGCTACAGACGGCGTGCTGTTCATTGATGAAGCCTACACGCTCGCCAAATCTGGAGGCGAAGATTTTGGCCAAGAAGCGATTGACACATTGCTGAAAAAGAGGTTCTGATTGCTACCGAGCCAGTTGCTCAGCTGATCCCGGAGCGTACCGAAGGGAAGCCTTGGTATCGCGTCCTTACCTTCTGTCTTGGCAACGCGACCCCGCAGACGACTCCATTCGTTGGCAAACGATGTCTGGGCGTTCCGTGAAGAATCCCGGTAGAGGCTGGTGCCCTTGTCCGTCAGCAGCATTCGCTCGGAGGACTTCAGTTCCCGCTTGAGCCTTTGCTCAAGATCGGCTTTCCACCACTGAACCAATTGGATTGTCTCAGGCCACAACCACCACCCGGCCAATTTCCGCCGCACCGTGAGAACAATTCAAACACCAAACGAGTTTCAGCCGTTGGGCAGGCGAGGCGTGCTTGTACAGGAGCTTGAGGTGATCGACGGTGAACGTCTTGATGTCGATATCTCTAATCGACCTTCGATCGGAAGGAAATCGCTTCAAATTCGCCACGATCAAATCGACATCGGCAGGCCGCCTCTAGGCAAACTCCTGAGTGGTGTGCAGCCATGTAAACAAACGTTTAAGTTCGCCGATGTGACTGGAGCAGTGTTTGACTGACAGGGGACCAGAACAAGGAAGCGACTGTGTGATGCGAATTAACGGGGAGCTCGACAGCCTCAGCTGGAAGCAGTTCAAAGCCCGCGGCCACACTTCACTCGTCTTTCGTGACGAGGACCTTCGCAAGCCGTGATTTTTCCCTCTCGTGCTCCCAAAGGACCGCAGGAGGGTATCACCAAAGGTATCTCCGACCAAACTGGCCGAAAGGTATCACCGTCGGGTTGACGTAAGTGGTTGATACCAAAGAAGTTAAAAAGTCGGGGCGACATGATTCGAACATGCGACTTCTGCGTCCCAAACGCAGCGCTCTAGCCAGGCTGAGCTACGCCCCGATTCCAGCGGTTTTACCGAACCAAACCCACCGAAGCTTGTTTGATTCGACTCGCAACTCTGGAACTATTCGGTTCCCGGAGTCACGCGGACGAGGAGTGTAGCGAGGTTTCGTTTCCGTTTCCAGAGTCTGCTACCAGAAAATTTGCGTTACTTCGGATGGTTTTGAAAATTCTTTGCATCAATCGGCAGGAAATGCCACATTAAAGGTACCGGCCGGTCAAACTTTCAGGCGCCAAGGCAATCGTTTCCGGGCTTCCCTCCGCAATAACCCGACCGCCTTGTGCCGCACTTTCCGGCCCAATATCGATCATCCAGTCGCTGTTTCGCATGACATCTGTGTTGTGTTCGACGACCAGCACACTATTTCCGGCAGTTACCAAATCACGCAGCAAGCGATTCAGGTGGACAACATCCGCCGGATGCAGGCCGCTGGTTGGCTCATCCAAAATATACAGGGTTGCATTCGATCGGCTGGATGCCAGTTCCGTGGCTAATTTCACACGCTGAGCTTCTCCACCGGAAAAAGTTGAGGCGGGCTGCCCCAGCGTCAGGTATCCAAGTCCGACTCGACGAAATGTCTCCATCAAATGGTGAAGAGTGTCCAGTTCGCCAAAAAAATCAGCCGCCTCGTCGACTCGCATTGCCAGCACATCGGCGACATTCTTTCCGGAAAAACGCACCGCCAGAGTCGCCCTGTTAAAACGCTGACCGCGGCAATCGGGGCAGGGCACGGTCGCATCGGGAAGAAACGTCATGCGAACGTCCTTCAGTCCGGTGCCTTTGCAGCCTTCGCAACGTCCGTCCCCCGTATTAAAGCTGAATTGTCGAGCATCGTATCCTTTCGCCCGCGCGTCCCGATTCTTCGCAAAGACTTTCCTTACGTCATCCCACAACTTGCTGTAAGTGGCGATACACGATCGACGATTGCGACCTAACGGACTGTTATCAACAGCGACAACTCGACGAATACTTTCCAACCCTTCGATTGCGTCACATTCGGCATCGGCCAATGCAAACTTCACTTCGCTGCTATCGACCGACACGCTGCGGCGTCCGGCATTCACGCTGCAATGCTTTTGCACCACTGGCAGCAACGTTTCCATAATCAACGAACTCTTGCCGGACCCACTAACTCCGGAAATACAAACCAGCTTCTGCAGCGGGATTTCCACTGAAACATTTTTCAGGTTGTTACGCCGAGCGTTTTTAATACTCAACTTTACCGCTGCGGACGCAACTTCAGACGCAGGTAATTCTTGAGTTGCGGTGGACGATGCAGCAGACGCAACACTTTCAAATTCGCCGTTCAGGTATTTGCCAGTCTGGCTATCCAGACATAAAACCGAGTCCATGGGCGGCCCCGTAAAGACCAGCTGCCCGCCTTCAACACCCGCTCCCGGACCAAGATCAAGCAGACAATCGGCTGCTCGAATGATGTCTCCATCATGTTCCACCACAATAACTGTGGCCCCGGTATCGCGAATCGCCAGCAAGGTTTTCAGCAGCCGCTGAGTATCCCGTGGGTGCAGACCAGCTGTTGGTTCATCCAGAACAAAACACGCTCCATGCAACCCGGTGCCCAAACACGCGGCCAGTCGCGATCGCTGAAATTCGCCACCAGACAATGTTCGCGTGGCGCGATCCAATGTCAAATAACCGACGCCCACCTGCTGCAGGCATTCCAGACGTTGCCTGATATCCGGCAACGTGCGACGCGCCACTAAAACGGCTTCCGCAGGCAAGAGAGCGATAAGTTCCGCAACCGCAGAATCGTCCTCAACCCCGCCGAACGCCGACGTCCAGGCATTCACCAGGCGCAACGCACCGTCAACACTGCATCGTGCAAAATCTGTAATCGTGGAACCAAGAAACGTTACACCGGCCGCAAACGGCTGCAATCTCGATCCACCGCAAGCATCGCAGGCTGCGTTACGAAACACGGTAACGTCGTCAATTTCTTCAGCCAGCCCCTTAATGCCGAAGCCTTCGCAAACAGGACACGCCCCCCACACGCTGTTGAAGCTAAAAGTTCGCGGTTCCGGAGTTGGAAAACTCAGGTTGCAATCTGCACAGTTGAATCGCGTGCTGAACAGCTGATCGACCCACTGATCATCATCCAACTCACAAACAATGCACGTGCCATCACTTTCACGAACCGCCAGTTCGACCGATTCTCGCAAACGTTGTTCAATGCCGTCCTTGAGAATAATTCGATCGATCACTGCGTCGATATTGTGATTGCTGCTCTGCTTCAATTCCGGAACATCGGCAAGATCCAGCAGTTCGCCATCTACTCGAGCTCGCACAAAACCGTTGCGGCCAATTCGTTCCAGCACATCCTTGTGACCACCTTTGCGAGCTCGCACCATCGGCGACAGAATCATCAGCTTGGTACGATCGGGCCGCTGCAGTACTTGAGCCACAATTTGATCAACTGACTGACTTTCCACGGGCTTTCCACACCCGGTGCAATGCGCTAAGCCAGCTCTTGCAAACAGTAGTCGCAGGTAGTCGTAGATTTCAGTGGTCACAGCAAGAGTGCTGCGAGCGGGCGCTGTTGTGACTCTTTGATCCACGCTAACGGTTGGAGGCAGACAACTGACTTCGTCAACTTCAGGGCGAGGCAACTGCTTTAACAGCGTTCGCGTATGAACGGAAACGCTTTCCAGATAGCGTCGCTGGCCTTCCGCAAAAATCGTGTCGAAAGCCAGCGAACTTTTACCACTTCCGCTAACGCCACTGACGACAATCAATTGCCCCAACGGAATATCAACGTCAACGTTTTGAAGATTGTGAGTTCGTGCTCCTCGCACGCGAATCGAATCGACTGCAATCCCCGTCACGCTGTGTCTCCACGGTCGTGACTTTTCACGGTGACGAATCGGTCTTTCGACAACGACGTTCCTCCGTCAAATCGATAGGCGCACATCATTCCATGCCTGGCGACGCTGTAGTCCAGGCAGGCGATGTTCGACTTCAGCGGGGCTGGTTCGTTGTCAGGCAACCAATAGTGCCCTACAAACAAAGGCGGCGCGTCGTCGGCATAGGGCACAGCCGGCGCATTCGTGGGAATGGGCGTCTGTGGCAAGTGGCTTTTTATTGGCAACGAATACGTTGCCCATGTATGACGATTGGGTGAATCAAACCAGCGAATGCGAATTCGATGGCGAGTGTTGCCTTCCTTGTCTTCAACTGTCATCCCATCGGGCAACGGAAGTTCCGGGCCTTTCATCACTCGCTCAATCGCATTAAACAACGTTGATCCCTTGGTTGTTGCATGCTTCAAAAATGCGGGCGTAAAGGCACCACATTTTTCGCTGTAATCTTCGATCGCCTGGATGTCGGCGGAATGCCAGCAGGCATGAACAACTCGCAGCTCTCCCAAATCAATGGCCGCTGGCAGAGTTCTGAACCAGTTGAGCGATTCCTCAAGCTCTTCCGCCGAAAACTGATTCTGCGTGTGACTGTGCTGCTGAACGTTCTTCTTATTGTGAACTCGCAAATAATTGCCCGGCGACGCGGGATCACGAGTGTGAAATGCCAGAGCGTTGAATTCATGATTTCCCATCACCGCCAATGCCGCGTCGCCTTCCACCATGGCTTTTGCAATTCGCACAACATCGGGAATATGCGGGCCGCGATCAATAAAGTCACCGCAAAACACAACCTTTCGCGACTGCGGATGACGAAAACACTCCGCTGTCTGCGAATAACCAAGCTTTGTCAGCAACTCAACAAGTTCGTCAGCGTGACCGTGAATGTCTCCAATAATGTCGTACATGAAAGTGAATGAGCTTGGATAACCGGACGTGGGACGGGAAATTGAAGTGCTATTCAGAGAAATGGATCGAACCATTCCTCGGCTGGCTGCATGAAGCCGCCAATTCTACAACGAACCGCAATGCCTTTGGTAGCGATCCGAAAAATCAAATCCAGTTGACCAATCGCAACAGAATGGGCTGGAAGTGAAGCTTTCAAACGCGAGGAATCTTGTGAATCGAAATTAAGAATCCGCACATTAAAAATTCACGACCTACAGGAACGCGGTAAGAACATATCCCCTTGTCTTGCGACCAGAAACGTTCTCGCGACATGCAAGTTACATAGTTAGCCCCGGCCAAAATTCCCGAATGGCATCCTGCCACAGTGAGAGCAAACGTACACCTATTGCAAAGTTGAACAGCCCCACTGCCGGAGAGTGAAGCGAAATCATGCAACATGATATTGCTGTCAATCTACCCCTTCCTCAACGACACTTGTATAGCAGCGTGGAATGACATTTTCAGACATTTGGCACGCAGCGTGCAATTGCTAACGTTCGCTCGGGATTGGCAAGCAATGGCCCGCCTTGTTGTCCTGGCATTGAACGCCTCAGGTTTCCTGAGGCGTTCTTTTTTTGCACTCTTCAAACCTGCATGTTGTTTTAGTTGTGGCACAAGGGAAAAGTCCTTGTGAAGCTGTCGACTTCGGCACTTGGGGGCCCGGAAATCAACGACAACATGGACGGAGTGCGTGCGAAACCAATTCGTGCCAAATTGTCAAAACGGCAGTCAGCCAGCCGCCGGAAGATCACCGACTTGCCACAAACTCTAACAGAAAAACGACTTGCGCCTCTAAAAAAACAACTGGCACGCCATTCGCTTTGAAGGACCAGCACATCAGAGTCTGCCAAATACAGCATATTGCTGAATTGACTGATGATGATGTGCAGCGACCGGATGATCGGTCGCTCATCAACTATTGCAACGACGTTTTTAAGAGCCTCCATTGGCGCGACGTTGCAATTAACAATCTGGTCAGGAGAGAGTAATGGCAAAGAAGGCTTCAACAAGCGGCACTCGCATCGTGCCTTTGGGCGATCGAGTCGTGCTGAAGCGAGCCGAAGCAGAATCAACAACAGCGGGCGGTATCGTTCTGCCTGATTCTGCCAAAGGCCGTCCTCAACAGGGCGAAGTCATCGCAATTGGCGATGGTCATGTCAACGACAAGGGTGAACGAGTTCCCCTGACAGTTAAAGAAGGCGACAAGGTCATCTTCAGTTCTTACGCTGGCGACGAAATCAGCGTTGGAGACAACGACTACCTGTTGCTTCGCGAAAGCGACATCCTGGCAACTTTGTAAGTTGCCGCTGTCTTTGTGAGTGAACATCTTCACAAAGCGACGATTGATTCAACAGTCGATCAATCGAATGTCTGAGCCAATTTCGGCGTGTATGCCGCTTGACGACCGTGTTGGTCCTTGTACTGCATAACGTTTCACAGAATTACTCAGACGGTTATTTCAGTTCTAAAAAACAATTCATCTGAACCGGAGAAACTCCCCCATGGCAAAAATTATTGCCTTCGATCAGGAAGCTCAGGAAGCTATGCGTCGTGGCGTCACGAAGCTGGCACGTGCTGTAAAAGTGACACTTGGCCCACGCGGTCGCAACGTCATTATTGAAAAGAGCTTTGGCTCTCCAACTGTCACCAAAGACGGTGTTACCGTTGCTCGTGAAATCGAACTTGCTGACAAGTTCGAAGACATGGGAGCCCGCATGGTTCGCGAGGTCGCCAGCAAGACTTCCGACGTTGCCGGAGACGGTACAACAACCGCGACAGTTATGGCAGAAGCCATCTATAAAGAAGGTCTGAAGGCTGTTGTGGCCGGAGTCAGCCCGCTTGAAATGAAGCGTGGCATGGACAAAGCGGTTGAAGAAATCACAACTCAGCTGAAGAGCATGGCGACAGAATGTCGCACCAAAAAGGCCATCGCTCAGGTGGGAACCGTTGCTGCAAACAACGATTCGGAAATCGGCAACATTCTTGCTGACGCAATGGAACAGGTTGGCAAAGACGGGGTCATCACCGTCGAAGAAGGCAAAAGCCTTGAAACCAACTTTGACGTAGTCGAAGGGCTGCAGTTCGATCGCGGTTACCTGTCGCCTTACTTCGTAACCGATTCAGAAAGCATGGAATGCGTTCTTGAAGACGCCTATGTTCTGATCCACGAAAAGAAGATCAGCAACATCAAAGATCTGGTTCCTGTTCTGGAAAAGGTCGTTAACGCTGGCAAGCCTCTGCTGATCATTGCAGAAGATGTCGAAGGCGAAGCATTGGCCACATTGGTTATCAACAAGCTTCGTGGCACGTTCAAAATCGCAGCAGTTAAAGCTCCCGGTTACGGAGATCGCCGCAAGGCTATGCTGCAGGACATCGCCATCATGGTTGGCGGTCAGGCCATCTTTGAAGACCTGGGCATTAAGCTGGAAAACATTGAACTGGCCGATCTGGGTCAGGCCAAGAAGCTTGTCATCGACAAAGATAACTGCACAGTTATCGAAGGTGGCGGCAAGAAAGCGGACATCACAGCTCGAATCGAACAGATTCGTCGCGAAATGGAAAACAGCACCAGCGATTACGATCGCGAAAAGCTGGAAGAACGAATCGCAAAGCTGGCTGGTGGTGTTGCTCAGGTAAACGTCGGTGCAGCCACCGAAAGCGAAATGAAGGAAAAGAAGGCTCGAGTCGAAGACGCTCTGCACGCAACTCGTGCTGCCGTTGAAGAAGGAATTCTTCCTGGTGGTGGCGTCGCATTGCTGCGAGCTTCAACTGCTGTTAAGCCATCCAAGCTTTCTCACGACGAAAAGGTCGGTTACGACATTATCGTTCGAGCATGCAAGGCTCCACTGACTCAGATCGCGGACAACGCCGGCGTTGACGGTGCTGTTGTTTGCGAAAAAGTTTCAAACCTTGAAGGCAACTTTGGCTACAACGCTGCAACTGATAAGTACGAAGACATGGTCAAGGGTGGAGTTATCGACCCAACCAAGGTTACTCGTACCGCCCTGCAGAACGCAGCCAGCGTTTCTATTCTGCTGCTGACAAGCGATGCTCTGATCGCTGAAGCTCCAAAAGCAGATAAGAAGGGTGGCGGTCACGACCACGACGAAGATATGTACTAAGAAAGATAGTGACATCGAATCGCAGTTAAATGCTGTTTGATTCACCTCCTAATTAGCACAATGGAGGCCTGAGGATTACCTCAACCTCCTGGATCACAACAGAAGCCCGGCATTGCAAGATGCCGGGCTTTTATTATTTCACAAGCAACAGCATACCTTTCCCGCAACACTGGCCTAACGGCACACTGAGTGCGACTGCAGCTTGATTTAGTCGTCACTCTTGCTGGCGTTTGGCGGCATCGGTCTGAATTCAAAGGCACAAGATGGACTTTTCAGACTATGTCGCTCCCTTTGCCGCATATCCGATATTGCAACAGCGAGTACTGCATGTGCTGACACAACTTCCCGTGGAAGCGCAGCGTGATTTTCTGGACGACCCGCGTTTTGGCACGGCTATTGACAACTACGAGCCAGGAATTGGATGGACCCTTTTCATGCCCACACCCGGTCCACCGGGACAGGGTAGTCGTCGAGTCGTCTTGCGTCCGAAGCTGAATGATTGCTCAGAACGGTTCGCCCTCTACGTTATTGCTCACGAATTTGCTCACGCGATTCTTAGAAACGGCGGCTGGGGAGACATCACCGACATTGAAGAAGCCGCAGATGCACTGGCTGCTTCATGGGGATTCAATCGTCCGAAGCAGTTTGAATAAGGCGATCAAGCAACGTTAATCCAAACGGCCATTCTCCAAACCCGGCGGATGGTTCAAAATGACCAGCGTTCTGAACTTCGACGTACTCGCACCCCCAACATTCTGCAAAGTACCGGGCTAGAATGGGATCAACGACGTGATCGTTGCTGCTGGCCACCACGATCCCGGGACACGCCAACTTAGAAAGCGGCAGTGGAACAAAACCGGTAATATAAGTTGGATAGTCAGCCCGTTCGACATCACTGGGAGCGACCAACAGGACGCCTTTGATTGCATGTCGATACTTCTGAAGCCAGTGCACAACAGCCGCGCATCCCACGCTGTGCCCAATAAGTACAAGCTGTTCCAGCGGCAGCGATTCCAGGACGGTTTGAATTTTGTCCACCCAGACAGTGCAATCAGGCTTGTTCCAGTCTTCCTGTGAGACACGCAGAAACGATTCGGGACGTTGCAGTTCCCACAACGACTGCCAATGCGTTTCGGACGATCCGCCGAGCCCGGGAATCAAAATATTCATATTCGTGAAGGCTTCAGGAAGTGTGATGATTTGAATTCGCGGGCAAAGAACACATACTGCAAACGCAGTTCGCCAGTTAATTGCAGCCGCGTTTAAGCCAGCTCTATTGTTTGAGGATGATACACCCACTCATCAAAAAACCGTAGAGGGCGACTGAACATTGTGGCGTCACGAAATCGACTGATGGGCCGCAAGCGTTCACAAGTCACGAATTTGCAGCCGAAGTCCAAACGAAAGATATCGCCATGCTGAAACCTATCCACTTAATACTGATCGGGTGCGTAATCATGACAAACACGGCCAACGGTAATGACGAAGCCGCACAGGGACTGCCTGCAGACTATGCAAAGAACGACGCATTGCAGAAAGAAACGGGCGACGAGCACAAACAACTTGCATCCCGCGTTGGAAATTGGAAAGTCACGACAAAATACGCAGCAGCATTTGGCGGGATGGAAGAGATTGGTACGTGCACTATGAAGCTCATTATGAATGGCAAGTTCTTGATGTCCGAAGGACAGACGCCCATGATGGGAACGCCGATCACAACATTGGGGATCTTCGGCTTCGATACTCTAAGCAAAGAATATTCGGTGACCAACTTCAACAGTATGTACACCGGAACGTACCCCATGACTGGTAAGCTTCGAAAAGACGGAATTATTGAATACCATGGAATCATGAAGGACGCCATGTCTCCCGCAGGCCGAACTTACCGTGCCGAAGAAAAGTACATCAACGAGAACAAGTTTGAAGTCGTCGTCTTCGACGGGACTGACGACAAGGAGTTTCATGTGATGACAATGACCTACGATCGTGCCAAGTCAAAATAATCAGCTCACTTTACTGCGTTCAGAAGCAATGAATGTTCTCATCAACTTCAGCTTCGACACGCAATGAATAACTAAAACGGCTTAGTAAAACGGTTGCGGGGAATTGCCTGGGCCGCGTTGACAACAAGTCTTTGCCCCGCAAATTCAGGATATTCAAAGTTCAACAATGCTGCGACGGATTACGCTGCAAAACTTCATGTCGCATAAGCACACCGTCATTGAATTGTCGGAAGGGCTGACGGTGCTGACCGGCCCCAACAACTGTGGCAAGTCGGCAATTGTGGCTGCACTGCAGATTTTAGCGACGAACTCAACATCGACTCACGTTGTGCGGCATGGAGAAAAAGAATGCACCATCACAGCCGAAACGGACGATGGCCATGTTCTCTGCTGGAATCGTAAACGCGGAAAAATCAGCTACACCCTGAACGGTGAAGACGTACATCGACTCGGGCGCAGTGAAGTGCCAGCGGAATTGCAAACGCTTCTAAAGCTGCCGACTGTTGAAACGGAAGCCGGGAAGTCCGCTGGCAACTACGATATTCACTTCGGCGAACAAAAGTCACCCATTTTTCTGCTTGGTGATCCGGGAAGTCGTGCGGCTTCGTTTTTTGCATCTTCTTCTGATGCAACGCATTTGATAACAATGCAGCATCGGCATCGTCAGCGAGTCGCTGAGCAGAAGCGAGATTTCAAGAAACTGACGGCTGCATCCACTGCCACAGCTACGGATCTTGAGCCATTCGCAACAATGGATGAAGTCCAGCAGCAATTGGATCGCGCCGAAGAAAGCTTCGCTGCTGTTGAAGCCGCTGCAGACGCCATCAAATCAATTCAATTGTTAATTCGCAGCATTGGCCAATTGCAGCTTCGTGTTAACCAGCTTTCAGCGTCTTCATTGGCACTGAATCAGCTGCAACAACCTCCCACACAGCATGATGTCGTTTCTGCCGGCAAGCTGATCTTCAGCCTTAAAGAAACGCTGGCAGGGCAGGTTCACGCGTCCAGCATTTCGTCTGTTTGCAGGCTGCTGCAACCACCGCCGGAACAACATCCGGCCGTAGAATGTAACGAAGTACTGAATCAGCTTCGGCAAACAGATTTGAAGAAGCAGGACGCACAGCAACGAACCACGGTGACTTCCCGACTGGAAACACCACCACCAATCACACCTACTGAACGACTGGCAGCAATCATTCAGGAACTTCCTACCGTCAACGCCAGGCAACAACAGCTCACTCTTCAAGTTCGCGCATTGAAGCGGCTTCAAGTGCAAGAACCCCAAACACCGACCAGTGAACTTTCAGAGCTCATTAAACAGCTAAGAAATCGAGCGACTCAGACAGTGCAACAACAGGCCCGGCTAAAAAGTTTTCGCACACTGACAAGTGTACCGGAATTGCACAACTGTGCCGGAGTTGCCGATACATTACAGGCGATCAAAGCCTCCGTCATCAACGTGGCAAATTTCGAAAAGCATCTGACCGTCTCCGTTCAGTCTTTGAATGACTTCAAACTGACCGTTCAGGAATTTGTCGCCGGAAGTCCGGATTGCCCCACTTGTGGAGCAAAGCTTGACGCCAACAGAGTGCTCGCAGCAGGTTCTGGAATTGGCATGCACGTCCACGATTCAGCATCCAGGATGGGAGAATCGACATGAATCTGCTGTTTCCGGATACCCCTGATGAGGAACTTGAAGACAAAAATTCAGCAGTCAAAGATTGCGACGGCGCAGACACCATCGGCGAGCCTGCTGAACATCAGGCAGCTGAAGCATTGCCATCGGAAATTGTTAAAACAAATGCCAGTGTTCAACTGGCAAAAAAGCTGCAACCCAGCAAAGAAGTTGCGGGACTGCTGTTTATCGGCGATCCACATCTTGAAGCTCGAGTGCCCGGTTTTCGTTGCGACAACTACCCTGAAGTTGTTCTGAATAAACTTCGCTGGTGCCTGAACTATGCTAAATCCAACAACCTGCAACCATTCCTCCTGGGTGATGTGTTCCAACTGCCTCAGGACAATCCCAACTGGCTTTTGGCGGAAATCATTGATTGCATCGACGAGCCGCTTCCGGCTATTTATGGCAATCACGATGTTCGCGAGAACTTTCTGAAGTCCAACGATTCCATCAACGTACTGTTTCGATCGGGGCATCTAAAACGCATTGAAGAAACATCTGTCTGGGTGGCGACAGTCGCTGGCCGGCGAGTCATCGTGGGTGGCTCTGATTGGGGAAACAGACTTCCGAAATCACTGGAAGCGAACGGTAACAACCCCGACCTTGTTGTCTGGATGACTCATCACGACATTTTGATTCCGGGATACGAAGAGGGGGGACGAATCCGACCCAAAGCAATTCCGGGGATAGATGTCATCATTAACGGGCACATTCATCGAAGGCTGACAACCGTCGTTAAAGAAAACACGCACTGGTTCACACCCGGGAACATTTCACGACGAAGTCGAAGCGATGCTTCCAGAGAACATCGCCCCAGCGTGCTTGTGCTACGCCCACCAGTCGCAAACCTGTCGCTTGCAGACGTCAGATCAGCCAGCGACGACACTGCGGATGAATCCAGAACTGACCGACTGCGACTGGATCTTCAAAACGGACAACAGTGGCTGGCAGAATGGATTACGGTCCCTCACAAACCATTTGAAGAAGTGTTTCACCAGCAGGTACAAGGTGATGACCAAACCACTCCCGGAGGTTCCGGCTTTATTGCGGACCTGAAAGAATTAACCGCAAGACGCACCGAAACGGGAGCCGGTTTAATGTCTTACCTGCAATCGCATTTACAAAACTATGATGAACCAGTCGCCGCTGAAGTGCGTCGATTGGCGGAAGAGGTAATCAATGGCCAAACAGCAAAGTAAAACTACGCCCGGCGACGTGCAGACAATTGAAGATTTACAAAAGCAATACGAACAGCTTAACACTCAGAAAATCCGAGCCGAAAGCGACCTCAGTAACGCTGAAAAAGAGCTGCAAAAACTGCAGGCTGAAGCCACTGAAAGGTTCGGGACCCACGACATTGCGGAGCTGGAAGAAAAGCTGAAACAAATGGAGGCGGAAAACGAGCAACGACGCTCAACGTACCAAACGCTGCTGGAAGGAATCGTTAACGATCTCGAAAAGATCGAAGCCAGCAACGAACAGTCATAAAATCGCATTCGCAATTCCGCCATCAATTACATGGTCGTCAAAAACTGAAGACGGAATCTCCGTTCTACATTCAGACAAGCATTCCCCAAACAAGCATCCTTAATGTCATCCTCGCCCGAATCCAATGCCGTCACACAACATGATACGGCCGCAAATAACGAGCAAGCTGACAACGTTGGTGTCATGGCAGTTTCGCCACACCAGGCAAGAATTCGCTTTGAACGGCTGCAGGGGAAACGACTGGAACTTCAACGCCTGCAGAAAAAGCAACTGCAGGAATTAAATGAGATACAAAACTTTCTAAGCATTGCAGACCAGGTGACCGAGGCACTGGAAACGCTGAGTCACGATCTGTTTGAAAAAGAACTGCGAACGATCGAAACGACGATCACGAAAGCATTACAGGAGGTTCTTGATCAACCGATTGAATTCAAAGCCAAAGCTGAATTCCGCAGAGACGCGGCTCATGTTGACTTCTCCATCGAACGCAATGGGAATTCAGAAGACATCATGAAGGGGCAAGGCGGTTCCGTCGCGAATGTTGTATCTGTGGGACTTAGAATGTTTGCCGTAACGGGGCTCGACCCCAAACGCCACCGCCGTTTTTTGGTGTTGGATGAGCAGGATTGTTGGTTGCATCCCGACCTTGTGCCTCGACTGGTCAAAATTGTTCACGAAGCGGGTACAGCACTTGGTTTCCAGGTTCTGATGATCAGCCACCACGATGTCGGAAACTTCCTGCGATATGCCGATCGGGTCTATCGACTGAGCACTGATAACGGTGAAGGCGTGAAAATTGCAGAAATCACATCGGACGAAATCGCGATGACCGCTGATCAAGAACCTTAGGGACTTGATGAATTGATGTGGAGTGAACAGAATGGCACATATCTTTTCTTTCCATTTTTTATAGTTCACTCAAGAAGGATGAAGCTCATGCGGTGCGTAAAATCCGCCGTCCGCTGTTGCGGACTCTCAATACCCCTGGTGCTGGCGTTCGTTCTGTCGGGATGCGATCAGGTTGGTTCTGTCGTTGATGATGTTAAGTCAACGGTGTCTGGAGATGCCAAAGAAACTCCTGAAACAACGACGCCACCAGAAGCAGTCCCTGCAGCCGCACCGCAGCCACCTGCCACCAACGGTCCGACTCCGGAACAGTTGGTCGCAGACTTCCGCAAGCTGAAGCCATCTGAGATAACCGACTCAGCCATCGCCACGCTGGTCGCGTCGCCCGAAGCTGCCGCTGAAATTACAGAACTGGAAATTCGCACGGGACAGGGCTTCACCGGCAACGGGCTGTCTCAGTTGCAGGCAATGAAAAACCTGAAGTCGCTGGCAATACCTGGAGCCGCCATCGTGGCGGAACAACTTTCCGTTCTGGCACAGATTCCATCGCTGACATCGATTCAGCTGAATGCCACAAAAGTCAACGACACTGTCATGGAACAGCTTGCCGCACTTCCCAACCTGGAATCGCTAAATGTTGCTGCAACTGCCATTTCCCCAGCTTCGGCGGCCGCATTGGCGCGAATGAACAAACTGGAAGTGATCGACCTGCAAAACACGCAAGTCGACGATTCCGTTGTACAGGCTCTGGCATCGCTGCCAATTCGTGAGCTCAATCTCTCTAAGACGCGAATTACGGATGCTTCGCTGCCCACGATCATAAACATGTCGACGATGGAATCACTCAACGTTTCCTTCACATCAGTCACAGGCTCCGCATTCAAAGGAGCCAGCAAGATGAACCTGAAGGTGTTAAGCGTCGGTGAAACTCCATTCGGAATTGATGGCTTTGTGGCAATCAAAGGAATGCGATCGCTGGAAGATCTAAACGTCTATCGCAGTGGCCTGGTAGAACACAAAAGTTGCAACGTATTCCGCTCTTTCCCTAATCTTAAGACACTAAACGCCGGATCCAACGCCATCACCAACGCCGGTCTGGAAGTATTCTTCAAAGGGCACCGGACGCTGGAAACACTGAATCTGGGAAACCAAAAAGGAATCACTGATCAAGGGCTCATCAACCTGATTGGCCTGAAGACACTTCGCGTGCTTAACCTATACCACACAAGCTGCTCAGCACAGGGAGCCGCCGCGTTGAAGCAGAAACTTCCCGAGTGCAAAATTGTGACCAACGAAGGTGAATTTTAGACTGTCACCACCCAGATTGAGTTGAATGCTGCCAACTCACAAGCACAAACCTCCAGACGCAATCGAAGAGTGAGAAACCATTGTTCACTTACATAACGAACTCGCAACGAAGGCTTGATGGTTCTGCTGTTGGCGGCATTACATTTCTATTCACGACATTCTCGATTCTATTTTGCCTGCCAGCAGATTCGTTTGCTGGAGTTGGCGACGTAACGATCAGGACAGACCATCCACAATATGCAGGCGAAGGAGCATTTCAGACTCCTGAAGACTGCGTTCAGTTTGCAACTCGCGGCACTACGAAGCCACAGGACAAAGCGATCGCAATGTACCTGTGGTTCTTAAGCCACCAGTGGCATCTGATGTCGCCCATGGAATGGAGCGTCCCCGGAAGAACTCCCGATTCTGCTGATGCAGGGGATTATGAAACGGTTGTGTTTGACGCCAATCGAGCACGATTTTCTTACGGATACGGCCTCTGCGGTACCGTCCATGCATGGAACGAAGTTTACTGGGAAGCGGCAGGCTTTCCGGCGCGCCGAAGAGAGTTTCCGCAACACATCAACAGCGAAATTTTCTACAACAACCAGTGGCACACCTTCGACACCGACATGGCCGGACTTCTGTTCCGAACAGACGGAATAGTGGCCGGATATGACGACCTGCAACTGGATCCCAGTTTGGCAGATTCGGTAAAAGCTCCCGTGCCCCACTATCCGTTTGCCTGGCCGGAAGATTTCAACACCATGAAAGCTGGCTGGCAGGAAGTGGCAAAACGCAAATCCTGGTACAAGCTTTACAATGGCGGCTACGCGGCTCATCCAGGCATCGTTTCTCTCAGGCCCGGTGAAACATTTACTCGATGGTTTGATCGAGATCACTTTGGAGGCCCAACGAAGCGTCGCTTCTGGCAGAACCAACCGGGTGGCCCCAGTCGCAGCTGGACTTTCTTCAACAATGGCCCCCCTCAGCATACAGGAACAGAATCAAACTCTCGCGGACAGGCGACTTATTGCAACGCAGAATTCGTTTACTCACCCCTTTTGAATTCGCTTTCATGCAAAGAAGGCATGAACAACCTGTCAGACAACGTTGGGCATCGGGAACAAAGTCCGAGACTATTCAGCGCCGACCAGAAACATGCCTCCGTAACGTTTCGACATTTTTCGCCATACGTAATATGTGGCGATCCAGTCGACGACACAAACCCCATGTCCGGCAATGCCAGCCACGGACTAATTGTGGAAGGTAGGCTTGTTGGCAAAATATTGTGCGAAGTTTCTGCTGACGAAGGCCAAAGCTGGACACCATTCGAACCATCAGTGAACGATGGTTCAGACTCATCAGCCACTGCCAATGCGTTCCGCTACGACCTTACGGAACACGTCAAAGGTCGATACGGCTGGCAGATTCGATTTTCTTGGACCGGTGATTCAGGATTGGACGAATTAACGTTCACGACAACATCACAGGTCAATCAGGCCATCTATCCGCAACTTACGACCAACGGTTGCGACGTGACATACACTTCGCAACAAAAAGCTGTAGTCGCCGTACTACCAAATTTTGGGCTTACGGAATCGCAGATAACAAATATCGAAGACACCAGATTTCGCTCCAGCAACATCCAGTACAAGCCGCGTTCAACAAAGAATCGCCTGGCCTATCAGGCAACAGACAGCGAACCCGCCCAAATAGCGTTCAAGGTCATAGCCCCCACTCAACTGACAACGGTGAAAGCAGCAGTGCGGTACCAGGTCCCGGTTCCACCAACGAAAGGCTGCGACGTTCGACTGGCAGTTTCAACAGACGATGGCAAAAGCTGGTCAGACTTCGCAACAGCAAAGATCCCTGCAGACAATGAATTTTCCAGCGGCTGGCTCGCGGCGGAAGCAGACGTTTCTGCTGCTGGAATTCATCAGGCACTGGTGCGAGTTCACATGCACATGCCGGGGCGTCAGGCCGCGTTAATCGATGCTCAACTTTACGGCATCCACAAGGCGGCTGACGCTGGACGCGTCAATGTCGAATTCGGCTGGTTGGAGGAAGGCCAACTGAAAACACACCATACTGTTCTGCCGGCAAAGACAGATTCAAAAACGATCCATGTCCCCACGGGAAATTCTGTAAAAGACTCTTTTGTACGCATCCAGGCGATCGAATGAGCTCTTGCATCAATGAATCTGGCGAACAAAGCCGCTAAAACGTCGATAAATCCCGATTCCGCCCCAGACAAAGTGGCAAAGTGGAACTGCGGTTTCGAAGCTGATTGACACTGCGGTTCTGCGGGCAATAATTCCAGCTTCACATTTATCCTTTGAAGGTCGTTCTCGTTTTCAGGTGACGATCCGGAGAGAAGCGTTGTCGCCGTTGCGAAAAAAAATCCCGTTATACACGAAGCCTGAGCAGATTGAACGATTAAAGGCTGCCAGCCGCTTCAATGCCAGACTCATGGACTTTCTGCGACCGCACGTCAAAGAAGGAACCACTACAGACCAGCTGGACAAGCTGGCCAACGAATATACGCTGGACCATGGCCACACTCCGGCCTGCCTTGGCTACCACGGCTATCCCAAAACAATCTGCACCAGTGTCAACGAAGTTGTGTGCCACGGCATTCCCAACGATACACCATTGGTTTCAGGCGACATCATCAACGTCGATATCACAACCATCGTCGACGGTTGGTACGGAGACCAGTCTGAAACGTTCATGATTGGTGAAGTCAGTGATGCAGCACGCCAGTTGGTGCAAACAACTTTCGATTCACTGTTCGTCGGAATTCGTGCCTGCAAACCAGGCGGACCGGTAACTTTAATTGGTCGAGCCATACAAAACATGGCCCACGAAACCGGCTACTCCGTCGTTCGAGAATATCAGGGTCACGGTATCGGACAGGCGTTTCATCAGGATCCGGGCATTCCTCACTTTCCAACACTCACTTCGAAGCGTGACCTTCTGCATCCGGGCACCTGCTTCACAGTCGAGCCCATGCTGAATATAGGTGGTTGGAAAACAAAGCTGGACAAAGGCGACGGCTGGACTGTACGTACCATGGACAAGTCTCTGTCAGCACAGTTCGAGCACACAATCCTGATGACAGAGTCCGGCCCCGAGATCCTGACCATCACACAGGATGGCCCCCAAGAAGGTGACACTCTGGCATAACACCCCATGGCAGAACGTTGCATAGAACTCAGCCTCTGAGGAATATGGCGTCGCCGATTTAAACTGGTTTCGGCAATTAGATTTCCATGCCGCCATGCTGAATCGCCTTCACGACATCACTCGTCTATGGATCCCCCTGACACAAGATCGCCTTGTTCACCGAAATCAAATGCGGTGCTCAGTCGCTTTGATTCAGTGGCCGTTTGCAATGCTGTTGAACTGTCCAACACAGGGCAGCGCAGGTCCGCCGACATAAATCAGACGACCAGTTGCACCGTGATCGAATCCAATTCACGACGATTTCGCTGAAAGTCGACAGCGAAATCGCAGACCTGATGTGTCGCATTAGTGGAAGTGAACCAGCATATCTTAGGCTATGCCACCGGCAGGCAACCGGCCGCCAAAGGCATTTCTCGCCGCCCGAAATGCCATGACGCGGAAGATTCAATGGCCTGGAACGTCAATTCAAGAAAAACACAGGACTGTATCACTGCCTGACGTGTAGCGATCGACAAAAACATCGATACACTTATTGCGTGCCACTCGCCGCAACGACAAGCCAACCCAATCGCCACGTTGAATAGTCCTATGAACACGACCATCAAGACTCAACTGATGAATTTCGCCGTCACCGTGATACTCAGTGTCGCCAGCTGCTGCCAGGCCTCTGAATGGACCGAATTTCGAGGACCACAGGGACAGGGGCACTCGGATGCGACAAATCTTCCACGAAGCTGGAGCGAAACAGAGAACATAAAATGGAGAGTTGAACTCGCCAGTGGATGGTCGTCGCCAGTGGTCGCCAATGGCCGTATCTATCTAACAACGTCTGTTCCAGACAGGGAAGATTCATCCAAAGGGCAGTCTCTTCGCGTTGTCTGTCTGGCGGCAGGTGATGGAGCAACGCTTTGGGACGTCGAGGCGTTTCACCACGATGGTGAAAATGTTGAAATCCATGAAAAGAATAGTCACGCCAGCCCAACACCAATTATTGATGGCGAACACTTGTATGTCCACTTTGGCCCGCACGGAACAGCCTGCCTGACAACAGACGGCGCAGTACTCTGGAAAAATGAAGAACTAAAGTATGAGCCGCAGCACGGCAATGGCGGCTGCCCGGCATTAGCAAACGACCACCTGATCATTTGCTGTGATGGAAAAGATCAAAGATATGTCGTGGCATTGAACAAGCATACAGGTAAGCAAGCGTGGAGAACCGAACGAGAGTTGAAACCATCGCGTGGTTTCAGTTTTTGCACGCCAACGTTAATCACCATTGAAGGCCGAATTCAGGCGATCTGTCCAGGTAGTGGTGGCGTTTGGTCTTATGACGCAGAAACCGGCGAACAGTTGTGGCGAGTTTCCTATGGCGAAGGATATTCAGTGGTGCCGCGTCCGGTCGTTGCCAATGACATGATCTACGTCTGCAGTGGATTTGGAGACAGCCAGTTATTTGCCATCGATCCCAACGGCTCCGGCGATGTCACAGATACACACGTAAAATGGAAAACAAAAAAGGGTGTCCCCAAGTCACCATCAGTGCTTGTTGTCGACAAAGAACTGTACATGGTTGACGACCGCGGCATTGCAAGTTGCCTGAATGCAATCACAGGCGAACTGCATTGGCAGGAACGATTGCCCGGCGGATTTTCTGCGTCTCCCGTTCTTGCTGACGGAGTCATTTATTTCCAAAACGAAACGGGTGAAACTACGGTTATCAAACCCGGAACGCAGTTCGAAAAAATCGCCACCAACCAACTCGGCGATGGCAAAAACCGGACATTTGCGTCGTTTGCTTTCGTTGATAGTGCAATTCTGCTTCGCAACGAAACTCACCTGTATCGCATCGAGAAACAGTAGCTTCTGCAGCGACGATCACGCTGACTATTCAACCGTTACACTCTTTGCCAGATTCCGTGGACGGTCCACATTGCAACCACGCATGAGTGCGACGTGATAGCTGAACAGCTGCAGAGGAATCGCACACACAAGCGGCTGAAGATATTCTTCAACATCAGGCACGAAGACGACATCGTCAGCAATCCGAGCCACCTCTTCGTCGCCCTCACAGGCAACCGCAATAACGGCTCCCTTCCGAGCCTTCACTTCTTCCATGTTGCTGATCACCTTCGGCTGAATTCCACCACGAGGCACAATAAAGAAGCTGGGTGTTTTCTCATCAACCAGGGCAATCGGACCGTGCTTCATTTCTGCAGCCGGATAACCTTCGGCGTGTACATAGCTGATTTCCTTCAGCTTCAATGCACCTTCCAATGCAACCGGGAAGTTGTACAACCGGCCAAGGTACAGAAAGTTGTCAAAGCCACAGTACTTGGCGGCAATTTCCTGAATCCGATCGTGACACTTCAGAGCTTCTTCGATCTTCTCCGGCATCGCCTTCAATTGCTTAATAATCCGCTTGCCGGCGGGATACGAAAGATGTCGCATGCGTCCAAGAAACAAGGCCAGAAGGGTCAACACGGTCACCTGCGAAGTGAAAGCTTTCGTCGATGCCACTCCAATTTCCGGCCCGGCATGCAGATAAATTCCGCCATCTGCTTCTCTGGCAATCGTCGACCCAACCACATTGCAGATCGACAGAGTAGGGTGGCCCTTACGTTTACATTCTCGCATTGCTGCCAGTGTATCTGCAGTCTCGCCACTCTGAGTGATCGAAAACACGAGCGTGCGATCGCCCATGGGAGGATTGCGGTAACGCAGTTCGCTGGCGTACTCAACTTCGGTTGGAATACGGGCAAATTCTTCCAGCAGATATTCCCCCACAAGTCCTGCGTGCCAGCTGGTTCCGCAGGCGGTCAGGACAACGCGATCGATCGTCCGCAGTTGCTGTGCTGTGATGTTAAGTCCGCCAAAAACCGCTGTTGCTTCTTCTTCGTCAAGTCGACCTCGCAAGGCGTTTTCAATGGTGGTCGGCTGTTCGAAAATTTCCTTCAACATGTAATGCGGATAGTCGCCCAGGTCGATGTCTGCGGAAACCTGATCCAGAGTCTGAATCGAAGGCCGCACACTGCCAGTCGTTCGATGAGCGATCTTCATTCCAGTTGGCTGCAGAACAACAACCTCGTTGTCTGCCAGGTACACAACGTCTTTTGTGTAACCAATTAGCGGACTGGCGTCGCTGGCCAGAAAATATTCATCCTTACCCACTCCAATCACCAGCGGACTTCCGGACCGAGCTGCAATGACGGTATCCGGACAATCACGAAACAGCACGCAAAGCCCAAACGTGCCCTTCAGGCGATCGATCGTAAGGTTGACGGCGCGCAGACACGATTCAACACTGGGCTCACTTTCTTCCAGCTTCATCTGCTCAGCCAGATGGTGGGCAATCATATGAGCAATAACTTCGGTGTCAGTCTGTGACTTAAATACATAGCCCAGCTGCTGCAGCTTCCGACGCAATGAATCGTAGTTCTCAATCACTCCGTTATGCACAATCGCAACTTCGCCATTGCCACCGTAATGCGGATGCGAATTTTCATCCGTGGTTGCACCATGAGTTGCCCAGCGAGTGTGGCCGATTCCGATCTTTCCCTTGACGGGGTTGTCTTTGACAAACTGCGAAAGTTCACCAACGCGTCCCGCGCGTTTGCGCACGACAATCTCGTCGCCCGACATTACCGCGATTCCGGCGCTATCGTAGCCGCGATATTCAAGGCGATGCAGACCTTCCAGCAGAAAATCTGAAACGTCACGGAAGCCCACGTAGCCGACGATGCCACACATGGCAGAACTTTCACTGAAAGGGAACCTGAACGAATCAGTCGCCGTATCGAGCGACCAACAGCCGTGAACACAATTGGTTGGTCCAGCAGCTCTCAACGGCACGGGCCGATGGGAGCATTAACTTACGAGACCGTGGAATTCCGGGTCAACGGCGTTATCAGGAGCGCGTAAGCGGCAGGAAAAACAATCTGTTACAACACCGCGATCTTCAGCCAATACCGCCGAAATAGACGGCAACAATCCGCTTTGTGCGTGACCCCACAGCATGTAGAATTACTGTCATCGCAGCAAATTGTGTCACCGTGAAGGAACCACCCATTCAGCTTTACCGTAGACCGAAATAGAACGCATGCACCAATTTCGCCAAATCATTTTCGTTTTCGCAGTGATATTTGCGGCATCGCTGCCTGGTTCACACGTGCACGCACAGGTTGGCAAAGAACGGCCTAAACCGGGATCTATCGTTCTAAAGAACGGTTTGGTGCTTTCGGGTCTTTGCAGTACTGCCAATTCCATTGACCCGCCGCTGATGTCAAAGAATCAGGGACTTGAATTACGAATTGTTGATCAGCAGTTTCGCAACTACGCTGTATCAACAAGAAAAAGCGAGCCCGTTTCAATTGATAACAGAGCCATTCCGAATCAGGAATTTCCGATTCGCCAACGTCGTGTTTCCCGGCGTCCGCTGAATTACACCATTGGACTGCATAGACAAACGCCATACGACGCAGATGGAAAGTCGAGCATCGAACTGCTGTTGGCCAGCGAACAAACAATGGAGATTGAAGTTGGCATCACTTCAATTAACTCGGTGTACTGCACTGTTGATGGACTCACTCACGACTGGCAGTTTGCCATATCGACCTCTCAACTCGCAGATGGAGTCCTGTATGCAGGAAAAGATCAACCCAGCCTGCTTGCCAAGGCAAAAGATTTCGACAACGGCGACACTCGCCTAAACATGATCAAGATGCTGATTGAAGCCGAAAAGTACACCGCTGCGCAGTTGCTTATTCGGGATACGGCAGAAGAATTTCCCGAACTGGAAGCCCGATGCGTTGGACTGACAGATTCATGGAATGATGTGGTTGGTCAGCATGTGCTTAATGAACTCACCGTCTACCGCGAAACCGGCAAGTTTGAAGCTGCCCGCCGATATGCTCGCCTGTGGCCAGAAGACAAGCTGGCGCCAGCGATACGAGTCAGAGCAAAGTCGTTTGTGCAGGAAATGGATGACGAAGTTCTTCGCATCAATAACATCAAGCAGACTCTAAACGACCTGATTGCCAAAATTGACGACGAACAGGTCCGCCGAGAAGCCATGCAGCTGGTCATTGAAATTCAACGCGAATTGTCCACGCACACGTTAAATCGCTTCGCCCCATTTGAATTATTTTCGGTTGATGACGCTCTTTCGCCGGAAGCAAAAATCGCTATTGCGACATCCGGTTGGCTGCTTGGCCCCGACAATTCGTTCGACAGTTTTCCCGAAGCGGCTGGTTTGCTGCAGATTCGTTATGCAGTGTCTGACTTCCTTCAAACGCGGGATGACAACGAAAAAGAACGTAACCATCTGCTGGATACGATCCGAACTCTGGAAGGGTTCAGCATTGAGCGTCTGGCACTGCTGATCAGACAACAGCCTCCAACAAACCCAGTCAGCGTTTCAACGGCATCATCGGGCCTGCAGCAGTTTTCCCTGGACGAAACCGATCGCTCCGCCGCGTGTATTGGCCAGCTTCCTGACGAGTATTCAGACACGCGTCGTTACCCCATGATTGTCGCGTTTTCTCGCGGTGGAGCGGATTCTGAGGCGACTCTGGAATGGTGGTCCCAGCAGGCAAATCGTAATGGCTACGTGCTGGTTGTCCCGGAACTCTATTCGGCAACCGACGGCAATTATGATGCGACTGCAGAACAGCACATTAAGTTTGTAAACCTGTTGCGACACTTAAAAAGCAGCATCAGTATCGATGACGATCGAATATTCCTTGCAGGCCACGATATTGGAGCCGAGGCTGCTATGGACATGGGAACCGCCCATCCGGATTTAATCGCCGGTATCATTTCCATCGGCGGACTCGGACGCAAACATATCCAGTGGACGGCACATAATTCGACCTCTGTGCCGTGGTATGTCGTTGTCGGAACCAAACAGCCGTTTTATTATTCGCGCATGGAATTGTTGTTGCGAAAACTTTTGCAAAGGTCAATTGATTCGCGAGAATACTGCGACGCACTACTGGTCCGCTATCCGGAACGCGGGTTTGAATCCTACCCGGAAGAGCAGCAAAATATTTATCGTTGGATGGCACTTCAAAAGCGTACTGCGTTTCCAGCAGACATCGACGCCACCCTTATTCGAAGCACAGACACAGACTGGTCCTGGATTACTCTTGATGGAGTGCCTTCTCGCTTCTGCAGCATGGACGATGCCAACACGCCGGATTCCCGGCCGGTCGCTCAAACAAAGGTGAGTGGCACCATTGGCAGGAATCTCATTCGAATCACATCATTGCCGGAGAGCGGATTCATCCGGATCTCTCCCGAAATGCCGGAATTGGACCTGGAAAGCCCATTCACCGTTCGAATTGGCAGTGGATCTGAAAAGTACGAATTCGAACCTTCGGTACGCGACCTGCTGGACGATTTTCGCGTTTACAGAGACCGCATGCGTTTGTGTTACATGAGAATCCCGATCTCAAGGTAGAAGAGCCAACGGCTAAAACCAATCACACAATTGGGTGTCGGGAATGCCAAAGCAGCGAATCAACTTCGCCGCAAATCCGGAAACTGACGCCGTCAATTCTCAGAGATCGTTCCCGTAACCGTGACCTCATACTCTCCGCCCGCAAGCGTGGCGGGATCGCCGGTGATAAAGGTCACGTGCAGCACAATTAACGCAACACCAGCCGTGTCAGAAGACACCTGAACGGTTGCGACGTCGTCACCGGCCGCATAGTTGGTTTGGTCAGTCGCCGTGTCAAACGCCCAACCGGATCCAGGGCTGACAAACATATTGGGAATACGAAGTCGGACGTCGCGTTCGTAGTCCGAATTGCCTGTATTTTGAAACGGATGGTCTGTGGAGAACGTAACCGTAGAACCTGTCCCCGACGCCGTTCTGGCCCACCAAAGTGAATTCGTCATCAGAATGTCTGATGATGTACCGGGATGCATGCGATACTGCGGACCGCGCAAAGCATCCAATGCCATAAATGGCGGGATGTGAACGGTGTAGTTTGCGTCCGAACTTTGAGCGCATGCGTCTGTTTGTGAAAACAGCGCAGCAATAGTCAGGCAGGCGATAGAAGCAAGGTGTCGAGTCATTGGTGTTGGTGCCCGTCGCAAACGTTCGGTATCCGGCGTTCAGGAACAGAGTTGCGAAAGGCTACATCACAGATTCGGGGTGCAGTGTTGTTTACAACGACCGAAAATCGACTACGACTTAACATACGCCAATGAAAGAAGGGTTATCCGGTTAGTGAAGCCCCACATGCACCAACAGTTACAGTCAAAAATATTCCTGCAATCATTCAAATCGGATCAACTGTCAGCAAGATGCTGCGCGCACTCAGGTACTTTTACCAGGGCCAGTCATAGCCAAGGTCTAACGCTGCAGCGGAATGTGTCAGGCCACCGATACTGATGCGATCTACGCCGGTCCCGGCGATGCATCCGACGGTTTCCAGATTCACTCCGCCAGAAGCTTCCAGCAAAGTACTGGCAGAAAGCTCGTCGCGAATCGCCACCGCCTGTTGCAATTGCGGTGGATTCATATTGTCCAGAAGCACGATTTCCGGCTTTGAAGCCAGTGCATCCTTCAACTGCTGTAAGGTGTCCACTTCAACTTCCACAGGAAGCTGCAACGACTTTTTCTGCAAATACGTGCGGGCCGTGCTGACAGCATCAGCCACAGACAGATTTCCACGGGCTGCAAGGTGATTGTCCTTGATCAGCATCCCATCGTACAGTCCCATCCGATGGTTGGTTCCGCCTCCACATTTGACGGCGTACTTATGCAGCAATCGATAGCCGGGAAGCGTCTTCCGAGTATCAAGTATGACGGTATTGCTGCCTTCCACCCTGCTGACAAATTCTGCAGTCTTCGAAGCAATGCCACTTAAGTGAATCAGAAAATTCAGAGCAACACGTTCGCCGGTCAGCAGCAACTGAACCGGGCCCTTGACCGTCGCGACGTGATCTCCCGGTTGAAGCGGACTGCTATCGTTAATGTGAACGTCAACAGACACACGATCGCCAGCCACATTGTTGCGATGGCAGAGTGCGTCATACACCGGTGCAATTAATACTCCACCGCTTAACACGCCCGCTTCTCTGGCCACAATGTTCACCTCGGCGACGGCGTCAATCGGTACCGTTGCCTGACTTGTGAGATCTCCCAGATCCTGCAGATCTTCATCAAGAGCGAGGCCAATAATGACATCCGCTGATTGAAGTGCCTGTTTAGAGATGGTGACTGTATTCATAAAACCACTGCCACGTTATCGGAGAAAACTTTGGATTTGGATTTGGACGGATTTGTCGACGAAGCTTCTAAGCGGCGAAAATGCGTACTGATGTGTATTTGAAGCAAAAGTATTCAACCATGAAAATGGTTATCAGACTACAAACCGGTGACGTGTTTGAAGTAAAGTCCTGCCTTCGGCAACAAAGGGGCCGAAAAACAGAATGCATTCAATCGTTCAGTCTGATGGTACTGTGCAGATATCGGACAGATCACGCGACGTTGGAAAAGGATTTTTGAAATGGACATGATTGTTCAGCACGTCATGACACTGTTGATGTTGACGTTGCTACAAGCCGTTCTGGGCTTCGACAACCTGCTTTACATTTCCATCGAATCAAAACGAGTGGCCGATGACAAGCAGGCAGTCGTCAGGAAATGGGGAATTGGTCTGGCAATCGCGCTGCGAATTGTCCTGCTGATCGTCATCACCGCCGCTATTGAACACTTTCAGGATCCGTTTGTCGCGTTGCACTCCACAGCCGTCGACTTCAGCATGAACGTACACGCGTTTATCGTCCTGGTTGGTGGAGCCTTCATCATCTATACGGCAATTAAAGAAATTTCACACATGCTGGCTGACGACGCGTTAAGCGAAGACAGCAATGAACCCAAACGATCAGTCACCGCCACCATTTTCTGGATCGTCATCATGAATTTGGTTTTCAGCTTCGATTCGATCCTGAGTGCGATCGCGCTGGCATCTTCCACCGATCCGGAAACACACGTCAGAACAATCAGTTCCGCCAATATGGTCGTGATGTCGCTGGCGATTGTGCTAAGTGGAATAATGATGATGTGGCTGGCAGATCGAGTCAGTGACTTTCTAAAGAAGAATCGACTTTATGAAGTACTGGGCCTGTTCATTCTATTCATCGTCGGAATCATGCTGGTTTCAGAGGGTGGCCATCTGGCACACCTGAAACTTTTCGGTTACCTGGTTGAACCAATGGCAAAAAGCACTTTCTACTTTGTACTAGCGGTGTTGGTCGTCGTTGATATTGTCCAGGGCAAATTCCAGAAAAAACTAATGGCAAAACAAGCCGCCAACAGTTCAGCGAAAAGTTAGAACCTCAGGCACAGAACAGAACTTGAGGCTCAATGCTGAAGTTCCGTTTGCTGGTTTTAAACTTTTCACCCGAATTGCTGTTTAGAATCTCATCTCAAAAGCATGCGTGCACGAGACCCATCATTTTCTTAGCGACAACGGAGCGGCTCGGCGATTAAACCTTTCCACGTTCTGTCGCAGGCCACGCCACAGGGCAAGGGCGAAGTCATTGTCAGGCGATGCAGGATCATTTAAGGGACAACAAAACAAGATGAACAGATGCATTCTGCTGATCGTACTCACTCTGCTGCCCCAGTGCTCGCTCGGACACGACGTCGCCACAAATGCGAAATACGCCATCGTGATTCACGGTGGAGCAGGGCGTATTTCCACTGACGCTGATCATCGCACGCAGCGACAGAAAGTTCTGGCCCACGCACTTTCTCACGGTGAAACACTGCTTAAAGAAGGCAAATCCAGTTTGCAGGTCGTTGAGGAAGTTGTTCGAATTCTGGAGGATGCACCGGAGTTTAATGCGGGACGAGGAGCTGTTCTGAATGCTGCCGAACAACACGAACTTGACGCGTCGATTATGGACGGCAAAACACGCGCCTGTGGCGGGGTCGCCGGCGTCAAGACGGTTCGACATCCAATCACACTGGCGCGGCACGTTATGACAGACACCCGACACGTGCTGCTGGCCACCGACGGTGCTGAAACCTTTGCTGATCAGCTGGGCCCTGAAAACATTCAGCGCGTTCCAAATTCCTGGTTCACCACAGATAAAGCAAGAAAGAACCTGCGTGAAGCTCAAGCCGTTGTTCCCATGCCCACAGAATTTTGCATTGGAACTGTCGGGTGCGTGGCACTTGACTTAGATGGGAATATTGCTGCCGCAACTTCCACAGGCGGATTAACCAATAAGAAGTTTGGGCGAATCGGCGACTCACCGATCATTGGTGCTGGCACGTTCGCCGACAATCGCACTTGTGGAGTCAGCTGTACGGGAGTCGGTGAGGACTTTATCCGCAACTCCATCGCATTCAATGTTTCCGCTCAAATGGAATATGCAGGAAGCAGCCTAAATGATTCCGTCCAGAATCTGCTGAACGATAAAGAACGACGAATCAGTGGAGGCATCATCGCTGTGTCTGCGGCGGGCGAAATCACCATGCAATTCAACACCGGTGGCATGTCCAGAGCGGCCGCAGATTCCACCGGACGCCACGAAGTTCACGTCGCTGAATAGCGGGGTGCCTCGCGCAGAAAGGTCCGGGGCTCCGATGATTCACAGTCCGTTGCAAGTTCCGGGCTGAATCCCGCAAAACCCACATTCGCCAGCACCTGTTCAGAATTCAGCTTTTCGAAAGCTGATTCGTTTCGCGCATTTCCTGAAAGACGCCCAAAAAATCGGGCTTCCATGCGTATTTTCGAACAGGAGCCATGGCTCAACGAGTCAATACAGGTAAACTGCACAAACCGCACGCGCGACTCATCCATTACCTCCATTCTATTCATACTGCGTATTCGTAAAAGTCGCCCACGCGGTGTGAACGGGTTAGATTCGGAGCGATGAGACGTCGAAACTACTCAGAACCCTGTATTTTCAGTCTGTGGCAGTATTTCATCTGCTACTTGAATCGTTGACGCACACAACCGAGCTCTCAGGAAGACAAATGAACTTTCGCCGTCTCTTCAACCTTTCCAAGCCAGCCAAACGATTTCAAGGCCGCCGTAGTCAGGGGCTTCCCGGAACACTTCCCGTCGCCCGCCTGGAACGACTGGAAGAACGAGCATTGTTGGCAGGGAATGTTACAGCACAGTTAGTCGGCCAGACCGCCTTCATCAACGGCGACGCTGCTGATAACTCAGTGCAGATTCTTGTGGATGGCGGAAATGTCGTCGTTCGGGGAGCGGATGGCACTACAATCAACGGCAGCAGTAACGACTTTGTACTTGCCACAGGTTCAACATCGATACCGGGAAGTCTGTACGCATCACTTGATAATGGCAATGACACCTTCACCATCGACGGTGTAACGCTGCCCGGAAACGCATTCATTTCCGGTGGTTCGGGTAATGATCAGATTGCGGTGATGGGTTCATCCACGATCAGCGGAAACCTGCACATCAATGGAAATTCAGGTGCAGATACAATCAGTCTGCAGAATTCCACTGTTGGCCGAAACGCGACAATATTGGGTGCTCGCGGAGCAGACACTTTGATCGTTAGCTCGGCAACAATCGGTCGAGACCTTTATGTTTCAGGTGGCTCCAACAATGACAATATCGTCGTTGACAATTCTCGTATCGGACGAGACACCACGATCGTTGGTCTTGGCGGTGAAGACAACATCGTACTACGCGACTCAGTTTTCGTAGACGACATCACAATTGCCGGACACGGCGGAAACGACATCATCGTTTTTGACTCGTCAGACGTAGGAGACAAAAGCTTCATCTTCGGCGGCGGCGGTCGCGATAACATTCAAATTACAGGTTCCAGCACGTTCTATGATCGTCTTCGAACCTATGGTGGTGGCGGGCGAGACAATCTCGAAACCGCATCGACCGTTACGTTCGATGGACTGAAACGTTCCAGCTTCTCCGGACGAATTGCCGATGCAGCGGCCATTGAGTCTCGAATTAACAACGCTGTCACCGGGGCCATTGCGATTGCTGAAGCAGCCGTTCTGGCATTTGATCCCCAACTGTCGCTTGCTCTGAACACAACTTCGATCTCGGAAGCCGCTGGAAATGGAGCAGCAACTTTAACAGTATCGCGAGAATCGGCTTCAGACACAGCTCTGGAAGTTCAGCTAACGTCATCCAACACGTCAAGACTCACGCTGGCCCAAAGTACGGTTACAATTCCAGCCGGACAAACATCGGTCACCGTGCAACTTAACGCCGTCAACGACACGACAGTCGGTAACACTGAAGTGGTTACGATTACTGCCACAGCAAACGGGTTGAACGCCAGGACAATCGAACTGACAGTCACAGACGACGATGCGGAATCACTTTCGGTATCCGCAAATGTCAGCACAATCGAAGAAGACACAGGCGGCCCATCAACGGTTGGCACATCCAACAGCGTAGACTTCACGATTACTCGCACAGGAAGTACGACTGAAGCGTTGGTGGTTAACCTGACAGGCTCTCCATCTGGAGTCTTCACGGTTCCAGCCACCGCGACAATTGCGGCTGGAAACTCATCCGCCACAATTAGTATTCCGACAATTGGTAACACAACCGTCGGCAGCGATGTTACGTTTACTCTTACTGCCACCGCAACCGGTCTTGCGTCTGGCAACACCTCAGTTGTTGTGCTTGATAATGACAGTGAACAGCTTTCCGTTGCCTTCTCAGCGCCAACAATAACGGAAACCGGCAGCGACAGTACGGCAACCATCACAGTCAGCAGAAACTCAGCGACGACGTCTGAACTCACTGTCACACTCACATCACAGGATCCTGACAGCGTGACGTTTGCCGGAAATGCGTCAACCACAGTCGTCATTCCTGCCGGCAGCTCTTCAGCAACGGTGCAGGTATCCGGCGTTGAGGAAAACATCGATGACGGAGACTTGACGGTGGCGGTTATTGCCTCTGCAACGGGATTCAGCTCCGGATCCGAAACCATCGTGGCAGCAGACGACGACAATCCAGCATTGACGATCGCTTTGTCCGGATCTGACGTGGTTGCAGAAAATGCGGGCACTGCGGCAGTTTCCGCAGTGATTTCGCGCAACACGGTCGACACTTCAACCGATGTCGTCGTAACACTGACTCGAACCGGTGACACCCGTCTTGCGGTACCAACGTCTGTCACAATTCCGGCTGGCCAGGCTTCTGTAAATGTGACCTTTGACACCGTCGACAACAATATCGTTGAATCTCCCGCAAATGGAACGGCAATTGTTTCTGCGGCAGCTTCCGGGTTCTTCACCGCCACCACCAGCGTGACTGTAACGAACGACGACGTTGCCACAATTACGTTAACACCATCTGCGCTGTCCGTCAGTGAAACTGCCGGTATTGGTGGTGCATCGTTGACGTTAACTCGAAACAACTCAGCCGCAGACGAAACAGTCAATCTGGCATATTCAAACCCGGCACTTGTGACAGGCCCGGCCACTGTCACATTTATCGCCGGTGAGACAACGGCAAACGTTTCGCTGGATATCATTGACAACAGTCTTTATGCAGCCAACGCGCTTGCCACTGTGACCGCTTCCGCAACAGGTCACGCAGATGTGATGGCGAACATTGGCGTAACCAACGATGAAAACCTTTCGCTGACGGTCGACACATCGTCGAACACTGTGGCAGAAACAGTTGGGGCGATTATCACTAAGAATGCGTCCTTCACAATCACCGGACAAACCGCCCCCAACGCGACCGTACAAGTCGACACAAACGGCGACAGTGCGTTTGACGAAGGGGCGACCACAGCCGATGCTTCTGGTAACTACTCAGTCACAGTGACTCTGGCCAACGACAGCGACAATGAAGGACGAAACTATGTTCAGGTTCGTTCTCTGATCGTTGCCGAAAGTGTTGACACCGTATCATCGCCATTCGAAGTCCAGCTTGCTCTGGGAACAGTCGTCCGCTTTGGAATCAATCAGGACCTGAACAACGACGGCACAAACGACTTCTACGACGTCGAACTGCTGGACGATGATGCTCCAATTACAGTTGCCAACTTCCTGTCTTACGTGGATGACGGCAGTTATCAGAATCTGATCGTCCACCGATCGCCATTTAACTTTGTGATTCAGGGTGGTGGATTTACTGTTAACAACAGTGCTGCTTCAAACGTGCCAACCAAAGGAGGAATCACAAACGAATCTTCGCTTGCGGGTAATTCCAACTTCCGCGGCACTCTGTCAATGGCACTCATTGGAGGTCAGCCGAGCAGTGGAACAAGTCAGTGGTTCATCAACATTGCCAATAACACGGGCCTGGACACTGCAATTTCGTCTAATCCAGCCGTTGGACACACCGTATTCGGACGCGTGCTGGGCAATGGAATGTCCGTCGTTGACGCCATCAATCAGTTGCCGGTATTTGACCTCAGCCTGATGCTGAATCAGTCCGCGTTGGGAGAAACGCCACTAGTAACTTCGCCGTTGACTCAGCTGACAGGCACCGTCAATCTCACAGCAAACAGCACTACGATTACAGGCAACGGCACAAGCTTTACTTCGGAACTGCTGGTAGGAGACGTCATTCAAATCAGCGGGCGAGCTCTGCAGGTGACATCAATCACATCGGATACGGTCATGACAGTGGATTCGCAGGCTTCCGCAAGCCAGTCAGGCCTTAGAGCAGATGGGTTCACATCAGTACCAGCCGACGACGATTTCGTGGTCTTCTCCGACATCGGCAGGATTCTGGACAGCATCTAACTGGAGAGCACCAGTTTTGATGAAACGTCAGTTTTCTTTGATCCACCTGAGCCGCAGGGCATTAGCCCCGGTTTCTGCGAATCAGGGGAAAAAACCGAGGCTAACGCCTTGCGGCTGGTAGAGACTTGGCATTGTCCGGCTAAGTGCGACTCACATCGATGGCCGTAACAGATTGTTCTGTTGCGGCCATTTTTATTTGGTGTAGCGAGACCATCCGCCGCCTGCAGTTGCATCGGTGTTGTCGGCTGAAGAAGCAGGCGTTTCAGATGTTGGCTGTGGATCTTTGTGAGCCTGAGACGGTCCATTTTCTGCGGCAATTGGCAAAGCAGCAATTGCTTCATCTCGCGACGGAAATGCGACCCAATAGAAGTCTGTCTTTGTATTTTCCAACAACATCAGCGACTTCATCATCTGCTTCATGTTGTCCGACAAATTGCACAAAACGGCCTGGCCTCCGCCCTGTCGTGCTTTCCTGGCAAGCCGAATCAACATGCCAACAAAGGTCGAAGCGAAGTAGTTTAGCTGGCTAAAATCGACCAGCAGATGCATCACGTCTGGTTCGTTAAGCAACCGGTATGTTTCGTTGTAAGCGTTTCTTACATCGCTGTCGCGGAACTCCATCAGGCTTCCGGTAGGTATAACGATTAACAAATTACCGGATCTCTCGAATTCGAACACTGCTTTCGCTGACGACATTTGGCACTCACCTGCTGACGATATCTTTGACTTCAACACTGATGGACACAAAGAAGTGTCACATCCGCATGCAGCCTAACCTAGCTTGCCACACCCTCTGGAACAAGCTCTTTCGGTAAACCACAGCAGAATCGTAGTTGTCAATAGAGGACAAATCTACTCGAAAACCCTGTCTCAAAACTTGTCGACTGCGCGGTGCAACGGTTCGGCCCCCTGAATGCTCCATCGGGCCGCGAATCTGTCAATATTTGCGAATGATGACGGTCAAGATCGAATCGTGCGACGGATTGAGTAGAATCTGGTGCTTCCGAGGCCTTTTGGATACGGGCCCTGCCTGTTGGCCGAAATCGAGCAGACGCTCGAAAACGTTCCGTTGTCGCCCAGACCAGGATGCGAACCGTGCCCGTCGCATCTTTTTTGGGTAAGACTTAAATCTTAACTCAACGAATCCCACCAATGACTGCCATTCAAGATCTCAGCAAGCTGGAACGTCTGCCATGCGAAGTGTTCCCCAATGCTGTCGCCGCTTCAAAGTACGTCGCTACTCAGATTGCCGAGCTGATTCGAGCTCGTGCTGAAAAACAAAAATCGTGTGTTTTGGGCCTGGCGACCGGCTCAACCCCGATCGGCATCTACGCAGAATTGGTTCGGATGCACCGCGAGGAAGGCTTGTCTTTCCAAAACGTAGTGACCTTCAACCTGGACGAATATTTTCCGATGCAACCGCTGGAACTGCAGAGTTACGTGCGGTTTATGAACGAACACCTGTTCGATCATATCGATATCCCCAAAGAAAACGTCAACATCCCGGATGGCACGCTTCCACCAGAAGCTGTCAACGATTTCTGCCAGGAATATGAAGCAAAAATCACAGCAGCTGGCGGAATTGACATTCAGTTGCTGGGGATTGGCCGAACAGGCCACATCGGATTTAACGAACCTGGTTCTGACGAAACATCACGCACACGCCTGATTACCCTGGACTCGGTCACTCGAACAGACGCCGCCAGCGACTTCTTTGGTGCAGAAAATGTGCCTCGGCGAGCGATCACGATGGGGGTGGGCACCATTCTGAACGCCTGGAAGATCTTCATTCTGGCATTCGGCGAAAACAAGGCCCCCATTGTCGCTCGCACCGTGGAAGGCGAACAAAGCCCGTCCGTTCCAGCGACTTACCTGCAACGTCACCGAAACGTGGAAGTGTTGTTGGACCAGGCCGCTGGCAGTGGCCTGACTCGTTCAACGTTCCCATGGCTGGTGGAATCCGTTGAATGGACGCCCGCATTGATTCGTCGAGCTGTTATTTGGCTTGCCGAAAAAATGCAGAAGGCCCTCCTGAAACTTACAGACGCCGATTACAACGAAGAAGGACTGCAGGGACTGCTGGCAGAATATGGTTCTGCCTACGAAATCAACCTTGAAGTCTTCCGCCACCTGCAGTCAACGTTAACTGGCTGGCCCGGTGGTAAGCCCGATCACGCCAAGCGAATCGGCGACCGGCCTGGCAAATTCGACCACATTTTTCCCAAACGTGTGATCTGTTTCTCACCACACCCGGACGACGACGTGATCTCAATGGGAGGCACGCTGATTCGCCTGGCCGATCAGGGACACGACGTTCATATCGCGTACCAGACTTCCGGCAATATTGCCGTCTTCGATGAAGACGCGATTCGCTTCGCCGAATTCGCAGCGGAATTCTGTACAACGTTCGATATCGCCACAGAAACCGTCCGATCTCTCGAAGGCCATATTGACGAGTTCCTGAAGAAGAAGAGCCCCGGTCAGGTTGATAGCGACGAAGTTCAGAAGCTCAAGGGCATCATCCGTCGAGGCGAAGCCCGTGCAGGAGCTCGCTGCTGCGGCGTTCCCAACGAAAAGCTCCACTTCCTGGACATGCCCTTCTATGAAACTGGGCGAGTTAAAAAGAAGCCGATCGGTGAAGAAGACATTAAGATCATTGTGGACCTTTTGCGAGACATCAAGCCGCATCAGATTTACGCTGCAGGGGATCTGTCAGATCCTCACGGAACACACCGGACCTGCTTGAAAGCCATCATCGAAGCCTGCGATGTTTGCCGTAACGACGACTGGTTCAGCGAATGTCGAGTACTGCTGTATCGAGGTGCGTGGCAGGAATGGCCAATTCATCAGATTGAAGTCGCCGTCCCGCTTAGCCCCGTCGAAGTGGAACGAAAACGTCAGGCAATCTTTAAGCACGAATCGCAAAAAGACCGCGCTTTGTTTCCTGGACCTGACATGCGAGAATTCTGGCAACGCGCAGAAGCTCGCAATGCAAAAACAGCTCGAGACTATGATGCACTGGGCCTGGCAGAATACGAAGCCATTGAAGGCTTCGTGCACTGGGACGGCGTCTGGGGCCTGGACGACTAAGTCAAACAGGGATTAGGCTGTCTGCTATTACCAGACTCAACGAACAACGCTTTGGATGCCGCGGATAATGCGACATTCAAAGCGTTTTCGCTTTCACTGAACACAAGAAGTGCCGCAGGAATAGAATGCCTTGCAACGCCCGGATAAGACAACCATCGAATGTTGAAGACATAACAAGTCAACCAGAATCAGCCGCTGTCTACTGAGCTGAAAAGTAACCCATTTCAGTTCCGTTAACCGGGTTCAGGCGAACCACCTTAAATAGCCGCCACTGATCTGATTCCTGTTTCCATTCGGTCTTCCAGTAATTTGGTATGGCGTGAGTTCCACCACCGTTTCGGCGCAACGTAACATCTCCGTTCGCACGCACCGTGGCAGTTGCTGAACCGTCGTCCTGCATTTCTACGTGAATGCTGTTGATATGGAACGACTCGCTGATGTCCACAAGTTCCAGCCCCTGTTCCGCAATCGTAGCAAGATCCGGACTTTGACTTGAGATCTGCTTTGAAATGGCCGGTACGTCGCGATTCTTGAAATGCGACAGCATGGTGTGCAGTTCAGATTCCACCATTTCCTGAGGCGATATCAGATACTGTTCCAGAAAATACACACCCACCATCAACGCGATGCAAACGGCGGCAATTCGTCGCCCGGCGGAAACTCCGGAAAGAAACGCGACGATGGCAATGCCGGCAAACATCACCATCAGCGGCCATGGATTATTTGAGAGATATTCCATATTGCATCCTGTAATTTAAAGACAAACGCCTATCGGACAGGCTACTGCCTCGAACTCAGCATCATCGCTGCAGCATTCCAAATTTGCGGTGTGGACTCATTCCAAAGCCACAATATTCAATAACGTCGCGTCAAAAGAATGATCGTGGCAGTGCATGAATTTGTCTGAAAAATATTGCCATTTTCGAACGCATCCCGGCCACGTCCGCGAATTGACTTTTGCTCTGAACTAATCCAATCCAGTTCGGAGCCAAGCGTGACGCACTGATGCCGATTGAGTTTGTGGCGGCAAATTTTGGCGGCCATTGAATTTGAAACATCAGTACGTAAAAAAAGACGGTAAGCATAATGCTTACCGCCTTCTTGTATTCACGACAGTTTCTGGAGCAGAATTAGTCGTTGGTACCTTTTGCTGGTAATTCTGTTAGTAGCGATCTCGACCGCCACCGCCACCACCGTAGCCGCCACCGCCGCCACGACCACCGCCGCCGCCGCCGTAACCGCCACCACCACCGCCGCCGTATCCACCACGACCACCGCCGCCGCCGCCACGTTCTTCACGAGGGCGAGCTTCGTTGACCACGATCTGTCGGCCGTCAAGGTCTGAACCGTTCAGAGCCTGGATAGCTTCGTCGCCACCAGTCTCCATTTCGACGAACGCGAATCCTTTGGATCGCCCTGTCTCACGGTCGTTGATTACCTTTGCTGAAGTCACAACACCGTACTGGGCAAATGCTTGCTCCAGGCCTTCTGAGGTTGTGCCCCATGCCAGGCTACCAACAAAAATGTTCTTACTCATCACGAAACCCTTGAACTCTACAACTACAAAAACACCCATGTTGCTGCCACAGCGGCAGCCTCTGAAACGCTGAATTTGAAAACTCGAATTCCATCCGAATTTCCATCAAAAAGATGTTTGCTGCAGGAGAACTCTAGAGCCGAAGTATTCGTCTTCAGAATGCCAAGACCCACACCAATTGGTCCAAATGACTCAAATCGAGCCAGTATCAAACTCAGATTTTGCTGACGCTACCCTCACGCGTCTGTAATAGCAATACCTCCTGCCCCTTCACGTAAGAATGATTTGCAGAAATAATTCACGACGAAACGGCCACATTCGGCAGCCAGCAATGGCAAATACCCAAAAAACACAGGGAACAATGACCATCACGTCCCAAATCACGATTTTTCGGGCCATTTTTGCGACCTAAGACACCACAGGAAAATTTTGCAATAATGGCGTTTATAAGCTGAAAACTGGTATTTCCTGCCGCACTTTGAGCCAAGCCGTCAACTGCAAATTTGAACTCGATGCTGCTCCTTACTCACAAAGTGTTCGCAGCTATCTCAGACCTGCCCAGAACCACAGTGCACCTCTGTTGGTTCAACGGCTACTCTTGCTTAAACGTCACATCAATCGGCCGTCCGTCTCAGCGACAATGCAAGAACCAAACAAGCAAAGTTGATGACAAGCGATCTTTACATCGACGCGTTGCTTTCTGGCACCATCTCTGCAAATTCGCCACAACCGATCGTGCGCACACGACACGTCGCGATTCTGCAACATTGCGTCGTGACTGGAACTGTCTTAGGTCTGTAACGTGAGTGTCGGTAAATTGCACTGCGACCCCTCTTCACGCAGTCAGAGTCTCCCCACTCCAAAGATAGACCACCAACATGTCTCGAATCTCTATTCGCGGATATCAGATTGAATCCATCGAACCCATGCTGCTGCTGTCTGCAACCGTTATTAACGGAACTAACGCCAGCGAATGGATATCGGGTGACCACAACGACAACAGCATTTTTGCAGGCGGTGGCAACGACGAAATCTACGCACCACTCGGAACCAACACGATTGACGGTGGTTCCGGAGACGACGCACTCGTGATTTACGAAGGCGATCAGGCTGACTATTCACTTCAACAGTTGGCAAACGGTGGATATCTGCTTACTGGTCGAGGATTAGATGGCAGCACGGTCGTCAACACACTTCAGAACATTGAACGCATCGTCTTTAACGACGGAACGATTGCACTAAATACTTCTACTGCAAGCGTTCCTGAACCTGCTACCGAAATACAATCAACGCCTATCTCCCCCAGCAACAACATCACGGGAACAAACAGCAGCGACTGGATCTCAGGCACAGACGGCAACGACACAATCAACGCAGCAGATGGCGACGACAACATCTATGCACCAATCGGACACAACTTCATCGATGGCGGCAATGGAATCGATACACTGGTTGTCTATGAAGGCAATCTGTCCGACTATCAAATTGTCCGCCTTGAAAACGGAAATACTCAGCTAATCGGGAACGGTCTCAACGGACAACAGGTAGTCAACGAACTCCACAACGTGGAACGTATCCACTTTAACGACCAGATCCTGAACCTGGACGCTGCGCAAATTCCGCAAGACACGTCATTTCCCGCGTCAAATTCGGGCGGTTTCGGTGGCGAACCGAGTGCCGATGAAGCTCGGCCTGAAGCCGAAGCTTCGCAAACCAACGACGCATTTATCCCCCCCGCTGAGACTGAAACAACAGGCTCAACAACTGAAGCCCCATCGTATCAGGAACCCGACTTTCTTTCAGAAGTGACCCGTCTGACAAACGAGGTGCGAGCACAATACGGATTGAATCCGCTGACGGTGAATCTAAAACTACAACAAGCCGCTCAGACCCAATCGCAGAACCTGGCATTTCTGGATTTCTTCAACCATACGGGGCTCGACGGACTGCAACCGTGGGACCGCGCCCTGAACGCTGGCTACAACTATCAAGCGATCGGTGAAAACATCGCCGCAGGTCAGTTAACTGCCGCCGAAGTCGTGCAGGCATGGGTCGATAGCCCCAGCCATTTGGCAAATATCCTGAACCCTGTCTTCACAGAAATTGGTGTCGGCTTCCAATACCTCGAAAACGACACCGGAAACATCAACTACAATTACTACTGGACCCAGGTTTTCGGGAACGAACAATAGGCACACGAAGCCGTTTGCAGAACCTGCGAACTCAAGACTTCTGGCACAAGGGCAGGGCACAAGCATCAACGCCCTTTATTTTGTCGAGCGATGCCACAGCCGCCTGTCGTTCACATGAGACCCCCAAGACTGATTTCAAAGCCTGCTGATCAGTGCTGGTTGACACCGAATTCTGACTTTTTCCAGCGGTACCTTATTCAGGCCAATTCCGTCGCCGTTCCACGACCGCCAGACCAGGCCGAAATTGCATATTTATTGAGCCGAACTTGTTAAGTTTTCGGTATCCGGCAGTGTTGTGAACGTCTTAGTGTTACAATCCGGGTTCAGTACGCAATGGCGTTTCTAATCCCTGACGGGAATTTCCGTCTGTGCAATAAACTCTGGTGGAGGGCGTTCGTTATGCGTTGCCCCTTCTGTAAACACGAAGAAACAAAGGTCATCGACTCTCGCAATAGTCAGGACTATTCGATTCGGCGACGTCGTGAATGCCTGGAGTGTACTCGTAGATTCACCACATACGAACGCATTGAAGAATCACCCATCAAGGTGATTAAAAAGGATGGCACGCGAGTTCCGTTCGACAGAAATCGAATTCGCTCAGGCATCGAAAAAGCGTGCTACAAACGCCCTATCAGCAACGAACAAATTGACCAACTTGTCGCTGGTGTGGAAGCTTCGATCTATGAAGAAGGACTTCGCGAACTTCCTTCACGGCAAATCGGTGAACTCGTTTTCAACGCCCTTCGCGATCTGGATAAAGTGGCGTTTGTAAGATTCGCGTCAGTGTATCGTGAATTTACCGACGTCAACGACTTCGTGGACGAACTGCAGCCAATGCTCGACGGTCGTCCCAGAACCTGATCACAACGACCTCACTTTTGGCCTGCCCGCTTAATACTGACGAGACACAGCAGTCAGACTTCTGACACCACCATTTTCGCGGAAATGCCAGCGACTCCAACAGCTCAATCCTCGCCCACTTCCAACCGGCACGCCAGGTCGGTGCCGGCATCCGTCTACGCAGCTGTGGCCCTGGTTACTGGAGTCTTCATCGGATCACTGTTGCCGATGGCGATTTCTCCATATCTGCTGGCACTGTTCATCTGGCTATGTGCCGCCATCTGGTTTCATCGTTCAAGAAAACAGCACATGGCGTCACTTGCCATCGGACTGTCTATCGTTTGCCTCGGAATCTGCCACTGGCAGGTGGCTAACGAGAACTATCAGCGAGCAACGTTAAAAGAGCTCGCAATAACAAATCCATCGACTGTGCAGTTGCGAGCCACCATTGAATCCGTACCGGTCGTAAGCGTGCGACCATCTTCAGAATTCTCGCCTCGGCTATACGGCGATCCTGAACAAACGCGGTTTATCGCAAACGTCAGCGAAGTTGTGGCTGATCAAAATCAGCGACCGCTGGCTGGCCGATGTCAGGTCTATGTTGATGGCGATGTCGGAACGAAGCTCTCTGCCGGAGACTACATTCAACTTACCGGAAAGCTAAACTGGCCAGAAGCGCCCGCAAATCCGGGTGAGTTCGATTATCAAACCTTTCTGATGCGGCAGCAGATCGCGGGACTGCTATTCGTGAAACATCCCGAAGCGATTCAGACCATAAAGCCAGCCACGCGATTAAGCGTTGGATGGTTCATAACCCGACTTCGCCAGACCGCTCGTGCGGCGATTCTCGCAAGCATTGATCGAGAAGTTCAGCCGATTGCACTGGCACTACTACTGGGCAATCGAAACGAACTGGCAACGGAAACAGAAGAAGCATTTATCGCCAGCGGAACGATGCATCTGTTGGCGATCTCCGGACTGCACGTCGGCATTCTTTGCGTTTTTCTACTGCAGATTATGAACCTGCTGCTGGTCCCGCGAAACAGAGCATTGTTGCTGACCGCAGCAGTCTGCTGGACTTACGCGACGGTCACAGATTTGCGACCTTCTGTTGTGCGAGCTGCGGTTTTCTTCTCAATCTTTGTTTGTGGTCAGTTACTGGGACGAAACCAAAGAACATCCGCATTGATTGCAGTCACCGTGTTGCTGATGGTGGCATGCAATCCCAACCTTATCTTCGAAACGGGTGCGTGGCTTTCCTTTCTGTCCGTCGCAGCACTGGGGTGGGTAGGCAGCATCACCACCAAATCAGCTCAGGAATCAGAACACTCGGAAGTGCCGACCGACGCGATTTCGCCAGCTGAAAAACTAAGATCGGCCACAGCCTTTGTGTGGAGGTGGACGTCGAACAGCTATCGTCGCATGATCTTCATACTGGCCTTCACCACGCCCTTGGTTGTTTCATCGTTTCATGTTGTATCACCCATTGGACTCATCGTTAACATCCTGCTGATTCCCGCCACTGCGGTGGCGTTGTGCATAGGTTTCATTACATTATTTGTTGGGATGCTGATGCCGCAGTGGCCATCCTTGGCATCTATTCCCGGCTCACTGTTTTCAATGTCACTAAAATGGTTGGTTTGGATTGTCGAAACGGCTGCAGAATTTCGTGGAGGACATCTTTACCTGCCCGATTTGCCACCATGGTTCATCCCCTGCTACTACCTGTTCCTGACGGCATCTTTGCTGGCGTTTAAAGGACCACGCAGAAACCTGGCGATTTGCGGGATGCTGATCTGCCTAACATCAGGAGGCTGGATTCCTGCCATAGAATCAAAGCAAAATCAGTTAACGTGTACGATTCTGGCAGTGGGCCATGGCAACGCGGTGGTCGTCGAAACGGGTGGAGGACGCGTGTATCTGATCGATGCAGGAGCGATGAATCGCGGCAGCCGTACAGCAGATGTTGTGACTCGATACCTGTGGACACGGGGACACAATAGAATCGACGGCATCTTCATTTCTCATGCAGACCTTGATCACTACAACGCCATCGGCGAAATACTGACAAGAATTCCTGTTGCTGAAATCCTTACGTCCTGTGACGTTTTGCAATCTGAATCGTATTCCGTAAAAGCGTTACTGGCTCGAGCAGATCAACTTGGCGTAGCAGTACATGAAATCCACCACTTGGACACAACAACGGTTGACGGTGCCAACATCTCCATACTTCACGCAGAACCAAGCAGCTTGCCGCACGATGCAGAAGACAACGAACGCTCGCTGGTCGTGCGAATTGACGCAAACGAAAAAAGCATCGTGCTGACTGGTGATCTCGAAGGTTTGGGAGCAGAAGTAATTTTGCCTCAACTAAACCACGCCGACGTTCTGATCAGCCCACATCACGGCTCAAAAGCATCCAACAATGAAGCCGTTGCACAAGCCATTCAGCCGCAGTTTGTCGTTGTAAGTTCGCGTGATACCAGCCAGCGAGAACGCCTGGAACAAGTTTATTCCACCAGCGACGCCGTGTATTTCACATCAGAATGCGGGGCCATTGAAACCACGCTTTCAAAAACAGCGCCAATTCAGATTCGAACCCATCACACGCTGAAACTGCCCTGAGAAAGCCCCGCATCAGCGACGAAAGCTTTGCGACGGAGCGGAAGTGTGCGCAGCGATCATCAAAACCTGCGGACCAAACGCCCACAGCAGAATCTGCCGATTCTTCGAAACACAGGCATGCGAAACCTGCATTTGCGCCCCCTGCAATCGGCAGGAACTGCAGTGAAACGCCATTTCACGCGACGGCCAGTGTCACAACCGTGCCTTGCATACTCAAAACAGGCTAAAGGAGTGTAGGCTCAGGGCCGCCTGCATCGTAAAAATACGGCCCCTCCTTCAAGCGTGCCGCTGCCAACGCAGTTCGCGTGCGAAAACAAACAGACATTGAAGAACTCTTACAGTTCAACAATCTCTCCTTTCAATCAGTTCTGCCAAAGCAGTCTGCCATGCCAAAAGCCATTCTAAATTCAGTCGCCATTGCAGTTGTTTGCTGCGGACTTAGCGGTTGCTGCCTTATTGGGCCACGCGCTCATCACGGAAAACTTGCTGCAAGCCAGCTCAGGTCTCAGGAGCTGTTTGCGGAAAATGAGCAATTGATGTTGGCTCAGCAAAATGCCCAGCAAACGATTGGCGCTCTTGAACAAGAGCGACAAATGCTGTCGCAGCAATTGGTACAAACAGAATCTCAATTGGGAACCGCCAACACCCGGCTGGACAACCTGCTGGTGGAACGTGGTGAAATTAAAGATCGCTATGCCAACCTGCTGAAGGACGCGACGTCGGATCCGATAATCGCCGGCGGCCCCATGACAGCTCAGGTTCCCGGTTTCAAATATGATGAGCTAACGGGCCTGAATAAGTTCCCTGAAGATATTCACTTTGACCTGGGAAGTGCGGAACTGCGATCAGAGTCGTATCCGGTCATTAAAGAGTTCGCCAATCAGATTCTTTCCGGAAGCAACGAAGGTATGCGAGTTCTGGTTGTCGGGCACACAGACGATCAGCCGATCACAAGAGGCTCAACCAACGTCAAGCATCCCACAAACTGGCATCTATCTACGGACAGATCTGATCAGGTCATTATGGAACTTGAGCGTCTAGGCGTGCCTCCGGAACGAATCGCTGCCATGGGATACAGCAAGTATCAACCTCTGGGAACAACAACCGACGAACCAACTCGCCAACGCAATCGTCGAGTTGAACTGTACATCGTTCCGCAGACCTCAAACGTCGCCGCATGGGACCCAGTTCGCTCGCTGAACTAAAGACCTGTCGATATAACGCTCGTTCGAAGTGTAAATTGCCAGACTCACACCAGTGCTGCAGCCTGGCTGCTGGACAGAATCGTCAGCCCTTCTACGCTGCCGCATTGAATTCAACGCCCGATAGCGACTGATCGGTGAGCGAATTTCGTGGCACATGCGGCTCGGTGTGAACCGTGGGCTACTCATGGCAAACTGTGGATGCTCGCAGGCCGCGAATCATGGCGAGTCGTCACCTCTTGCGACGGCAGCTACGTCGTGGACGCAAGCAGGCTCAATCCCTCGACCGGCGTTCTTGATAGCCTCACGGAATTCAACACTTCGCGTCTGTGATTCGATCGCCAGTTTCAGCGCGATCAAGCGGCGTCTGGTGCCATACGCTGTTTCCAGAGATCAGAAACGACAGCCACAAGTGCATGGCCAAATGGTAAGCATCCAGGGCGGCCGAAGCAGGACTCGCCAAAGCTAAGGTGTGATTCCCGTCGCAAGCTGAAGTCTGGCAACTATAGCTACCCGAAAAACGGTGCCGCACACAGCAGCAGATACGCAATGACGTATTTCCGCAGCTTATTGAGCAACCTACGAAAAGTTGCAGACGGTTCTGGCTCGCGGCAAACATGAACGCTGCCCAGCTGTCCAGCAACTTGTGTGGCACTGCACTTCATGCAACGTTGAATGCTGAATTTCGGTTTGCAACTTTTGGCGTTTCGTCTGTCGAGCAGCGGTACGTGGTTTGCTGTTACGGAAATCGACTGCTGTCATTCTGCGGCAGTTGCAGTCTTCAAGCCACTTCAGGAGTTCAATCGTCTCGCAACAAAATTCATCCGTGCAAAATCTTGCAGAGAAGAACATTCGCAAATGGGTGCAGGCAGAACATGTTCGTGAAAGATTGTCGCAGGACGATCGCAAGAAGGCATTGGGCCCATACGTCACGATTTCGCGAGAAGCGGGAGCAGGCGGAAGTGAGATTGCCCGAATGGCTGGAGCAAAGCTCGCATGGGACGTGCTCGACCAGGAAATCGTCGACTATCTGGCTGAACGATATGGCAGTCCGCGGCACCTGGTGGAGTTTGCAGATGAACGACACATCGGCTGGATTGAAGAGATGCTCACAGGAAACTTTGGCGGGCAGCAATGGACTTCTGCAAAATATGTGCACCGTTTGCATCACCTGCTGATGCTGGCTGCTCATCATGGCAACGTGATCATAGTCGGTCGCGGAGCTCGCTATATTCTTCCGCCGGAACGCGGTCTGAGTATCCGGATTCTGGCTCCTGTGTCTTTCCGCGTCGAGCAAATGGCTCAAGACAAAGGAGTTACCACAAAGGCCGCGCGAACTCTGATCGACAAAATGGATCGTCAGCAGGCTCTATATATTAAAGAGCATTTTCACCACGCTGCAGACGACGCTCACATGTATGACCTGGTCATCAATGTCGAAAAGCTGAGTCGAGAAGATGCGGCTGAATTGATTGTCGACGCAGTGCATAACTGGATGCATGACACTGGTGTGACCGCGCCTCTGGCCGTCAGCGTTTAGTGCCTGCCTGCCAGAATTCGGCCTGCGTCGTTCTCACTCAACGAATTGGCACGCGACTTGCGTTTCGTATGAAGCATGGCCTTTTCCTGCAGAACGTTGCATCTCCAAGTGCCAAAACCAGCCGTATTTTTCCTGAAACTCGGCTCAGTGGCCATGCAAGTTCTTGCAGGCCCGGCAAGTTTTTGCAGACAGCCATGACTCTTATACTCAAAACCCCAATCTCGGCGAGTTGATGCGGGGTTCGACCTGAACGACAAGGAACTAAGAAATGCAAGTCCGACCGATCCCGGCAATTGCCATGATGTCGTTGGCTCTGGTTTCGATTCCCGCTTATCAAAAGCTGGAAGCTCACCTGGAAGGCAACCACCACGACGAAAGCCAGTCACAGACTTACGGCGAAGAAACTACTCATGAGACAGCGCACCACGAAGAAGCGCACAAGATCCTTGTGACCAGTCCGTTGGCGAAACCC
>CALFSX010000265.1 GCA_937916515.1 uncultured Planctomycetaceae bacterium | reverse complement strand
AATTTCAGACGCCATTGGCAACAACAAAGAATGGCTTCCCGGACACGCTGCTAGACTGCGTTCGGTATTGGGACTCGATCTCGTTGGCGGACTCCTCGGTATTCTGAAAACGCACTTCATCGAGGGCCCCCTGCCACCACTCGTTATTTAGGGACGAGCGACCAATGTAAAGGGGATCGGAATTGATGCCCGGAGTAGCTGAGGCAGATGTGTTGGAATAGATTTCCGCACCGTTCACATAGATCCTCAACGTATTGGTCGAAGCGTTAAATGTGCTCGCAACATGGGACCAGGTATTTAAGGAGATGTTGACGTTGGAATCGTAGCCGGTACCTCCCGTCCAAAACTCCAGTTGACTTTGGCGAATTCCAAACCAGTAGTTACTAGCAGCGTTGTCAGGCCCCTTGCCGACAATCGACCGCCAAGAGTTGTCGTTAACAGTGGGATTGATCCAGGCTGAAATAGTGATGAGGGTAGCCTCATCCAAACTATTCGAGTCCGCTACGGTGATGTTTTGACTGGTTCCGTTGAAGGATCGGCCTTCTTCGATGATGGCGGTCGTATTCGTGGAACCAACATTGGTTCCGTTATTGGCATTCGAGGTGCTGTCCGCAAAGCTGCCATTGAACAGGTGCCATACACCGCCGTAAGTCGAATTCCAGGCTCCCGAGTCGTTCCATTGATCTGCAGCGGCGGCGTTTCCATAGTAGGCATAGAGCGATGTGTTCGAGAGGGCCAATAAGGTAGGCAACTTAACCCAGGCCTTGATTCGACCGGTAACGGCGTCGTAACTTTCGATCTGGTGACTCAGCTTGGTCGTGCCGTCGCTTGAAGTGAATAGGATGTCCCCGCCGTCGGTCTGAGCGACGTTCCCTCCGTTGGACGTTGATTTAAGACTGGCCTGTGTAACGTCGACGAGAATGGTGAAATTGGTTTCGTCGACCGAACCATCCAAAAGCGAGGCCGATACCGTTACCGCTTGCCGATACTGCCAGCTTGCGCTGTACCAGGCCAAGCTGACATTGGTCGCCTGCAGTTCTGTCACGTCAAAGACCTGGCCCAGCGCGGCCGCGTCCAGCGTCGCGTTACCGGCGGACGCCATTTCCAGAATCCAGTCCCCGCCAACGCCGGTCACGTCATCCGACGCATAGACTTCGGCTGACGTCGTGAAAGCCAGCTCATTCAGCAACTGCTGACCGCCGCCCCCGGCTGCTCCGACATTGCAGCCCAGAATATAAATGTCGGCGTCCTGAACGAAGTACTCAGACAGATGCGTCCACTCTGCCGCCGCTGAGTCGAATGTGGATGTGGTGATCCACTGATTTCCCAGTTCAAAGCCTCCGGCAACACCGTGTGACAGAATCGACAGTGTTCGAATGTCCGTTTGGCTCTGTTGAGCCCAATCAGCCACGCGATCCAGAATGCTGGTCGCAGATTCTGAAGTGCCGTCATAAGTAAATACGATCGCACCGGAATTTGCCGCCCCAATCAACTGGCTGCTGTCCTGTAACTGGGTGTCAATCAGCACGACGTCTCTGGCATCAACGACTGGCGGCATTTTATCGCCGGATGTCGACATAACTTCAGGGCTCAGACTGCTGCTGTCCTCCGCAAAACTCTGAGTCAGCTGGCCCAGCTCGCTCAATAGCTGTTGTCCATCCGTCGATGCGGCCAGATCGCAGCCGTAAAACAGCAAGTCCGCTTTATCCGACATCGAATACTGCCACGCACTGATGGCGTTGCGGTAGGTGTTTAGATTATCGAGCGATAGAATCGTCGACCCGAGCTGGACCTTTCCATCACTGCCGTGCGACACGATGTGCATGCCATCAATGCCGTTGTACTTCAGCAATGCCGAAGTTATCTGCGCAATGCCGTCTTTGGTGGAATCCAGGACGACGAATTCCAAAGTGCGTGATGGATCTGATGCATTTTCTGTTTTCAGGTCGGCAATCATCTGATCCAGATTGCTGACGTTGGAGTCAAGAAACACCAATTCCAGAGTCGATTGCCTGGACTGCAAACTGGCTGAGTCCGCAGCGTCGTCGGCTGCTGACTGTTCACTTTGATTCGGCAACATGCTGTCTGCAACAACGTCCAGCAACTGCTGATCGTCCAGTGACTGGAACCCATCTGCAGCTTCCGTCGCCGTCATGGCGGCTTCCGGCGCAGCGACAACCGCCATGGGAGATGCGCTCATCAGAATTCGCTCTTCCAGCTGCGTTAACTGCAGAGGCTGAAGAGCTAAACCGTCCTGAGACTTGAAGGCCTGCCGTGACTCGTGCATCGCTTGCTCGAGCAACAACTGCGTTCGCTGAATAAATGTTCGAAGTGACATTGGGGTCGCTTTTCCATAGTGATATTCAATTTCACAAGGCAGCGCGCAGCATTGCCGCATTCTACCTTGATGAAAACGTATCTCATGGATCGGCAAACGTTGCCGATTAGGCGAGCTGCGATAGTCTGTGGGCAAAATTCACCAATAAGCTGTTCCGGTTGTGCAGAAAACGCATCCACAACGGCAATCTGGGTATTGGCGCCTGTTGAAGCCCTGGTAAAACCCCCGGCAGCAAAACCCCTGATATTGGAGCTTTCGTCGCAACCAAACTACGGGCACGCCCGGACAGCTGGCTTATGCTTAGAGAAGCACCAGCAGAATGACATGATGTTTGCGCACGAAAAAAGGTGATGCCTACGATGTAAGCACCACCTTCTGATTCGAATATTTGCAGACGACTTGACGACTGCAAACCAAAGCTGGTTTGCGTCGTTGAAATTCAGCTATAAATCAATGTTGAACTCGTTACTGCCACTCTTCACTGTCGTCTTCAGTGAGCCGTCACTCGCGTTGGCAGGCAGTCCTGAAGCTGAGTCACTGTCTTCATCCTGCTCGTCGCTGCCATAATCCTGTTCTGAGCCGGGTAAGCTGACAACCACGCTGTGTTCTCCGATCTTCGCACCGTTGTAATCACTGGTGTATTGCAACGTATATGCTCCTGTCTCGTTCGTCTTACCAGAAGATGGTCGGCCTTCTGCTGGACGAAATTCAACAATCGCGTCGGCAAGAGGCTTGCCTGCCAGAGTGACGGTTCCGGTGACCGAGCCAAGTTCAGGCATATCGCTGGGAGCGCCGCCGCAACCGATGGCACTGGTTAATGCCAGACAAAGCGCGAGATAAAATATATTCTTTGCCACAGGTTGGCCTTATTAAAAAATACAAGAAGCGAAGGGTGCAGATCCATGACAGCCAAAAGTTGCAGTGTCAGGATCCCTGAAACTGAAGCTGCGGAATGGCGATCTGTATCCAGACCGCCATCCACACACGCAAATTCGTCAACCAGGCTTAGTACTCGCCAACAGGCAACCCATCGTCGCGCAGAGCCAGTTTTTGGTAGACTCCAATACTATTGAAGTTAACAAAGTCGCCGTTGAACACAGCGGTGTTGTTGTTACGTGGTGTCGTGCGAGAAACCTGCTGCAAATCGTGGTCGATGTTCTCGCTCAGGAACGTGACGGATCCGTCGGCAAAAACAAATTGAGCTCCACCGGTATGCTTGCTGGAGAAACCAGTTCGGCGACGGTAGTTCGTGTTCAGAACAGGGTCATTGATCTGAGCCCAGGCATTTCCCAAGACATAGTCGGCTCCGTGAGGGCCGCTGCCATCCGGATTTCTATTCCCGATCCATGATCCGGCACCGCCATCTTTGTCCCGTTCGCCAACCATGATTGTGTTGGATGTACCGTCAGTGATATCGCGGAACTTCAACTTGCTGTTGTGGTAAAACATTCCTCGAGGACGGCGGTCGTTTCGATGATTGGGGACTCGCACGTCAGCAATTCCAACCATGCCAATGTAATTGGTTGCTGGTGGTCGCCAGCTTGTTGGAGTACCAGAATCGCCGTTACCAAAGTGTTGTCGAGTCATGCCAGCCTGCAAACGAGCGCCCGTTGTATCACTGGGACACTGAAACGGCGCCAAAGCCGGAAACAAATTGTCTCTCTGGCCGTTGGTTGTTACGGAGACCAAAGCTGCATACAGAGATCGTTTGCTGACCCCCAGATTGTTGAACAGGGGAGCCTGTTCAATCTGAGGCAAAATCGCGACGGGCCATCCCCACGCTTCGTGGTTTGCATCGATTGGGTTACCGTTGTACTCAGCCGCATCTCCCATAGGAAATGTGCTGTAGACGTCGTGATAGTTGTGAAGCGCCAGCCCAATTTGTTTCAGGTTGTTTTTGCACTGAGTCCGTCGAGCTGCTTCTCGAGCTTGCTGTACAGCGGGCAACAGCAATGCGATAAGAATCGCAATAATTGCAATCACCACAAGCAACTCAATCAGGGTGAAACCGCGAATACGGTTCTCTTTTTTGCTTCGTAACATGTCGTTCTCCAAATAGATAAGGAAAAGGAAAGGATGATGTGCAATCAGCCGCAAACGGGGCAAGCACACGTTTTGATTGGCCGCTCCAGATGCGGGCGACGTTCGATAAAGACGTGCTTTCAGCCAGGAATCAGGCAAGCACATCGAAATAAGACAGGACGAGTGACTAAACGATCCTATGAGCGGAAACGTCGTTACAGAAGCCCGTTCGCCGTCCTATTTCAGATAATTTTTTAAAATGTGTTTTTTTGACCAACACCTATTGGATTATCTGTGAACCTGAGCATTTCACTCAAGGTGGACACCCACTTCACAGGGTGACGCATGTTCACTGTTGTGGCGGCGGTGGCTTGAAGACACTCGCAAATTGCGGCCATTATTTGCGGTTTATCAGCCAGGCCGGATGCGGCTAAACACTTGGAAAGCGGCCATCACACCAACAAAATTGCGAGACACTTCGTCATCTACGACTCATATCGCCGACGTGTGTCCATTTAGATCGCAAATCGAGCCATGTCAGCCGATTCCGACAAGCCATCCCCTGCCCCAACAAAACGGAGATACCCGGAAGCTTTCTGCCGTGAACTGGAACTCAAAGCAAGGCCGCATAATGCCTGCCGTGCTCCGACATGTTTCTTAACAGCATAAACTGAAACCTAAAGCTGTTCAGTCATCCGATTTCGGCGACCAGTCAGAGCGGTTGGTGCAGTCGATTGCCAGCGGGCGATTGACGAGAACCTTAAAGGGCACGGCTTTTAAGCCGGTGGAGGTCCGTAGGAATTGTTGCCGGGCGTGCCGGGCAGACAACCGCATTCGACAAACACCCACAACGGACCGATAATGGGAATCAGGCCAACCAGACACATCAGCCCTGATTTGTCTCGATCCTGCCACCGTTTCACCTGCAAAGCAAAGCCTGTCCACAACATAACCCCCAGGGTTATTACCATTGCTCCTCCAACGATGATTGCACCGACCGAAGAGCCTCGGCCCCAATTATGCATCAGGACCAAACAAACGAAAAATACTCCGTATCCGATAAAAGACGCAACAATCGACAGCCCCCAGAACGTGCCGCGTTCGATGCGTCCTTGAAACGAAAATAACTTTTGACCAAGCGTCAGTTGGCTGGTTCGACCGCCTCGGCCGGCAGCGTATGGATTTCCCTTGGCACCGCCTCCGCCGGATCGGCCTTTGGCTGAGGCTGGAGCTGATCTTACCTTTGCCGGAGCGGCTGCGGGTTGACCTGACATGAAAATCCATGCCAAACCACCAAGGCTTAGGGCAACGCCGCCCAGAAAGAATAGTATTCTCGTTGTTGCACTGGATGGCTTGCGACCAACTTCAAAAATCAGCACATCATTCGGATTGGTGCCACCCAGGTTGGTGCTAAGAAGTCTTTTCTCATCCGAAGCAAGGCCTCGAATATCATTGACGATCATGCCAGTGTGAGATGTCTGAGACATCAACTGATTTACTTCGTTATCGTTATTCGCCGTCGTTGAAAACAGTATCAGCTTCACTTTGCGATCTGCCGAATTGAGCGGCACGCAGGGGACAAATACCTTCGTGTATGTCGTCGCGGCCTGGCTGCGTGACTCATACACGAATTCGCCAGTTTGGGGCTCGACCCCGGAAATCGTGAGGTGGATGTTGCCACCATTTCCGTTAGCGACAAGCTGAGAAAGACTGATATTGTCGGGTGTCGCCTTCGATTTAGCCGCCAGGCGAGTTTCGTTAATGCCCAGCACAAAAAGTGCAATTCCACCGACAACCAGAGCCACGTTCAGTCCGGTCGGATTGAAGCCGAAGCGACTTCCGCCACCGCTGGAACTGCTTTTCTTTTTCGATGATTTCTTTGATCGAGTGGCAGGCGCGCCGAAGGCGTCGTCTGCGTAAGGATCTCCATAGTCGTCGCCGTAATCGTCTCCAAAGTCATCGCCAGGCTGGCCGAACAGATCATCCGGCGACGCGTCTCGATAGTCGTCAGCATAGGGGTTGACCCTGGGCTTGCTGCGTTTTGCAGGAGTACGTTTCGGTGCTGCGGATCCGGATGCAGTTCGAGCTGGTCGTGAACCGCTGGCTCCTCCTCGGGCGGACCGTGATGAGGTTGATGGTCTTGATGTTGGCTTAGCAGCCGGCCTGCCCTCTGGGGATTGCGTTGCCCGCTTTTCCGGTCGACCACCGCTGCTGGGGCGTTTCGCCTTTAGCGGAATCGCTGTTACGATGGCACCGCAGCCATTACATTTGAACTTCTTGCCATTCAGTTCGTCCTTTAATCGGAACTGCTTGCTGCATTCATGGCATTTGACGTCAATGGGCATGCTTGATCTGGCTTCGGTGTTGGCGACGTGAGATTCCTGGAAAGGACGAAATTGTGGCCTTTTTCAAACTCAAAACAATGCCTACTACTTAATCCCGACGGCATGTCGAAGAATGAAGGCAACGAAATGCGATTTATGACGGCTTTTGAAGCATCAACACCGTGAATTCCGGGGCGAATGGCCAGGAGCGTCCACAGATTCTGGCATTTGGCCTTAAGGGCTGGCATGGCCGTCGCCAGCAATACCTGGAGCGAACGCAATCCGGACTTGCCTCACGGAATTCCGTGCGTGAACTTGTGAAAACTCCGGCACGTGCCCCATAATCATGCGTGGTTGCTTGAATATGGGGCACGTCGCATCGATGCATCTTGCCTGGGCCTGGGGATTATGGATTTGCTTGCGAAAACTGTGAAGGATTGCCGCTGCCCGAAGTTGTTTGAGGCTCTCTGGTGTCGCGTGCACAATACAGGCTGTATGGCTTGCAGGTGGTGGATTTGATCAGCCGCAGTTCGTTAGTTACGCCTGAACATGGCAAACAACCGCGACTAGCAGCGTGTCCGGTAAGTGAGTTGTGGTGTGGCGATTGAGTGATGGGA
>CALFSX010000264.1 GCA_937916515.1 uncultured Planctomycetaceae bacterium | reverse complement strand
ACGCTGGCACGTGATACGCTGGCACGTGATACGGGGCAGGGCGTGCAACCTGGCAATTTTTGTGTTCGCAGTTGTTGAGACCAGTATTCAGGTAAGAATCGTGACAATCAAACGCAACCCAACTCGTCGAGTCGCCATCGGTAGTGTCGCTATTGGTGATAACCAGCCGATCGCCGTTCAGAGCATGACGGCCACCAGAACTCAGGATATCGACGCCACTGTTACTCAAATTCAAAGCCTGATTGATGCCGGGGCGGACATCATTCGAGTTGCCATCGACAGCCAGAAAGACGCCGAAGCGTTAATGGAGATTCGTCGGCAGGTGACCTGCAACCTTTCTGTGGACCTGCAGGAAAACTATCGGCTGGCCGAATTGATCGCTCCTCACGTAGAAAAACTGCGATATAACCCTGGGCATCTGTACCATCACGAACGCGAAAAACCGTGGGAAGACAAGGTCCGGTATATCGCCAGTGTGGCTCGCGACAACGATTGCGCTTTGCGAGTTGGCGTGAACTGCGGATCCGTTGACCCGGACAAGAAGGCCAAATACGAGCACGACGATTCGATTTCGCCGATGCTGGAAAGTGCGTGGGATCATTGCCAGCTGCTGGACGATTTCGACTTTGCGAGATACTGCGTGTCGCTGAAGGATTCCGATCCTCAGAAGGTAATCGAAGTCAACAAGCGCTTTGCGGAAAGGCGTCCGGACGTGCCACTGCATCTGGGAGTCACCGAAGCCGGCATGCCTCCGGAAGGCATCATCAAAACGCGAATCGCCTTTGAGCAGCTGATTAGTCGTGGAATCGGCGACACAATTCGAGTGTCGTTGACCGTCGCCAACAACCGCAAAGGCGAAGAAATTGCGGCCGGTCGGCAGATTCTGGACGACATCGCCAATGGTCGAGTGCGATCGGTGGTCGACTATGGCCTGAAAACTTTGAACATCATCAGCTGCCCCAGTTGTTCACGAGTCGAGAACGAAGCCTTTGTGGAACTGGCCGAACAGGTTCGGGATATGACTGAATACGCGAAAGATCATGCCATCACCATTGCCGTGATGGGGTGTCGAGTAAACGGGCCCGGCGAAACCGACGATGCAGATCTGGGCCTGTGGTGCGGCCCGAATCAAGTGAACCTGAAAAAAGGCCCCGAATCAATCGGGGCGTACTCCTACGACGAAATTCTGCCAAAGTTGAAGGCAGAACTTGACGCCATCATTAAGCAAAAGTCGGAAGCAACCGCATAGAGTCCGGCGTCGCTGCGTGAGTCTATTTTTTGCGCCATTGCATCCCCGTAGCGACAACGTCGCGTCTCGGCGATTCAATCGCCCTACGTCTTCCCACACCCCACGCCACCGGGTCAAGGGCGAAGCCCTTGTTTTAATGCTGCAGTGATTGCTGCGACGGCTTGTTCGGCCAGTTGTTTTGAGCCGTCTGGTGTAAAGTGGACGTCTTTAGGGCGTTGGATTTTGTCCAGTCGGCTGAATGCAAATGTGTACTGGTCGTCGATGGCGATTCCGTTTTCGTCCATGATCTTTTTTGCGATTGTGTTGTAGATTACGGAGTCCCCGACAACTCGGCCTTTCGCTCCTTCGGGAACCGGAGTTGTTGTTCGCCAGATCAGTTTGGCGTCGGTTTTCTTAAGCCGAGCCACAATTTTGCGAAGGTTGGCTTCGTAAGCTTCGGGAGGAACTTGCTGGTGGCTGCCTTCTGCGGTGGGTTCGGCAAGATTCTGGCCTTTCGGGCCGAGGTACTTCAAATCGTGAAGGCCGAAGTTAAAGTGGATGACGTCCCATTTGCCGTCGCCCAACCACGCGTCGATTTTTTGAACGCCATTCGTTGTTGGGCCGCAATTCGTCAAAGGACGGTGGACGTTGGCTTTGCCCTTCAAAAGTTCTCGAACGGGAACCGTGTATCCGATCGAAATGGAATCACCAATTAGCAGGACTCGAGGCAGGCCGGGAACGTCTTTGACCTTTGCCATGGCCGGATTTGGCTTCGGTGCCGGTTTGCCTTTTGCTTTCTTTTCATCAGCAGATACCGCAGTGACGCTGGCGGTCAGCAGGCAGGAAGCCAGAACAAGGGAGGTGAATCGTCGCGGGAAGGCAGGTTTCATGGGCAGGTTCCGTAAAGTTGGTAGCAGGGAAGGGCGGAAATACGTTCAAACGCTACGGACCTGGCTGCAACTTCGCAACCATCCTGAAAATGAATGCTGACCAAATTGCGCGAACCGCCACGGGTGGTGACCGGCGAAATTTGCCGGTGAAGTTGCGAAGTTCGCCAGAGTACTGAGCATCTGCGTGCAAAGCTGGACCTGAAACTGAAGATGTGACGATGTCGATATATGAGGACTATGCCTGTCGAGCCTAATCTATTGGCTCGCCGGAACATTTTCGCAGGGCAGGAGGCCCATAGTGTCAGAAGCCGAAGTTGTCGAAATCATCAGAAACAGTCTCAACGAATTGCTGCGTTGGGTCGGGTTCGGCACGTTGGCTGGCCTTGCTGCAAAAGCGATTATGCCGGGCCGCGATCCTGGCGGTGCCGTGGGCACCATGCTGATGGGCATCGGCGGCAGCGTCATTGGCTGCGGAACCGTGCTGTTCTTCTGGCGAGACGCTCAGATTGACCCCATCAGCGGCAAAGGCTTCGTTGCTGCAACATTGGGGGCCTTCACACTGCTGTTTTTCTACCGATTGCTGGCCGGTTCCTTCTTTGCTGAAGGAAGTGTGCACGACGACAGGCTGGCTCACAAAAGTCGCCGCCGCAGTCGTCGCCGCAAGATTGTCGAAGAAGTTCTTTAGTTAGAGTCATACGCAAAATGACGCGCACGGAGCCGCATGATTCCGTAGCGACAACGGAGCGGCTCGGCGATTTTAGCGTTCCATGTCTTGCAGCCAACCACGCCACTGGGTCAAGGGCGAAGCCCTTGTTGGCGGCTTTAGATTTCGGTGCAGCTTAATTCAGGCAAAGTTGCGGCGGAAGTTTGCGAAACTACTCTGAATATTGGTGCGGTTCCAGCCCGTGAGCTTCTCGAACTTCCGCCAACGCCTGTTGCAGAGACTTGCATACGTCGCGGTGGCGTCTGTCCAGGCGGCTGGAATAAACTCGGGTCGCGATTGCGTCGCCAACTGCCAGCAAGATCAACCAAAGCGCCAGAAGCAGCAGCGTTATCACGTAAAACGTGGCGAATATTGGCGAATCTTCGAACACCTTCAGGTAGCCACACAGTCCAATCAAAGCTCCCAGGGTGATTGTCAGAGCCGACGTTTGCATTCTTCTGGCGTACTGATGGTCAAAAAAGCGGTGATCCGTCTCAGAAAGCGATTCATCTGTCGAATGACTACGATGGCTTTTGATGTGAAACAGCACCAAGGCGATTCCAACTGCGGAGACCATTGACCCGAAACCCAGATATGTTGAAGCTGTTGGCATGGCATCGACCCTAGCAAAGGCACGGTACCTGTTTTCTTGCCGAGTTGACGCCTGGAAATGTTCCGTTGTCGCTCGGGAAAGAGACATGCACCGTACACGCGTTATCAGTAGTGAAGGCTGCAACAAAACTCGTTGCAGTTCGTTCGAAGTCTGGTTCAGAAATTGAAACTAACGCATCTACTGGGGGCAAGCTTTGATTCGGCCAACCTCAAAGTACTCAGGGTTAGAATTCGCTGGAATGGTTTTGGCTTATTCAAGTGTGTTGTTGGGCCCAAGACCAGGCTGCAATTGACGTTCCACCCACTGCTTGTTTCGGTAAAAGCAATTCTTCTGTCGTAAGTTATTAATATGCAATGATTTATGAAGTGTCCATGGTTGTCCTGTGTGTGCGGTGCTGGCACTCAATGTTCATCAGGTGACATTGCGAAGCGTTTTGGTGCAGCAAATACGCGCGATAGTCAATGTGATGTCTCTGGAATTCAAAGTGACGTCAAAGTGAACGTAAGGAGGAGGTTATGTTTCGCGTCACTAAGTAAGCTGTCGGCAATTATTGCTCGTTGTGGAGATTGCAGGAAACTAGCTTCTTTGCATGAATTCTACGAACGTTTTTGCAATTGAAGCGTGTCTTGTTTACGTATTTACAAGAAGAACTTCGTGTCGTCTGGTAAAATTTTTGTGTGTGAATAGTTTTATTTGCGGTATGTTTTTACGGCCCAAGACGGGTTTTGAAGGGTTCGGAAGTGTCTCAGCCAGGACGGTTGGACGGCATCCGGCACGGGCTTTGCCTTAAAGTCTGTGCACGAAGGTTGGCTTGAAGCCAGTCTCATATAAGGAGGTTCGACATGTCCCGTTACCGATCAAAAACACTTAAGCAACTTACCGAGCAGCAGGTTCGGTTTGCTCCTCAGGCTGTGCGGAACAAGCAGATTCTGCAGGCTGAAGAGTTTCTACTTAATATGGATAGTTCTGCGGAATATTCCTACGCTGAGGTCTGTTTTCAGGTAACTGGATACCGTCCGGAGCAGGATTCCGCCGCCACGATTTCCGGTTCTGATCTCGCCCACGATTTGCGGTGCTTTGTTGAGGATCTTTCGGATAGCCTGGGCCAGTCTGTAGGTGACTTCGGCGAGCCGGTTTTAACCGTTCAGGAAGTGAGCCAGCAGTTCAGCGTATCTGCCAAGACTGTTGATCGATGGCGAGATCGAGGCCTGGCAAGTCGGCGGGTGACGATTCAGGGGCGCAAGCGTGTCGTGATTCGGAAATCGACTCTGGATCGCTTTGTGGCCGTCCACCAGCAGGAAATCGATCGCAGTCGCAGTTTTTGTCAGATGTCAGACAGCGAACGCGAACAGATCATTATGGAAGCACGATCCCTGTCGCGGGCTGGTTTGGGGCTGACGGAAGTTAGTCGTCAGCTTGGTCAAAAGCTGAATCGAGCGACCGAAACTGTTCGCTATACACTGCGAGACTACGACAAACTGCACCCGGAAAACGCCATTTTCCCGAAGGCTGGTACTCAGGTTTCTCCAGAACATCAGTCACTGATGTTTGATTTGTACCTGCAAGGTGTGTCGATTCCGGACTTGGCTCGACGCTTCGGCAAAAGCAAGCCGGCTATTCACACATTGTTGGCTGAAATGCGAGTGAAGCGGTTGCGTTCAGCGGAAATTGACTTCATGGACAGCGAGGAATTCCGCATGGAAGACGCTGAGAAGGTGATTTGCGGCGCGGCGCCGGATTACGACGAAAGTAAGGCTGCCATTCGTGTTCCGAGCGGCTTGCCAGCATATTTGTCTGAGTTGTACAAGGTTCCGCTGCTGAACAAGGCGCAGGAACAGTACTACTTCCGCAAGATGAATTTTCTGAAGTGGCAGGCTTCTGAGCTGCAGAATGGGCTCAATAATCGAAAAAATGGTGCTCGAACCGCCAGGAAAATGGAGTCGTTGCTGGAAGAGGCGTCCGCGATTAAGGGAATGCTGACCAGATCAAATCTGCGGCTGGTTGTTTCCATTGCTAAGCGGCACTTGAAGCCGGGGGTCAACTTTTTTGAGCTCGTAAGTGACGGCAATATGTCGCTGATTCGTGCGATCGAAAAGTTCGACTATGCTCGCGGCAATAAGTTTTCCACTTACGCATCCTGGGCGATCATGAAGAATTTTGCTCGATCCGTGCCAGCCGAGCACACTCGTTCTGATCGTTTCAGGACCGGGTTTGACGAAATCTTCTATGATTCCACCGACGGTCGGGGCAACGCATTTGCTGAAGAGATGGTTAATAAGGCCCAGCGTAACGCTCTTATGGAAATTCTGGGCGAATTGAACGGTCGAGAGCGAAAAGTGATCTCTTGCCGGTTCGGTTTGGGGCAGGGTAGTGAGCCGGAAACGTTGGAAGAGGTCGGAAATCGGCTGGGTGTGACCAAAGAGCGCGTTCGACAGATTGAAGTTCGAACGTTGGAAAAGCTCCGCCGCATTGCACAGCGTAAGCAGGTCGATATACCTGGGATTTAGGTCTCAGGCCGGCAACTCACGCATGCCTGTTCAGGTTGTTGGATTTGCGTTCGCAGCGAACCTCGATTTTCTTTCGTTTATATTGCAAAAGCTGAAGCGTCTACGGCGTATCAGCTTTTTGCATTTCCGGCGTTCAGGTGAACCAGACAAAAACCGCTTGTGTCGAAATGTTGCTCAAAGTTGGAGACGTCGATGCCTCATTTGCCACGTGTTTATCTGAGGATTGTGAAGCTCTTGTGCTTCGAGCGAATCTCTGGTGTCGGCGGTTGGCGTTGGTAGTTGTGGAATTGGTGGCAGGCACAGTGGCTGTTGCCGCAGGGGGATTGCGACTGCAATTCCAGGTTCCTGGAACACCAATGGGGTCGCAACTGTTGAGTCGATCGAGTTTGCGGGCGTTGGTCGATTCCGTGTATTCTGAGCCGATTAGGCGGCGATTCACTTCATTTTGTGTGAATCACTGCCGACTACAGAGGCACTGGAAATTCGTCTCGCTCTGGAAACATCTTGAATGTGGAAAGAAATTCCGGATGATCCAGTAGCAAAAATTGTGTGAATTTATCTAAATTGGTACTCCGCAAAAGGTTTAGGGGATCAGCCTTGCCTGGCGAAGTTCCGTTGCTATACTGCCCGGCTCGTTACGGCGATCGGTGTGCGCTAGCGTAGCTCAATTGGTAGAGCTCCGGTTTTGTAAACCGGTGGTTGTGGGTTCGAGTCCCTCCGCTAGCTTTAGTAAACTTTAGAATGGGGAACGTCTGACGGACTTCGGTCTAATGGTTTGCAGAAAAAGTCTAGGGGGTGTTCCAGAGCGGCCAAATGGGCCAGACTGTAAATCTGGTGGCTTACGCCTTCGCAGGTTCGAATCCTGCTGCCCCCACTCTCACAGCTGTTGGTCCAAAGCTGCGTTTGGTTTGTTGTGAGGAAGACTGCGGGCGTAGTTCAATGGTAGAACTCCAGCCTTCCAAGCTGGTCGCGTGGGTTCGATTCCCATCGCCCGCTCTTTTGGGCCGATCGAGTGCTGCTGTAGCTCAGTCGGTAGAGTGCGTCCTTGGTAAGGACGAGGTCATGGGTTCGAATCCCATCAGCAGCTTTGGTTTGTGTGTTGGTGTGGTGCGGTGTCTTGTGTAAGTCGCCGTTGTGTGTTTCTTTTTTGATCGTTTTGTTGGGCTGTGGATTAAGTGTTCCGCAGTTGACATGGAGTTTGGAGATGGCAAAGAGTAATTTTGAGCGAACAAAACCACATGTGAATGTGGGTACGATTGGACACATTGACCACGGAAAGACAACCACAACTGCTGCGATTCTGGCGGTTCAGGCTGCTAAGGGTTTGGGTAAGGCTAAGAGCTACGCGGATATCGCCAAGGGTGGTACGGTTCGCGATGCTACTAAGACTGTGACCATTGCTGCGAGTCACGTTGAGTACGAAACTGAAAATCGTCACTACGCTCACATTGACTGTCCGGGGCATGCTGACTTTATTAAGAACATGATTACCGGTGCCGCACAGATGGATGGCGCGATTCTGGTTGTGGCTGCTGATAGTGGTCCAATGCCTCAGACTCGCGAGCACATTCTGTTGGCTCGTCAGGTAGACGTTCCTGCTCTGGTTGTTTTCATGAATAAGGTTGACCTTGTTGATGACGAGGATCTTCTGGAGTTGGTTGAGTTGGAAGTTCGTGATCTTCTTACGAAGTACGGTTTCCCGGGCGATGATATTCCATTGGTTAAGGGCAACGCTCGCGGTGCTCTTGAGAATCCTTCTGATGAGAAGTACAGCAAGTGCATTTCTGATCTGATGGATGTTTTAGATGAATTCATTCCTGAGCCTGTTCGTGATGCTGACAAGCCGTTTCTGATGGCTGTGGAAGACGTTTTCTCAATCGAAGGTCGCGGTACTGTTGCGACTGGTCGAATTGAAGCCGGTGTTGTTAAGGTCGGTGAGAAGGTTCAGATCATTGGTCTGCGTGACACTCAGGAAACAACTTGTACTGGTGTTGAAATGTTCCAGAAGACTCTGGATCAGGGTCAGGCTGGTGATAACGTTGGTATTCTTCTTCGTGGTTTGAAGAAAGAAGATATTCAGCGTGGTCAGGTTATCGCTGCTCCGAACTCAATTAAGCCTCACTCAAAGTTCGAAGGTGAAGTTTACGTTCTTAGCAAAGAAGAGGGTGGTCGACATACGCCATTCTTCTCTGGCTACCGTCCTCAGTTCTACTTCCGCACGACTGACGTAACTGGTACGACAGATTTGATGGGTGGAGCTGAGATGTGTATGCCTGGCGATAATGTTAAGGTTGAAGTTACGCTTGGTAAGCCAATCGCCATGGTCGAAGGTAGCCGATTCGCGATTCGCGAAGGTGGACGAACTGTTGGTTCTGGTGTTGTTACTAAGATTGTTGAATAGCTTTCGGTTTGGCTCAGTGGCTGCTGGTGTGCTGATTTTGGTGCCCAGCAGTTTTCTGTTTAGGGTTGAAGGGGTCTTCCGTGAGAGAATATGTTTGGCTGGAGTGCACGGAAACGGGTCTCCGCAATTATCGAGTCATTAAAGAAACTCGTGGTACTGAGCGACTTGAGTTGAAGAAGTATTGTCCGAAATTGCGGCGTCATACCGTGCATAAGGAATCTCGCAAGAAATAGTGCGAGTCCACCTACGGACGTAGCTCAATTGGCAGAGCAGCGGATTCCAAATCCGCAGGTTGGGGGTTCAAGTCCCTCCGTCCGTGTTTCTGCAAAGTTGTGCTGTGTTCTTTTTCAGAGAGTTTGGCAGATGTCTAGTAAGGGCGCCGGAGCGTCGATTATTCCTGAACTGTTTCGCCTTGCCTTGTACAAGCCGACGCAGGGGAAGATGGTTCGACAGGCAACTTTTATTGCGATAGCGGTTGTTGCTGCGTTCGGTTGCTTTAGTCTTTCTGCTGGCCCGCTGGGTGGTGAGGGGCAGGCTGTTCGTGTTGGCGTGCCTCTTGCTGTTTGGTTGCTGCTGTGCTGGGTGACTTTTCGAGTGGTTAATGTACCGCGGTTTGCTGATTTCTTGATTTCAGTTGAGTCGGAGCTTGAGAAGGTTGTTTGGCCGGGGCGCAAACAGGTAATGCAGTCGACGGTTGTTGTGATCTTCACGATGCTGTTTCTTGGTGTGTTTCTTTCTGTAATTGACTACGTTTGGAAGTGGTTTTTTTCACTCATTCGTTTTATTGAATACTAATTGTTTCGATTGCTTTGGTCAGAGTGTTCGTAAAACCAAATTCTGTGGGTGCATCAGGTTGAATTCTGGCTTTTTTGAAGTCAGTATACGCCGCCTCTGAATTCGCCTGGGGAATGTTCTGTGAGTGGTGGTTGAAACATGTCAAATGAGTCAACGGAAGCCGATGCATCCCAAACGAAGCTTTGGTATGTTCTTAAGGTTCAAACTAATCGCGAGCGTACCATTCGGGACGCTCTGCTGAAGAAGGTGAAGCTTGAGGGGCTGGAGGAGTTCTTCGGTGAGGTCATGATTCCATCTGAGAAGGTGGTTGATACTCGCAGTGGCAAGGCTAAAGAGCAGGATCGGAAGCTCTTTCCTGGTTACATAATGATCAATATGGTGTTGAATGACGATACTTGGTATCTCGTTCGGGACACTGGTGGTGTTGGTGATTTTGCTGGAGCAGCAGGTAAGCCAATGCCCATGGAGCAGTTCGAGGTTGATCGGATGCTCGGTAAGGCGGAGGAAGACTCTGTTTCTTCTGCTAAGGTAAAAATTGAGTTTGCTCAGGGTGATGTTGTCAAGATCCGTGAGGGTACCTTCGAGTCGTTTGAAGGTACTATCGAGGCGATTGATGATCATAATGGTAAGGTCTCAGTGTTGATTGAGATCTTTGGTCGTTCGACGCCGGTTGAGTTGGATCACTGGCAGGTTGAGTCGGTTTAGCGGAATTGGGTTTGCTAGCTATGGGCAAGCAGGTAACAAAAGTGATTAAAGTGCAGGTTACTGGTGGTAAGGCGACGCCTGCTCCACCAGTTGGTACTGCGCTCGGTCCTCACGGCGTAAATATCGGGCAGTTTGTTCAGCAGTTCAATGATCAGACTCGTGATTTGATGGGAGTCACCATCCCGGTGGTGATTACCGTCTATAACGATCGCTCGTTTGAATTTGTGTTGAAGAGTCCGCCCGCTGCGGTTTTGTTGTTGAAGGCTGCTGGAATTGCTAAGGGCTCTGGTAGCCCACTGGCAAAGAAGGTTGGCTCTGTGACGACGGCTCAGTTGGATGAGATTGCTCGTGTGAAGATTAATGACCTGAATGCAGGTTCCGTGGAGAAGGCTCGGCGATTGATCGCGGGGACTGCGCGGAGTATGGGTTTGGAAGTTATTGATTAAGTGTTCAAAGGTCTCTGTTTTTCGATCTTGATAGTTGGGTAGTTGTGATGGCTCGTCGCTCTAAGCGAATGGCGGCTTTGCTGAAAAAAGCCGGTTCTTATGATGTTCTCGGACTGTCTGCTGCAGTTGAGGCTTTGAAGACTCTTGAGTCTGGACTGCCAAAGGGTGTTAAGCCTGCACAGTTCGATCAGTCGGTTGAAGTCGCTATGCGGTTGGGTGTGGATCCTCGTCAGGCGGACCAGATGGTTCGTGGGTCGATTGTGCTTCCCAACGGTATTGGAAAGACTCAGCGTGTGCTGGTTTTTGCACAGGGTGATAATGTTGCGGTCGCGACTGCGGCTGGAGCGGATCATGTTGGTGGCAAAGAGCTTGCTGATAAAATTAAAGATGGCTGGCTTGACTTTGATGTTGCCATTGCTGCTCCGGACATGATGGGTGTGGTTGGGCCGCTTGGTCGAGTACTGGGTCCTCGCGGGATGATGCCTTCGCCAAGGGCGGGCACTGTTACCCAGGATATTGCGACAGCTGTTAAAGAATACAAGGCTGGTAAAGTTGAATTCCGTGTTGATTCCGGAAGCAACGTTCACTGTATTGTGGGTCGTCTGTCTTTTGACTCCGCGAAGTTACAGCAGAATATTGAAGCTCTTGTGAAATATGTTCACAACTTGAAGCCATCTAGTTCTAAAGGTGTCTACCTGCGTTCTATGGCTATCTCCGCGACCATGACTCCTTCGATTTCGGTTGCTGTCTGATTTTTCTGTTGATGTAATTGATTGGTGGGTTTAGAGATGAGTCGACAGGTTAAGGATATGCAGATTGAGGACCTTCAGTCGCGCATCGGTGATGCACGCGACATGTTGGTTGTTGATGTGTCGAAGCTGGACGCGGTTTCTGCGAATAAGTGGAGGCTGGGTCTGGTGGATAAGCAGATTCATGCCTTTACTGTGAAGAACTCTATCGCTCGAAACGCTTTGGCGCGTATTGGCGTTGAGGGTCTTGACACGCTTTTGGCGGGTCCATCCACGCTTGTTTGGGGCGGCGACGACGTTGTTGCTTTGTCCAAGGAAATCTCACGTTGGGCTCGCGAGCTTAAAGGACTTGAGATTCGTGGGGCTACTGTTGACGGTCACGGGTTGGATGCTGGTGCGGTTGATGCGTTAAGCAAGAGCCCGGGGCGTGCCGAGTTGATTGCAACTCTGGCTGGCTTGTTGTTGGCTCCTGGTGCTCAGTTGGCTGGCGCTATGCAGGGGCCTGGCGGTCAGTTGGCTGGTTGCCTTAAGAAAATTTCCGGCGAGGAAGATTAGTCTTTTCCGTCGAATGCTGGGCTGTTCCAGCTTTTCGCCCGGTTTCGGGATTTGGTTGATGTATAAGATCGAAGAGTATACCTCTTGCGATAGCTTCTTTACAGAATGAAAGGTTTGATTGAATGTCTACTGCAGAGGCAGAAGTCGCTGAGTTTGATTCAGCAACAAAGGAATTGGGCGATAAGATCGTTGGTTTGACTCTGTTGGAAGCTAAGAAGGTAGTTGACTACCTGAAGGCTGTTCACAACATTGAGCCTGCTGGTGGTGGCGCTGTTATGGTTGCAGCTGCAGGGGGCGATGCTGGTCCTGCGGCCGCAGAAGCGAAGACTGAGTTCGACGTTATTCTGACCGGTGACGGCGGTAACAAGATTCCAGTCATTAAGGTTGTTCGCGCTGCGACTGGTCTTGGCTTGAAAGAAGCTAAGGATCTGGTTGAAGGCGCTCCAAAGGCTATCAAAGAAGGCATTTCTAAAGAAGATGCTGATAAGCTGAAGGCCGAAATCGAAGGCGCTGGCGGTTCTGTCGAGATCAAGTAGTTGGTCTTGGTTGGTCTGTGTAGAAGCTGAATTTTCCAAGTGTGCTGACGCGGTTTAACTGCGTCAGCTACTCTTGTTAATTGGCTTTGCGTCGCACAGGCGCTTGTTATGCTGTTGTGCACTTTGCGTGGTGTTAGCGGCGCTGTGTCTCGGTGGTACTGCTGGACGACGGCTGGTTGAATTATTAAGACTGAATGCCATCCAACTTGTGTAATGCGAAAGGCAGTTGTCTGATACAGGCAAGTGTCTTTTGTCGCGCGCTTCGTTTGGGTGTTCTCAGTTGGTTTTTGACGTTTCGGATTGTAGATTAAGTAGAAGGCAAGTTTTCAAATGCCAGTTCCATCTGTTCGTACCATCGACCAGGACGCTGTTCGAAACTTTGGGAAAATCCAGGCAAGCTACGAAATTACCGATTTGACTCGGATTCAGACTGAGTCTTACGCGCGGTTTTTACAGTTGGATCGTTCTTCTCGCGATCGGCTTGAGCAAGGTTTGGAAGGAATTCTTCGCGAGATCTTTCCAATCGAGAGCTATGACGGTCAGTTCCGTTTGGAGTATGTTCGTTACGAGCTTGGTAAGCCACGCTACACGCCGAGTGAGTGTCGGCAGCTTCGGTTGACCTATGGGATGCCTTTTCGTGTTTGGTTGCGTCTGATTAAAGAGCAGCCGGTTGAGGAAGAGGTTTATCTGGGTGACATTCCGATCATGATCGGTGGCGGTGAGTTTATCGTCAACGGTGCCGAGCGTGTTGTTGTGAGTCAGTTGCACCGATCTCCTGGTGTTGACTTCGTGATGGCTGAAGAGACAGCCAGTAGCGATCGAAAGACGGAGTCTTGCCGAATTATTCCGGAGCGCGGCAGTTGGATTGAATTAATTGTTACGAAGAAGGACTCCGTGTCTGTTCGAATCGACCAGAGCGGTAAGTTTTCGGCGATGACCTTACTTCGTGCGATGAACCCGGAGTACAGTTCTGATTCGGCATTGATTCGTCTGTATCACAAAAGCAAAGAAGTTAAGCTTTCTGCCAAGTCTGAAGCTTCGACTTTGGTCGGTGAGTACGCTATCGAAGATATCATTTTCCCGGTCGGTCATGATCGATGTGGGGAGATCATTTGTGATGCGGGTGGTCAGCTTAGTGAGTTGATGGTTGAGGATCTGCTTTCGTCTGGATTGAAGTCTGTTGAGTTGATCGACGATCTTGAAGACGTGTTGATTCTGAAGACACTTGCGGAAGACAGCACTTCAACTCACGAAGAAGCTTTGTTGCGAATTTATCAGCGGCTGCGTCCGGGCAATCCGCCGAACCTTGATAAAGCATCGGATTTGTTCAATGAGAAATTCTTCGATCTGAATCGATATCGCCTGGGGCGAGTCGGCCGTTTTCGCATCAATCGCAAGTTCAATCAGGAAGTTCCGGACGATGAGATGACTCTGCGTCCAGAGGACTTTATCAATGCTATTCGTTACCTGATGCGACTTCGCATGAATGACGAATCCGCTTACATCGACGATATCGATAACCTCGGGAATCGACGTCTGCGTACCATTGATGAACTTGGTGCGGACGAAATTCGCAAGGGATTTTTGAAGCTTCGTCGAACTGTTCAAGAACGTATGAGCCTGAAAGAGGTCGACGGCATGACGCCTCGAACTCTTATCAATCCGAAGAGTGTTTCGGCAGCTATCGATTTCTTCTACGGTCGAAGTGAATTGTCACAGGTTGTGGACCAGACGAATCCGCTCTCCATGTTGACTCACGAGCGACGTTTGAGTGCTCTTGGGCCTGGTGGTTTGAACCGCAAGCGAGCGGGCTTCGAAGTTCGTGACGTTCACATTTCACATTACGGTCGAATTTGCCCGATTGAGACTCCTGAAGGTACAAACATTGGTTTGATTTCCAGCCTGGGGATTTTCTCAAAGGTTGATGACTACGGCTTCCTGATTACTCCGTACCGAAAAGTTGAAGAGGGGATGGTGACGGACGAAGTCGTTTGGCTTCGAGCGGACGAGGAGTCATTTGCTCACGTCGCCCCAGCGGATACTTTGATTCACGATGGCAGGTTGCAGGAAGACCTGGTTCTTGCTCGATACAAGAGCGACGTGGTTTGGATTCCGAAGGAAAAGGTTCAGTACACAGACGTTGCTCCATGTCAGATGGTTGGAGTGTCTGCGGGCTTGATTCCGTTTTTGGAACACGACGACGCGAACCGAGCTTTGATGGGTTCGAACATGCAGCGACAGGCTGTTCCGCTGTTGATCACTGAGCGACCAGTGGTTGGAACGGGAATGGAAGACTTTGTTGCTCAGCATTCAGGAATGTTGCAGCGAGCTGAGAAGGCTGGGACTGTTACTTACGTTGATGCGACCGTGATTGAAATCGACGGGCGTCGTTATCCTTTGCGTAAATATGTGCGTTTGAATGAGCGTACCTGTCTGAACCAGAAGCCGTTGGTTGCCGTTGGTGACAAGGTGAAGGCTGGTCAGTTGTTGTGCGATAGTGCGGCGACTAAGGGCGGCTCATTGGCACTTGGTCGAAACGTGCTGGTCGCGTTTATGTCATGGGGCGGTTACAACTTCGAAGACGCGATTATTCTGTCCGAGCGTCTCGTGAAGGAAGACGTTTACACATCGATTCACCTGGATGAGTTCGACGTTGAAATTCGCGAAACGAAGCTTGGCCGGGAAGAGTTCACTCGAGACATCCCGAATGTCAGCGAGAAGGCTTTGCACCATCTGGACGAAGACGGAATCGTCAAGATCGGAACTCGCGTTCATCCTGGAGATATTCTGGTTGGTAAGGTTTCGCCGAAGGCGAAGTCGGAGCTGACTCCGGAAGAAAAACTGCTTCACGCGATTTTCGGGCGTGCCGGCGAAGATGTGAAGAACGAGTCGCTGGAAGTTCCAAGCGGTGTCGGTGGTATTGTCATCAACACAGAGAAGTTTTCTCGTCGCATGAGCCTTTCGGATCTTGAGCGTAAGAAGTTCGAGGACGACCTGAAGAAGATGGAGCAGGAAGGTGATGAACGAATCACCGAAGTGTTCCGGGTATTTGCGAAGTCGATGAAGGTTGAATTGGGGCAGCCGTTGACTGATCCTGATGGCCGCGACATGGGTGCGATTGAAGACCGCAAGGCCGTTGCTGAGTTCGCTCGCGGGTTCCTTTCGTATTTCGAAGGTCTGGATATTCGAAGTGCTCAGAAGAAGACTGCCGCTCGCAAGCTGTTGAAGGAAGAATGGCCAGCGGTTGAGATGGTCATCGACGAGGAAGATCATCGCCTGAACAGCATGAAACGCGGCGACGAATTGCCGAGCGGTGTGTTGCAGATGGTGAAGGTTTACGTTGCTTCAAAGCGACACATTTCTGTGGGCGACAAGATGGCTGGTCGGCACGGGAACAAAGGGGTAATTTCGAAGGTGCTACCTATTGAAGATATGCCTTACCTTGCCGATGGAACTCCGGTTGACATTATTTTGAATCCGCTGGGTGTTCCGAGTCGTATGAATGTGGGTCAGATTCTTGAAACACATCTGGGCTGGGCTGCAGGAACTTTGGGTTATCGAGCCATTTGTCCTGTGTTCGACGGAGCCACCGAAGAAGAGGTTCGCGAAGCGTTGCGAGAAGCTGGTTTGCCGGAAGAAGGCAAGGCCGTTCTTCACGACGGGCGAACGGGTGAGGCTTTGGAACAGAAGACTACCGTTGGCAATATTTATATGCTGAAACTGCATCACCTTGTTGATGATAAGGTTCATGCTCGTGCGACCGGACCTTACTCGCTGATTACTCAGCAGCCACTTGGTGGTAAGGCTCGGTTTGGTGGTCAGCGATTTGGGGAAATGGAAGTCTGGGCTCTGGAAGCGTACGGAGCAGCTTACATTCTTCAGGAATTGCTGACGGTGAAAAGTGACGACGTGGAAGGTCGAACCAAGATCTACGAATCAATGGTCAAGGGTGAGAATACTCTTGAAGCCGGCACACCAGCCAGTTTCGACGTACTCAACAACGAGATTCGAGGTCTGTGCCTCAATCTTCAGCTTGAGAAGGCAAATCACTAGGTTTGCCGGGTGAGGATGCCTGGGGAGTGAATTTGCTCGCCGGGCGGATCATAAGTGTTGGGTGTTATTAGAGTATTCTTTTCGTGGTCGACCAATTGGGTTGGCACGTTGTTTTTAACATTAGGTGTTGAGGAGTCACGACGTGAGCGTAAGTGAAACCACTTTCGATCGAGTCAATGATTACGCGTCAGTTAAGATCGGTCTTGCGAGTCCGCATGACATTCGTAGCTGGTCTTTCGGCGAAGTCAAAAAACCCGAAACCATCAACTACCGAACCTACCGTCCTGAGCGCGATGGCTTGTTCTGTGAACGTATTTTCGGTCCTGAAAAGGACTGGGAATGTGCCTGCGGTAAGTACCGCGGCATGAAATACAAGGGGATGATCTGCGATCGCTGCGGCGTGAAGGTCACTCATAGCCGAGTTCGTCGCAAGCGAATGGGGCATATTGAACTTGCAGCTCCTGTTGTGCATATTTGGTTCTTCAAGTCGATGCCAAGCCGACTTGGTGCGTTGCTGAATATGAAGACGACTTCGCTGGAGAAGGTCGTTTACTTCCAGGACTACGTTGTTATCGACCCCGGCGATACTCCGTTGACTCACTGTCAGATGCTGACTGAAGATGAGGCTCGTCAGGCTCGTCGTGACTATGGTGAAGACGCGTTCCAGATTGGAATGGGGGCAGAAGCTATTAAAAAGCTTCTGCTGCAGATGAAGCTGGTTGAATCCTCAGAAGAGTTGCGCGCGAAGTTGGCAACAACTAAAAGCCAATCAACGACAAAAGATCTAATCAAGCGTCTGAAAATTGTTGAAGCACTGCGAGACAGTGATAACCGTCCTGAATGGATGGTGTTGGATGTTATTCCCGTAATTCCGCCGGACCTGCGTCCGTTGGTTCTGCTGGATTCCGGCAACTTCGCGACAAGCGACCTGAACGACCTTTATCGCCGAATTATCAACCGAAACAACCGGCTTAAGAAGCTGGTTGACTTGAACGCTCCTGAAGTGATTGTTCGCAACGAAAAGCGAATGCTGCAGCAGTCGGTTGATGCGTTGTTCGACAACAATCGCTGTAAGCGACCTGTTTTGGGTTCATCTAATCGACCGCTGAAGTCTTTGACTGACATGATCAAAGGCAAGCAGGGGCGATTCCGTGAAAACCTGCTGGGTAAGCGAGTTGACTACTCGGCTCGTAGCGTGATTGTCGTTGGTCCGGAACTTCGCCTGCACCAGTGTGGTCTTCCTAAGAAGATTGCGTTGGAATTGTTCCAGCCATTCGTGATTCGTCGCTTGAAGGAACTCGGCCACGCCGACACCATCAAAAGCGCGAAGCGTATGCTTGAACGTCGCGATGAAGACGTTTGGGATATTCTCGACGAAGTCATTCGCAACCATGCAGTTCTGCTTAACCGAGCTCCAACTTTGCACCGAATCGGTATTCAGGCATTCGAGCCTGTACTGGTGGAAGGTAACGCGATTCGTTTGCACCCTCTGGCGTGTAAAGGTTTCAACGCAGACTTCGACGGCGACCAGATGGCCGTTCACCTGCCGCTTTCAATTGAAGCACAGGTTGAAGCTACAACGCTGATGATGTCTACCCATAACATCTTTAGCCCGGCGAACGGTGATCCAATTATCACGGCGTCTCAGGACATCGTGATGGGTTGCTATTACCTGACGATGATCCGAGAGGGACATCGCGGGGAAGGGATGATCTTTGCATCTTCCGAAGAGCTGTTTATGGCGTTTCAGCAGGGCAAAGTGTCCGGCCATGCAACGGTGAAAGTTCGAATGCCCAAGGGCAAGCGAATGAAGGGCGACGGCGAAAAGACTTACCGCATGGGCGGACTGATCGAAACATCGCCAGGTCGAGTCATGTTTAATGACATCCTGCCAAAGGCCATGGCTTACTACAACATAACGATGAGAAGCAAAGACCTTGCTATCGTTATTTCGGATTGTTATCAGGAACTTGGTCGTCGCGAAACGATTGAACTGCTTGATCGCATGAAGAAGTGTGGATTCGAAGCTTCAACCGCCAGCGGACTTTCATTCGGTGCCAGCGACCTTAAGACAGCTCCGAACAAAGAAGAAGTAATTGCCGAAGGTGAAAAGAGCGTTCTGAAGTTGATGAAGAACTTCCAGAAGGGGCTGATCACTGAAAAGGAACGTTACAACAAGGTGCTTGACATCTGGACGCATGCTCGCGAAGAAATTACGAAGAGCATGATGGATCAGTTGAAGCATGACGTTCGTGACGAAGGTCGCTACGTGAATCCGGTTTACCTGATGGCGAACTCTGGTGCTCGAGGGGGCGTCGGGCAGATGCAGCAGCTGGCCGGTATGCGTGGTCTGATGGCCAAGCCGAGCGGTGAAATTATTGAAACTCCGATTAAGTCGAACTTCCGCGAAGGTCTTTCGGTTCTGGAGTTCTTCAGTTCAACTCACGGTGCTCGTAAGGGACTGGCTGATACCGCGCTGAAAACGGCGGACAGCGGTTACTTGACTAGAAAGCTGGCAGACATCTGTCAGAATATGGTTATTACAACGCACAACTGCGGTACAACCAAGGGGTTGACTCGCGGTGTTGTTTACCGTGGCGAGAAAGTTGAAGTTGGTCTGGCGACATCAATTCGTGGTCGCGTCAGCCGAACGAACATCGTGAATCCGATTACCGATGAAGTTATCGTTCGTGAAGACGAGCTGATTACAATTGAGAAGGCTCGTAAGATTGAGGCAATGGGCCTGGAACGAATTCAGGTTCGAAGTCCAATGACCTGTGACACTCCTCTGGGCCTTTGCCAGTTGTGCTATGGGATGGACCTTTCAACTGGTGACCTGGTAGAGCAGGGCCTTGCGGCTGGTATTATTGCTGCTCAGAGTATCGGAGAGCCCGGTACTCAGCTGACCATGCGTACATTCCACATTGGTGGGGTGGCCCAAATGGGTACTGAGCAAAGTGAATTGACTGCAAAGCGTGGCGGTCGAATTCGGTTTACTCGCATCCGTAGCGTAATCAATGCGGAAGGTAAGCCTGTTGTGCTGGGACGCAACGGGGAAATCAGCATCGTGGACAGCAAGGGCCGCGAAGTTGAGAAACAGACCATTCCTAACGGTGCTATTCTTGAAGTCAACGAGGATCAGGAAGTTCTGCCAGAACAGACTTTGTGCAGTTGGGACCCTCACGCGATTCCAATTATTGCTCAGGTTGGTGGTAAGGTTCGCCTGGACGATTGCGTTGAAGGTCAGACGATTCGGTCAGAAAAAGAAGCGTCCGGAAATATTCAGCGAACGATTATGGAACACCGAGGTGGTCTTCATCCGCAGGTGATCGTCGAAGATGGTGCCGGTGCGATTCTGGACTTCTATTATCTTCCGGAAGGTGCAACGCTGCTTGTTCGCGACGGTGATCAGGTGTCATCAGGTGCTGCTGTTGCTCGTACGCCGCGAGATTCCGCTGGTACTCAGGACATTACTGGGGGTCTGCCACGAGTTACTGAACTGTTCGAAGCTCGAAGCCCGAAGGATCCGGCTGTTGTGGCTGAGATCGACGGCGAAGTTGAGCTGATGCCAGACAAGAAACGTGGTAAGCGAATTGTTATGATTCGTGGCAAGGACGGCACTGAAGTTGAACACATTATCCCTCACGGCAAGCAGTTGCTTGTTCATACGGGCGATATTGTGGTGGCCGGTGATGCTCTTGTTCGAGGTCCGTTGGTTCCTGAAGACATTTTGCGAGTTAGCGGTCCCGAAGAAGTTCAGCAGTATCTGCTGCATGAAATTCAGAACGTCTATCGTGCTCAGCGAGTGGAAATTGACGATAAGCACATCGAGATCGTTATTGCTCAGATGTTGCGAAAACTGAAGATCACCAGCGTCGGCGACACCGATTTGCTGCCAGGCGTGTTGATCGACAAGTTTGAACTGCAGCGAATTAATCTTGAGTTGCAGTCGAAGTGTCGCATCACTGATCCAGGGGATACGGAATACGAAATCGACGATACCGTGCCTTTGGCAGAAGTCGAAGAAGTGAACGCCGAGGTGTCAAATCCTGCGAAGTTCACGAAGCCTCGACCAGCCAAGGCGACTCCGCAGTTGCTGGGAATTACAAAAGCTTCCGTGCAGAGCGACAGCTTCATTTCGGCGGCAAGTTTCCAGGAAACCACAAAGGTTCTGACCGAGGCGGCTTTGGGTGGTCGAGTCGACAATCTTGTGGGATTGAAGGAAAACGTGATTCTGGGGCACTTGATTCCAGCCGGAACTGGTTTCCATTTGCATCAGGAAGCTCACGTTCGAATTCACGACAATGCAATTCGCGAGCAGGAAGAAGCCAAAGCCCGCATTTTGGCAGCTCGCGACGATATGCTTTCAGATACTGAACTGATGGCTCGACGCACAGATGACGATGATGATCGTCCTCGTGCTCCATCTTTGGCCGATTTGACGCCTGACGATTAGTATTTAGTGATAATTAATTAAGGTAGCCGGCAGGCTTGTTGTCTGCCGGGTTCCTATTTCCTGAATTTGGCGTAATGATCAATTTACGCCGGTTTTGGTACAGGAACACTGGAATTAGATTGATTGCGTTAATGCAAGGTTGACGATCAATCACTGCACCGGTAGAGTGCCCGATTCGTTTTTAAAACAGCTGTCCTTGACAGAGTCGCCCGGAATTGACCGAAATGCCGACAATAAATCAACTTGTTCGTAAGCCGCGCAAGCAGCAAAAAACCAAGACAAAGACTCCACTTCTGGAAGGTTGTCCGCAAAAACGCGGCGTTTGCCTTCAGGTGAAGACAGTGACCCCGAAGAAGCCGAACTCGGCTCTTCGAAAAGTTGCTCGTGTTCGTTTGTCGAACGGTAAGGAATGCACGGCCTATATTCCTGGTGAAGGCCACAACCTACAGGAACACTCGATTGTTCTTGTACGTGGTGGACGTGTTCGCGACCTTCCAGGTGTGCGTTACAAGGTTATTCGCGGCGTACTCGATACACTTGGTGTGAGCGATAGACGTCAGGCTCGAAGTCGTTACGGCTCTAAGCGTCCTAAATAAGCCATTCATTGGTCCTCACTTCATTAGCACAACGTTGAATTGTTAGCGAAATAATGGTCAAGAAATTCACAGCCAGTCCTATTCAGCTTAAGCCGGACACACGGTACAACTCGAAGCTGATTTCGAAGTTCGTCAACTGCCTCATGTACGATGGCAAGAAGAGCGTTGCTACACGTGCGGTGTACGATGCTCTTGACATCATTCAGAAGCAACTGCCTAACGAGAATCCATTGGATGTCTTCGTTCATGCTGTTGATAACGTGAAACCAGCGATTGAAGTTCGCTCTAAACGAGTCGGTGGTGCTACTTATCAGGTGCCAACTCCCGTTAGTTCGCGTCGTCAGCAGGCGTTGTCGATTCGTTGGATTCTGGAGGCAGTTCGTGGCCGTAAGGGGCGACCAGTGGATCGATCTTTGGCGGATGAACTTCTGGCGGCTTATCGCCGTGAAGGAATTGCCATGACCAAGCGTGAAAACGTTCATCGCATGGCTGACGCAAATAAGGCCTTCTCTCACTTCGCGTGGTAGTTGGTTTTCGGTTCGCCATGATTGATGGTGGGCCTGAGTTGATTTTGCCAAACAGGTTCCGCCTGTTTGGCTTTTTTTTTGTCTGGAGCTTGCCATGTTTTGGGAAGCTTCCGTTAGTGCGTCGCCCGGCGGTTGTTTGCAAGCTGCCTCGGTAATGGGAGCAGGAGTATCATGGTTCGCGCGATTGACGGAATTCGAAACATTGGCATCATTGCTCATATTGATGCCGGAAAGACAACCACCACGGAGCGGATTCTCTATTACACGGGGGCTTCGTACCGTATGGGGAATGTTGATGACGGGACGACTCAAACCGACTTTGATCCGGAAGAGTCCCAGCGAGGGATTACGATTTATTCTGCTGCTGTGACCTGTGAGTGGAAAGATCGCACGATCAACATTATCGATACTCCTGGGCACGTTGACTTTACTGCAGAAGTTGAGCGAAGTCTGCGAGTGCTGGATGGCGCCACTGTGATTTTCAGCGCGGTTGAGGGCGTTGAAGCACAGAGTGAAACTGTTTGGCGACAGGCTGATCGCTATAACGTTCCTCGGGTGTGCTTCATTAATAAGATGGACCGCATTGGCGCAAGTTTCGAGCGTGTCGTGGAAGCCATGCGTTCTCGATTGCGAGCAAAGCCGCTGGTTCTTCAGCTTCCAATTGGTGAAGGGCCGGCAACGAATGAGGATGGGTTCAAGGGCATTATTGATCTCATCTCCATGAAGGCGTTGTATTGGGATTCTGAATCGCGTGGGGCCGAGTTTCGTACGGACGATATTCCTACGGAATACGCAGATGACGCAGAGTTAATGCGGTCTGAGTTGCTCGACTCGCTTTCTGACGTTGATGAAGAGTTGATGGAAGCGATGATGGAGGAGCGGGAGGTTTCTCTGGAAGCTGTGCATCGAGCTCTTCGGCATGGCACGATAAACGGGCTGTTTCAGCCTGTATTATGCGGTTCATCGCTGGATTATATTGGGGTTCAGCCGCTGCTGGATGCGATTGTTGAGCTTCTGCCGAGCCCAATTGATCGGCCTGCTGTTGTTGGTATTGACCCTTCCCCTAAGGCTGATGGGGCGGCCGTCACGCGGCGTCCGTCTGTGGATGAGCCGGTTTGTGTGTTGGTGTTCAAGATTCAATCAGACAATCACGGTGACTTGTATTTTGCTCGAGTCTATTCCGGTGTGTTGAAGGGGAATTCGCGCCTGCTCAACCCGAGGACTCGCAAGAAAGAACTGGTGACTCAGCTTTGGCACATTCAATCTGATTCCCGCGAGAAGGTGGATGAGGTTTTTGCAGGCGATATCTGCGGAATTGTTGGCCCAAAGGACACCGCGACGGGGGATACGTTGTGTGATCCTCAGAAGACGATTGTTCTGGAGAAGATTCGTTTTCCTGAAACGGTAATCTCCGTGGCAATTGAGCCGGATTCCAGCGCTGATCGAAAGAAGTTGGTCGAGGTTCTGGACAAATTGCAGCGGCAGGATCCCACGTTTACCGCGAATACAGACGCGGAAACAGGTCAGACTATCGTTAGTGGGATGGGTGAACTTCATCTTGAGGTTGTGCGGCATCGCATGGAGCGTGACTTCAATATGAAGGTGAAAGTTCACAAGCCAAGAGTGAGTTTTCGCGAAAAGTTGAAGTCCAGTAAAACAATTGACACGCAATTTAGTATTACCACCCCGGCCGCCACCCTGGCTTTTGGATTGCAGATTCTCGCGGAAGAGGATTCAAGTGGGGAGGCCCCTGTTGAGGTTGGTTACAAGCTGAAACCCGGGCTGATGCCTGAGGGTTTAGTAAAAGTAATGATGGAATCGCTCAGGGATGAGGCCAATGGTGGTGGGAAGTTTGGGTACCCGTTGATGGATCTTCGACTTACTGTGACAAAAATTGACTTCCGAGAGTTGGAGTCTACGGAAACGGCGATAAGATCCGCAGTAGCACAAGCGTTCGGGAAGCTGCTAAACGAAGGATCGATGGTCGTGATGGAACCAGTGATGGCGTTAGAAGTCGTCACGCCAGAAGAATTTCTGGGAAATGTCCAGTCTGACCTGAATGCACGCAGGGCACTGATCGTGGATTCCGATAGGCGAGGAGACCTTTGTGTGTTAAAGGCGGAAGTGCCTTTAACTGAAATGTTTGGGTACTCTACGCAGATAAGAAGCATTTCTCAGGGCAGGGCATCCTATTCAATGGAGCCTTGCCGTTATGCAGAATGTCCGCCCGACTCAACAAAATAAAAGTTGTGGTCGATAATTTCGGAAACAGTGACGAAACTAGCTGTCGGATCGTTGACAGAATGTTCCTCCGTCCCTAACATACGCGATTCCCCGTTTGGGGGTAGAGCTAAATTTTACGTAACCTCTTTGGTGAAGGCGATTTGCAGTGGCTGCTGGCGAAGAAAGTATCCGAATTCGGATGGAAGCTTATGACCATTCCGTATTGGATCAGTCTGCTGCGGACATTGTTGATACGGCAAAACGCACCGGAGCGGTTGTGCATGGGCCGATTCCGTTGCCTACGCGAATTGAGCGTTACACGGTTCTTCGGAGCCCGCACATTGACAAGAAGTCGCGTGAGCAGTTCGAGATTCGGACGCATAAGCGATTGATTGATATTTGTCAGCCGACTGGTAAGACAATTGATGCTTTGAATAAGTTGTCGTTGCCTGCTGGGGTTGATATTAAAATTAAGGCAACTGCAACCGCCTGATTTGGCTGTGGTGCTGTTGTTTGCTAGTCCCTCCACGCGTGTGGTTGGTGTTCCTTTTGTATTTAAGCGCACGGGTGCTGTGCTATGCCTGTTGGCCTACTCGGTAAAAAAATTGGTATGACGCAGGTTTATAATGACGACGGCGTCATTGTTCCTGTGACTGTGATTCATGCTGGGCCATGCGTTGTTACGCAGGTTCGGACGGTGGATCGCGATGGCTACGATGCTGTTCAGTTGGGTTTTGGGGATCGACCGCGACGGTTGGCTTCTCGGGCACAGCGTGGGCATGTTGCTGGCTTGTCAGGGCGTCGTCAGAAAGAGCGTCAGGCTGCAGGTGTTGAGGCACTTCCGCGGGCTGGTTGTGAGCCTAAGGCTTTTGTTCGTGAGTTTCGGTGCAGTGATGCCGGTCACGGATTGGAAGTCGGTCAGTCGTTGGCTGCGGATGCGGTTGCTGATTGGAAGTTCATTGATGTTATTGGTACATCGAAGGGTCGCGGTTTTGCTGGTGTTATGAAACGTCATAACTTCAGTGGTATGCGTGCGACTCACGGTGTGCATCGAGTTCATCGTCACGGTGGTTCTATTGGTCAGAGTGCGGATCCTTCGCGTGTTATGCGTGGGACGAGAATGGCTGGTCGCTACGGTGGTGTTCGGGTTACGGTTCGTAATCTGAAGATTGTTCGCGCGGATGCGGAAAATAATACGTTGCTCGTCGAGGGTGCCGTTCCGGGTCCGAATGGTGGTTATCTTGTTTTACGTCATTCGGCCAAGAATCGGTAGTGGGTGAAGTAATGATTAGTGTTCCGATTCGTAATGTTGATGGTACAGAGTCCGGCGTGTTTGAGTTTGATCCGGCGGAGTTGTCCTCTGCTGTGAATAAGCAGCTCCTGCACGATGCGGTCGTGATGTATGAGTCAAATCGTCGTCAGGGTACTGTGCAGACTAAGTCTCGCGGGATGGTTCGGGGTAGCACTCGGAAGCTGTTTCGCCAAAAGGGGACTGGTCGTGCACGTGCGGGTAATGCTCGTACGCCTGTTCGTCGCGGTGGTGGTCATGCTTTCGGTAAGAAGAATCGTGACTACAGCTACCGGATGCCGAAGAAGGCTGTTCGTCAGGCCACTCGGATGGCTCTTTTGAGCAAGTTTCAGGACGGTCAGGCTGTTGTTCTATCTGCCTGGGGTATTGATGCACCAAAGACGAAGACTGTAGTGACAGCTTTGGGCGGCTTGGGTGTTAAGGGTGCTTCGGTATTGATTGCCACGAATGGTGTTGATCAGAACGTTTATCGTTCAGCTCGAAATATTGAAGGCGTGCAGGTTTTGCCTGCTTCCGATTTGAATGCATACGCCTTGTTGCGTAATCGAAACTTCATTGTGACAGTTCCGGCGATGAACGCGATTCTTGGTCGCGACGTTGCGGCGTCAGTTTAAGGTGAGTTTGGAAATGTCAGAAACGAAGACCGGCGTGCAGTTGGAGTCACATATGGTGATCCGGCGGCCATTAGTAACTGAGAAGGGTGTTCACGCTTCTGAGCGCCTGAATGCCTATGCGTTCGAGATTCATCCGTTGGCGACCAAAAGTGACGTGAAAGTTGCGGTTGAGGAGCTATGGGGTGTGCGTGTTGCTGCTGTTCGGACTCAGAGCCGAAAAGGCAAGCCTCGCCGGCAGGGTGCTACAATGGGGCATTCTAAGGGTTGGAAGAAGGCTGTTGTGAAATTGCACGACGAAGATCGGATTTCGTTCTTCTAGGTCTTTGTTTGTGTTCGCTAGCGGTTTCGGGGTGTAGTGATGGGAATTCGATTTTACAAGCCAGTGACTCCAGGTCGGCGCGGTGCATCCGTGTCGGACTTTGCTGAGATTACTGATCGCAAGAAGCGACCTGAAAAGGCTCTGACGAAGCGCGCCAAGAAGACTGGCGGTCGCAATAATCAGGGGAAGATTACCTCTCGGCATCGTGGTGGTGGTCACAAGCGATTGTATCGCATCATCGACTTTAAGCGTTCGAAGGACGATGTTGTTGGGACGGTTACTCATATTGAGTACGATCCAAACCGCACTTGTCGAATTGCGCTGGTTGAGTATGCGGACGGCGAGAAAAGATATATTTTGGCTCCTGAAGGTCTTGCCGCTGGGGCGAAGGTTGTCAGCGGTGAGAGTGTGGAGCCAAATCTGGGGAATTGTATGCCTTTGAGCGCGATTCCGCCCGGTACAGACATTCATAACGTTGAAATGCAACCTGGTCGTGGTGGTCAGCTTGTTCGCAGTGCCGGTGTTCGTGCTGTTCTGAATGCTCGTGAAGGGCGTTGGGCTCAGGTGACTTTGCCAAGCGGTGAAGTTCGACGGCTTCCGAGTTCCTGTCGGGCAACGATTGGTATTATCGGGAACGGCGAGCACAGCTCGATTGTTTACGGTAAGGCTGGTAGAATGAGATGGTTGGGGCGAAGGCCTCATGTTCGCGGTACCGTGATGAACCCTGTTGCACATCCGATGGGTGGTGGTGAAGGGCGTAACTCTGGTGGTCGTCATCCATGTAGTCCGACTGGGAAGTTGGCTAAGGGTGGTCGTACTCGAGTGAAGGGTAAGGCGTCATCCAAGGCAATTATACGTCGTCGGCGTTCACGTCGGTATGGTGAAGTTAAGGTTTGAGCTGCTAGGGTAACGGGGATTTAGTCATGGGTCGTTCGCTCAAAAAAGGGCCATACGTCGATGTTAAGCTTTTCGGCAAGATCGAAAAGCAGAATGAAGGCGGTCGCAAAGAGCCAGTGAAGACTTGGGCAAGAGCTTGCACCATTTCTCCAGAGTTTGTTGGTCATACGTTTTTGGTTCACAATGGTCGCGCGCACATTAGTGTTTATGTGACGGAAGACATGGTGGGTCATAAATTGGGTGAGTTTTCGCCTACGCGTACGTTCCGCGGGCACGGTGCTAAGGGTAAGAAGTAGATATGAGCATCATTACAGCCACTCATCGACACGCACGAATTTCGGCAACGAAGGTTCGTCCGTTTGCTGATTTGATTCGCGGTCTCAGTGCTGCTGAGGGTGTTGAACGACTTCGTTACGTTCCCAACCGCGGTGCCAGGTTTCTTGAGAAGGTTTTGAAGAGCGCGATCGCCAACGCGGAAGACCGCGGCGTTCGCAATCCAGACCGGCTTAAGATTTCTGAGTGTCGTGTTGACGGCGGCCCGATGTTTAAGCGAGTTCGCCCTCGTGCTCGAGGCATGGCTTTTGTTATTCGTCGTCGTACAGCTCATATTCACGTAAGCGTTCTGGCACCTGAACTCGGTTAGTTCGTCATGCTTTCAATTTTGGTTTCGAAGGGTTGTTGAGATGGGTCAGAAGGTCAGGCCGACGGGGTTTCGAGTCGGTGTTATGGAAAACTGGCGAAGCCGGTGGTATGCACCGAAGCGTGAGTTTGGTGACCTTCTCGCCGAAGATTACAAGATTCGGAAGTACGTAAGCACGAAGTATCAGTTCGCTGAGATTTCACGGGTTGAGATTGATCGTACTCGCGATCAGGTCATTGTGCATCTGTTTACGGCTCGACCGGGCGTGATCATCGGGAGAAAAGGTCAGGAAGTTGACAGGTTGAAGGGCGATCTTGAAGTCCTGACTGGTCGACGTATGGATCTGAAGATTGTTGAAATTGCCAACGCAAATCGTGATGCCAAGCTTGTCGCAGATAAGATCGCGCAGCAGTTAACGAAGCGTGGTAGTTTTCGACGTGCGATCAAGAAAACGTTGGACGAGGTTATGTCGTCTGGGGTTTTCGGTGTGAAGATCGAGATGTCTGGGCGCCTTGGCGGTGCTGAGATGTCTCGGAAAGAAAAAGCCAGCAGGGGTTCGATTCCGCTTTCGACACTTCGCCGGCATGTTGACTATGGTTTGTCGGAGGCCAAGACCGCTCAGGGGATCATTGGCGTCAAAGTTTGGATTGACCTGGGCGATTATTTGGACGAGGAGACTGCAGATGGCGCTAATGCCAAAACGGGTCAAGCATCGAAAAAGCCAAAGAAGACGTATAAAAGGTGATGCTCACCGTGGCAACACTGTCTGTTTTGGAAGTTGGGGTCTCCAGTCGCTACAGTCTGGGCATGTGACTGCTAACACTATTGAAGCTTGTCGTATTGCCGCAACGCAATATGTTCGTGGGATTGGTAAGGTTTATATTAGAATCTTCCCTCACAAGTCGGTAACCTCCCGCCCTTTGGAAACTCGAATGGGTAAGGGAAAAGGGGAACCGGATCGTTGGGTGGCCATTGTCAAGCCGGGTACAGTACTTTTTGAGCTGTCTGGTGTTGATCGTGCCGGTGCCCGAGACTGCTTTAACCGCGTTGCTCACAAGCTGCCGGTTCGAGTTCGTTTGGTTGGTCGTCAACCGGTTCTTGAATAATTCGGTTTGAGGTTGAGTGATGTCAAAGGCAAAACAGGTTCGGGAGATGTCTGACGAACAGTTGGAGCACGAACTGCGTGAAACGCAAAAGTCGTTGTTTCAGGTTCGGTTTCAGTCAGCGACCGAAAGAAATGATACTCCGAGTAACCTTCGCAAGTTGCGACAGGTGATTGCTCGTATTAAGACCATTCGTCGTGAACGTGAATTGGCGGCTGCTAATTCTTAGTCCGATCTTGATGAGAGTTGCTTAGCGCAATGAAGAAGATTCTTACAGGTAAAGTAGCCAGCTCGAAGGCCGCGAAGACACTGCGGGTTGAGATCGAACGTCGCTTCCGTCATAAGAAGTACGGTAAGATTGTTCGGGCTCGTACTGTGTGTCATGTCCATGACGAAGAGCAAGTTGCCGTTGAAGGTGATTTGGTTGAGATTGTTGAATGCCCTCCTCGTTCCAAGCTGAAGCGTTGGGATCTGGTTCGTGTTGTTCAGCATGAGGTTGACGTGACTTCAGATGTGGCTGTCGCTGGTGGTGCTGAGTAGTTTCGGTTTCGTCTTAAAATTGGTCCGCTGGATCGAGGTGTGTAATGATTCAAATGCAGACAGTAATGGACGTGGCTGATAATTCAGGCGCCAAGCTTGTTCGATGCATTAAAGTGTTGGGTGGCAGTCAAAAACGCTATGCAACATTGGGTGACGTCGTGGTTGTCAGCGTGCAAAAGGCGATACCCGGCAGTAACGTAAAAACGGGATCCGTGGTTAAGGGTGTGATCGTTCGGACAAAAAAGTCGTCTCGTCGAGACGATGGTAGTTATGTCCGCTTTGATCGTAACGCGGTTGTTATTGTGGATAACGATAACAATCCTCGCGGTACTCGTATTTTCGGTGCTGTAGCTCGCGAGTTGCGTGATCGTAAGTTTATGAAAATTGTCAGCTTGGCCAGCGAAGTTGTTTAGTTTGGCGGCTTAGTTGTTGGTGACTCTCAGGTATTGGTGATATGACGAGATTGCTTGAAAAATATAATGGCGAGATCGTCGCCAAGCTGAAGGAAGAGTTGGGCGTAAAGAACGTTCATGCTGTTCCTAAGTTGGAAAAGATCGTCGTGAGCATGGGTGTCGGTGAGGCTGTTCAGGATCGTAAGAAGTTGGATGTTGCTTTGGGGCACCTGACAACTTTGAGCGGTCAGAAGGCTGAGATTTGCCGCGCAAAGAAGTCGGTTTCTGGCTTCCGTTTGCGAGAGGGCATGCCGATCGGCTGTCGAGTGACTCTTCGCGGCAAGAGGATGTACGAATTTCTTGACCGGCTGATTACTTTGGCTTTGCCTCGAGTTCGCGACTTTCGCGGGATCAGCCCAAAGTCGTTTGACGGGCGAGGCAATTATAGTTGTGGTCTTCAGGAACAGCTTGTGTTCCCTGAGATTGATCCTGAGACTGTTAATCAGCCTCAGGGGATGAACATAACAATTGTCACGACTGCCAAGACTAACGACGCAGGCCGCGCCCTGTTGAAAGCGTTCGGTATGCCGTTTAGTAATCCGGATGCCCCCAAATAATTCAGTAAGCATGGGTTTGTGAGCTCAAATGGCAAGTAAAGCAAAAATTGTAAAAGCTAATCGGACTCCTAAGTTCAGCTCGCGCATTGAGCGTCGGTGCGGGATATGTGGCAGGCCGCGTAGTGTTTACCGTAAGTTTAAGTTGTGCCGTATCTGTTTTCGTAATCTTTGTCTCGACGGTCTAGTGCCGGGTGCAAAGAAGGCCAGCTGGTAATCGGCGCTGCCGCACACACGTTTTTGAGTTGAGTTTTTCGCTATGATGACAGATCCGATCGCAGACTTGCTGACAAGAATTCGAAATGGAATTCATGTTGAGCGCCCTTATGTTGATATGCCTAAATCGAACATGAAAGTTCGTGTCGTACAGGCATTGGAGCGCGAAGGCTTTGTTTGGGACCACGAAATTATCGAGGAAGCCGGTTCGCCTGGTCCAGTACTTCGTGTTAATTTGAAGTACGGTCCCAATGGCGAACATGTGATTCAGCACATCGAGCGAATCAGCAAGCCCGGATGTCGAGTTTACGTTGGCGTGGATGGTATGAAAGAAGTTCGGCAGGGCTTGGGTATTTCAGTGCTGTCAACGTCAAATGGTGTTTTGAGTAATCGTGAGGCACACAAGCAGGGTGTTGGCGGAGAGCTTCTCTGTCAGGTTTGGTAATTTGCCTCATAACTATAAGACTGGTACTTGAGCGATGTCTCGAATTGGAAAAAAGCCTGTAACCTATCCTGCGGGCGTCACTGTCTCCCTGAATGGTCAGAGTGTTACAGTGAAGGGCCCGAAGGGCGAGCTGACGATCGAGGTTCATCCGAGTATGCGGGTGCAGCTCGACGAGGGCGGAAGTTCTCTTACGGTGGTTCGTCCCAACGATTTGCGTGAAAACCGTGCGTTGCACGGTCTGACTCGTAGCTTGTTGCAGAATATGGTAAGTGGTGTCACAACCCTTTTCGAACGTCGTTTAACGATCGTGGGAGTTGGTTATAACGCTTCACTTGCAGGCAACAAGTTGTCCTTGCAGGTCGGTTATGCCAATACCATCGTGCTGGAAGTTCCGCCAGGCGTTAGTTGCGAGGTTCCTGCTCCTACTAGCGTTATCGTGCGTAGTCCTGATAAGCAGGCTGCTGGTCAGTTTGCTGCCAATGTCCGAAGGGTTCGACCGCCTGAGCCATACAAGGGCAAGGGTATTCGTTATGAGAATGAGCATATTCGACGTAAGTCCGGTAAGGCTTTTGGCTCCAAGTAAGTTGATTACATCGCTCAGTTGTCTGGTTAGATTCAATGAAGATTCAAAAGCTATTAACGCAGCGTAAGGTTAGACGCGGTTTCCGAGTAAGAAACCGAGTTCGTCGTGATGCTCACGGACGTCCGAGATTGTCTGTCTTTCGTAGCAATCGACATATTTACGCGCAGGTGATTGACGATGTGGCTGGTAAGACACTGGCTTCAGCGAGCTCTTTAGAGCCAGCTATTGCTGGTCCTGGCAAGTGTGCCAGCACTGTCGAGGCTGCTGCCGCTGTCGGCAAGTTGATAGGCGAGCGAGCGAAGGCCGCTGGCGTTGAGACTGTTGTGTTTGACCGCGGTTCGTTTCGTTATCATGGACGTGTGGCTGCCTTGGCAGACGCTGCTCGTGAGCAGGGCCTTAATTTATAGTCGTCGTGTGCCGTCAACGGTCACTGTTAGGGGTAGATTGTGTCTGCTGGAAACAACCAAAAAGACTCAGGTGAGTCTGTAATTCAAATTCGGCGATGTGCCTGCGTGGTAAAGGGCGGTCGTCGTTTTAGTTTCGCTGCACTTGTCGTTACTGGCGAACGAAATGGTCGGGCTGGTTATGGCTACGGCAAGGCAAAGGAAGTTCCTTTGGCTGTCGAGAAGGCCACCAAAGCGTCTAATCGTTCAATGAAGCCCTACTGCATCGTTGACGGGACAATCCCGCATCAGGTGCTGGGGCAATATCGAGCTTCCCGAATTCTGTTGCTGCCCGCAAAGCCCGGTACGGGTGTTATTGCGGGTGAATGCGTTCGGAACGTGCTGGAGGCGGTTGGCGTAACTGATATTCTTTCAAAGAGCTACGGCTCTACAAATCCTTTGAATCTCGTCAAGGCAACCTTCGACGCACTGTCGCAGCTGCAGACTCGTGATCAGGTTGAGCGTTTGAGGGGAGTTTCATTGTCATGATTTTGAATGACGTACACGAAGGTATTCAGAAGCGTAAGCCACGTAAGCGAATTGGGCGCGGTCCCGGTTCTGGACATGGCAAGACGTCAGGTCGCGGTCACAAAGGTTTCTATAGCCGCTCTGGATCAAGCCGTCGTCGCGGTTTCGAGGGTGGTCAGATGCCCTTGTTCCGACGTGTTGCCAAGCGTGGCTTCAACAATGCCGCTTTCGCTGACACCGTTGTGATTATCAACGTCGGTCAGTTGGAAAAGGCGTTTGATGATGGGGCCGAAATTTCAGTGGATACTCTGGTCAGCAAGGGTTTAGTGCCCAGCCGACACGACGCGGTTAAGGTTCTTGGTGACGGAGAGTTGACTAAGAAGTTTGTCGTGAAGGCACATCGGTTCTCGAGAAGTGCTGAAGAAAAGATTGTCGCAGCGAGCGGCAAGTTTGAACGAGTAGTCTAGTTTGTTTTTGCAGTCGGCGTCGACTGCGGAGACTTCGCAGGATTGAAGTTTCGGAGAGACCTTATGCTCTCAAAATTATTGACAGTCTTCCGCGTGCCGGAGCTTCGTCGGAAAATTTTGCTGACAATCTTCTTGTTGGCGATTTACCGAATGGGTTTTTCCATCACGTTGCCGTTCATGGATCACGCGACCTTGAAAGAGGTGTTTGGTCGAGCGGGTGGAAGTGGTGGAATTGGCGACCTGTTACAGGTCGTTTCTATGTTTTCGGCATCTAGCATTACCAATGGTTCAATTTTCGGCCTTGGTATTATGCCCTATATCACTGCGTCCATCGTCTTTCAGTTGCTCGGGACGGTTTATCCACCGTTGGAGGCACTTCAGAAAGAAGGCGAGTCTGGTCGTCGTCGGCTGAATGAGTACACGCGTTATGCGACAGTTGTAATTTGTTTGCTGCAGAGCTTCTTCTTGATTCGAGGATTAGCTCAAGGACAGATTACCGGTACATCGATGGTTCTCGCTGGTTACGACGGGTTTGGCTGGTGTCTGGTCGGTACATTTGTGATGACTGCCGGAACGGTGTTCCTGATGTGGATTGGTGAGCAGATTGATGCTTACGGTATTGGGAATGGGATCAGCTTGCTGATTATGGCTGGTATTCTCGCTCGTATGCCGGCTGCAGCTGGTGGGTTTCTGACTCGAATTTTTGAGAATGGCCTTCAGCTTGGCGGTGGCCAGGGTGTTGAGATTCTGTTGGTGCTGGCGTTCTTGTTTGTGGCCGTCATTGTGTGGGTGGTGTTTATCACTCAGGGCCAGAGGAAGATTCCGATTCAAAGTGCAAAACACGTTCGCGGACGTAAGGTTATGGGTGGACAGCGCCAATGGTTGCCTCTGCGAGTCAACCAGGCTGGTGTGATGCCGATTATTTTTGCCTCCAGTTTGTTGCTTTTGCCATTCTTTGTGTTCAATCAGCTGGCAAACATTTGGGGTGGAAGTTCAGTGCTTGCGACGTTGAAGCAGGCGTTTAACCCCGGCCAAGGTTTCGTTTACAATCTTAGTTATATCGTGTTGATCTACTTTTTCTGCTACTTTTGGACTGCGATCACTTTCAATCCGAAGGACATGGCAGAGAATCTAAAGGATATGGGAAGTTTTATTCCCGGCTATCGACCTGGTGGAAGAACTGCTTCGCACCTTGAGCAGGTGATGATGCGTATCACTTATGTTGGAGCTGCCTTTCTTGCGATTATTGCGGTGATTCCTACTGTGATTTCGACGACATTGACTGGTGACTATGAGATCGCCAGCTTTTTCGGTGGGACGGGTTTGTTGATTATTGTGTCGGTTGCATTGGATTTGGTTCAGAAGATTGATTCGCACCTTGTGATGCGGAATTATCCTGGGCTACTTGACGCTGACGAGTAGAACGATGTTTTTGCAGTTACGGGAATTGTTGTCATGAAAGTTCGTTCAAGCGTGAAACGCATCTGTGAGCACTGTAAGACTGTGCGCCGTAGGGGGCGAACCTACGTGATCTGTTCTGCGAATCCGCGCCACAAACAGCGTCAAGGTTAATTGACGCTTGTAAGATTTCGATTGTCGGAGTGAGTTTAGATGCCTCGTATTCTTGGTGTGGACGTACCTAATAATAAGCCAACGTATATTGCGTTGACTTATCTTTATGGTGTTGGACGTGTTTTGTCGGTAAACATCTGTTATGAGTTGGGGATCGATCCTCAGGTTCGTGCGGGTGAGTTGTCAGAGGATGACGTCAGCCGTATTACCAACCATCTGGATAAGAATTACACGGTTGAAGGCCCTCTTCGTCGTAAGATTCAACAGGATATTGGTCGCCTTCGCGAGATTCAGTGTTATCGTGGTGTTCGCCATCGACGGGGGCTTCCCGTTCGTGGTCAACGTACAAAGACCAACGCACGTACGCGAAAAGGTCGCAAGAAGACTGTTGCCGGTAAGAAGGGTGTGAAGGACATGAAGCACTAATTTGTGCTGTGGTCCTCATCCTGATTCCTTTTTGTTTGTGAGAAGCTAAGACGTGGCAAAAGTAAAGACAAAGAAGCGTATTCGACGTAATGTGACTAAGGGAATCGCCTATATCAAGGCGACCTTCAACAATACGATCGTCACCATGACTGACACAAACGGCGACGTGCTGTGTTGGGCTACTGCCGGCACTGTAGGGTTCAAGGGGAGTCGGAAAAGCACTCCGTTTGCTGCTCAGCGAGCGTCTGAAACCGTTGCTGAACGAGCTGCTAAGTGTGGCGTTAAAGAAATTGAGATCAAAGTGAAGGGGCCGGGTTCCGGGCGTGAAAGCGCCATCACGGGTCTTCAGTCTTCGGGCATTGCTGTTCGTTCTATCGAAGACATTACGCCACTGCCGCACAACGGCTGCCGCCCGCCAAAGAAGCGTCGAGTTTGATGCGTTTGGTGTTGGAGTCGTTTCGGTAGAGTAGTTTTGTGTTTTGGAGATTGTGCAATGCGAATTCGATGGCGTGGTTTAGAGCTTCCAAGTCGCGTATTTCCAGTTCGTGATACGCTTACCAGTCACTACGGTAAGTTTATCGCTGAACCGTTTGAGCGTGGGTTTGGTTCTACTGTTGGTAACAGCTTGCGACGGATTCTGTTGTCGAGCTTGGAAGGCGCTGCGATTACAAAAGTTCGGTTGCAGGGCGTGCAGCACGAGTTCACTACGATTCCGGGATTGGTTGAAGACGTCACTGACATTTGCTTGAACCTGAAGTCGCTGGTTCTGAAGAACTACAGTGCTTCAGTGAAGACTGTCCGCATCGAGAAGAATACTCGAGGTGTCGTGACAGGTGCGGATGTTATTTGTGACGATCAGATTGAGGTCATTAACAAAGATCTTGTTATTGCGACCATGACGGACGACGTTCCGTTTAATGTTGAGATGACGGTCGAAAATGGTCGTGGTTATGTTCCTGCCAGTGAGCATTATCACAATGACCCTGAGGTTGGCGTTATTCCTTTGGACGCAGCGTTTTCACCGATCATTCGAGTTCGTCACCAGATCGAGGAAACTCGAGTTGGTCAGCGTACAAACTATGATAAGTTGAATCTGGAAATCTGGACAAACGGCACAGTGTCGCCTTCTATGGCGTTGGTTGAGGCCGCCAAGATTTTGCGGAAGCATCTGAATTGCTTCATTACCTACCGTGAACCCGGTCCGGAGTCTGCTCCAGAAGGTGGCTTGCGTGGTATGGCTGAATCTACTGGCTATTCGCCCGTGGATATGGAGCTTGAAGAGAAGTTGAACAAGAGCTTGGCGGAATTGAATCTTTCTGTGCGAGCTACGAACTGTCTTGAGTCGGTGGGTATCAATACTGTCCGAGATCTGGTTGTTCGTTCTGAAGATGAATTGCTTCAGGTCCGAAATTTCGGCGAGACGACTTTGGATGAAGTTCGCGAACGCCTTGAAGAGATCGAATTGCGTTTGGGCATGCGTCTGCCGAACCAGCAAACTGCTGGCTAGTGTGGCGTCGGTCTTTCTGTTTTCTAGTCATTTTGTAAGAGAGTTGTCGCCATGCGACATCGTGTTAGTGGGCGAAAACTTGGCAGAAACGCGTCTCATCGTAAAGCGATGTTTCGTAATATGGCCTGCAGCCTAATTAGAACCGTTCGCGTTGACGAAAGTGATGCGACTCGCGCAAAGGTTCCGGGTCGTATCGTTACGACGGTTCCTAAGGCCAAAGAGTTGCGCCCGTTTGTCGAAAAGCTGGTTACCTTAGCTAAAAGGGCTGCGGCACATGGAGCTGCTGCGGCTGAGTTTGCAACCGATGCTGAAAAAGGGTCGGATGCTTGGAAGGCTTGGCGTAGTTCAGACAATTGGCAGAAATGGTCAGCGGCGATTTCACCTGCTGTTGCTTTGCGTAGACGGGCTTTCGCAGCTTTGCGAGACGACTTAGCTGTGTCAATTTTGTTTGACGAGATTGCTGAGCGGTTTCAGGAACGTCAGGGCGGTTATCTTCGTATCGTCCGATTGGCCAAAGTTCGCTTGGGCGATGCTGGGGCACAGGCTTTGATTGAGTTCGTTGGAGAACGCGATCGAGTGAAGTCGAAGAAGCGATCGGCTCCTGTCGTTGAAGCTGAAGCTTAGACGACGTGTAAAAGTACAGATATCTAAGGCCGCTAGCTTAGCGGCCTTTTTTTGTGCGCCGGTTTTGGGTGCGGCTTGTCTGGTTTCGGTCTGTAGATTGTTTTGGGGCCAGTCGTTCGACAGGAATGTTGGGAAAGTTTTGTTCGTGTTTTGCTGTGAGGATGTGCATCTTTGCGTTGACTGGGTATCGATCTTCTGTTCAGGCCGACCATTTTGTGTTTCCTCAGGATTCACAAAAGGATCGCTGCAGGGTTTTGGCTGCGGAATACGCAAGGCGAACTATTGGTGCTGGTTTCTGCGAGCCAGAGCCGTCCACATCAATAGGCAGGTTGCTCTTTCGGGTTTCATTTCGCCGCGCGGTCGAGAGTCGATTTTCTTGAGCGCTTCGATCCTTCACGAGTTTTGCGAGTGCCGGAGAAGTGGAGCGTCAAGCTTCTAAGAACTGCATGTAGGTATTTGGCGAAGGCGACATAGCAGCGTTTCAAGATGAGTGCGCAATTTGCTTGGGCGTGCCAAGCGGGGGACTAAGCTTGCGATGGAAATCCCGGTTTTCGTCGTACCTGGCTGCAAGTCCTGCCATCGATCGCATTGCCGTTTCGACATGGAGCCTTGTAGGGCTTTTTGTCTTGAGGCATGATCGCTTTTGCTCCGTGAGAGAAGTCGCAGGCGGCCGTTCGCGGAGCGAAAGGCGACAAACTTCGCCAATAACAAATGGTGAAGTTTGTTTGGCACCGCAGTCCATCGACTCATAGCGAGGCTGGGAAAGAGAGCCAGCTTCTTGCACAACAAAAGGCAGAGTTTTGTTGGCCTTTGTTTTGGTTCGTTCCTCAACTTGCGGTCTGCGTGTGTCGGTAGGAGAGCAGGGTTTTGCTTTTGGGGCACCGCGTTACCGGGGCGGAGTTTTAGTTGGGAACGATGTCCTCGAACGTGCAACTTGGGGATTCGGGTGTCTAGTTGATCTTGGGCTGACTGAGCTTTTTGTGTGTATGCAGGTCGAAGTTTGTTTCCGGGTTTTGGGTGTGGGGCATGTCGGGGATGCGTTGGTCGTGTGTTGGCAGGAAATGCAGGGCAGTGGCTCGTGTGTTTCTTCTTGTGGCGGAAGTTTTGCAGGAACTGCCGCTTTTGGGGAAAGTCGAGGCGTTAGGAATCGTGTGTTTTTTGGGGAGGCTATCCGCCGTAGTTGAACTGGCGTTGTGGGGTTCGAGGTTTCGCAATAGTTTACCCGTTCGGTGACGCAGCCTGCGTTTGAGAGTGTTGAGGCCGTTCGGAGTGACTTCGTTGAGCAATCAAAGCTTCGATTTCTGCCTGGCGACTCGGCGTTTTTGCGAAGATGTCTGCCGCCGCCACCCTGAGTTTCATCACATCGACATGTCTCGAGTGGTAGTGACGTTCGCTCAGACTCGTTCTCCCGTTGAGTGGGGCATGCAGGCCAAACTGACTCCGCTGCGGTTCAGAAACGGTGCACTGACTGAGCGTCGAGGTCGTCGAACGTGGACCGTTCAGCGGCTGTTTCATGAGCGTCGCGAGATGTATTACATTCTCACGTTTTACCTGCCTCGGTTTCTAAACCTTTCGTATATGGAAAAGCTGATCACAGTTTTTCATGAGCTGTACCACATTAGCTCTGCGTTTGACGGTGATATTCGCCGTTTTGATGGCAGTTGTTATATGCACACGGGAAGTCAGGCAAGCTACGATCGCCTGATGGAGAAATTTGTTAAGCAGTACTTGCGAATGAAGGCTCCTGCAACATTGCGAGCTTATTTGAAGTATGATTTTGCCGGGCTAAAAAGAGCTTACGGCCCAGTTGTTGGGCTTAGGTTACCGGTGCCTCGATTAATACCGCTTGATGATGCGGCTTAGAGAGACGATCGAAAATGCACTTTGATCCTGCTGAAGTTCGACCGTCTGTTTTCTATCAGCATATGGTGAATTGCATTGTTCCGCGTCCGATTGCGTGGGTGTCGACGATTTCGAAATCTGGAGTCACCAATCTTGCGCCGTTCAGTTATTTCACGGGCGTCGGGTCTCGACCGCCGAGTCTGCTGTTTTGTCCGGCAAACAATCGGGAAGGGAAGCCCAAGGATACGTTGCGGAATATTCAGGAGACGGGGGACTTCGTTGTCAACATTGTCTCCTTCGCCTTAACGGAACAGATGAACTCAACTGCGGCTGAGCTGTCATGTGAAGAGTCGGAGTTTGAAGCGTTTGGGATTGCTTCGCTCGAAAGCCTGAAGGTGAAATCTCCCAGAGTGGCAGCATCTCATGTGCAGTTTGAATGCACGACTTTGCAGATTCTGAATATCGGCGAGGGCCCCGGCGGAGCGAACATCGTGATAGGCAAGGTTGTGCACCTGCATATCGACGATGCTGTGTTGGGAGCCAGGGATCTTGTTGACCCGGATCTGCTGGATGTCGTCGGGCGAATGGGGGGCATTAGCTATTGCCGCACCAAAGAGCGATTTGAGTTGCCTCGGCCCTAACCCACATGTCTCACACAGCGGGCACTTTTGGTGCGGCGTGTTTTTTTGCGG
>CALFSX010000263.1 GCA_937916515.1 uncultured Planctomycetaceae bacterium | reverse complement strand
ACGCATACGCCTGTGTGAACTTCATGCCAGCCTTGGCAAGTTGCTCCATGTGCGGCGTGTGGTAGCGCCTGTTGAAGTCGGTGACTTCCGTATGGAACGGCACCGAGGTGTCTTGCCAGCCCATATCATCGACGAGAAACAGCACGATATTCGGTTGTTTCCTTTGCGGTCGAATGTGCTCGGCAACGGCCTTCGCGATTGCCAGATAACCTTCAGCGTTGGGATGCACACCGTCACCCTCACTGAGCAGTTCTGGACGATCCTGAAGAACAGCATTGAGTTCCAGCAGTGATACGTCTTGATCAGTGTGCTTCGTGGCCAGCTTACGAACGCGATCGCACAGTTCTTGCAGGCGAGGTTTCCGTTCTGACAGATCAGCCACGCGTTTTTCCGACAGTCCCGGTGTGTTGAGAACCATCGCAGTTGGCGTGCAAAGTACGATTCGTGGCTTCGATGGCAATTCCGCCAGCGCCTGAATCAACTCCGAGTAGTCGTTGTCGAAGCGTTCGATTTGCTCCCAGTTCTTCCGGCTACCACCGACCGTATCGTTTGTCCCCAGGGAAATGATCGTGATGTGTGGCTCGAACTTTTCGACGGCATCCAGATTGCTCCAGATGTTCGGCCGACCAGTCTTGATCAGTGTCGCTCCACCGATGCCGAAGTTGCGGACTTCAAAGTTGTCGCCCAGGAGTTCCTGCAAGCGAGCCGGGTAGGATTCGGACTTTGCATCGACCCTCGCTCCTGCCGTGATGCTGTCACCCAGGCAGGCTACACGAATCGGTGAGGTCTCCTCAGCCAGCGCCGCGGTCTGTACCGCGCTGATTACGAACGCCACGAGGAGCCAATAAATAGGTCGGTCAATTTTGAATATCATGGTGTTGTCGATTCATTGTCATTGATCTTGATTCCGGCAACATTGTTGGCGAGTGAGGACGACACCAGCGATGCGATCAGAACCAAAAAAAGGCGGTGTTTCGCACAGGGCGAGCTCTTTCGATGAGTGAATAAACGGTGAAGATCATTGGGAACGGATGTGTGGCGATGACTACTTATTAGCCTTGAGCAGTTCGAGCATTCCTTTTCCAATCGCCTCACCAACGAGCATGTAGGTTTCGGCGTTCTGGTTGTAGTGAAAACCCTGGTTCGTCGGCGACACTTCCGGCTCACGCCAGAAGTCGCGCGTCTCGACCGTCAGCACGTTGCCCTTGAAATCCGGGTATTTGCCCTGGTCGCCGCTGACGGCGAGCTGAGCCTCAGCGACAATCTTGTGCGGTCCCGACATTTTCCATCCGTCAAACCCGATCGTCGCGATGACAAATGGAGCCTTTGGTGCCTCGAACTCTTTCCGCAGTGTCTTGATAAGGTGGACGAGGTTCTGCTCATAACGGCTCGCGTAGGGCTCGCCGCCGTCTTTGTGGCCTTGCCACCAGACGAAACCGGCGATCTCGTATCCGCGGCCTTTCCATTGAGGAAACTCTTTGTCGAAATTGTTCAGTACCTCGTGGGCTGCATTGAAGCAGTCATCGTACTGCTTGCCTGCATACCAGTTGATCGGCTTGGGTGTTGAGCCCTTCTCCCACCGCGCAGGCGAGTCTTTGTAGCCTGAGTAAACGTATCCCTCGTGCTCGAACGGTTCACTCCCCGGCGGGAGGTAATCCCACCCCAGCGAACGATTGCCCTGTGACGCTTTGAGGATGAGTACCGGCTCATCATGGTAATTGCCGACAATGTGACCAAGACCGAGTTCGGGACCGATATTGTTGGAACCCGCTCCGCATCCCACACTGAGCCATTTATTGGCTGTCGCGGTCACCACGCCCTTATTACAAACATCATCCCGCTCAACCCAGTTGCCTTGCCGATCAACCAGGTACGGGAACTTACCATCCTGCTTCACCAATGTCGCCAGCGTTCCGGGAATGTCCACACGAGCAATCCAGCCCAGCCCGTTGGCTTGAGCATTCAGATAGGTGATCTTGAAGGGAACTTTCTTGTCTGCGGTTAACTTGAGATGTGTGTGAATAGCATCCTTGCCTGGCTCTTTGCGATAAACCTCGTTGCCATCGACTTCCATAATGTTATCGGTCGATCCACCGTAGCCGGGTCGAAACTCATAGACACCAGTTGTCTTCATCTGGATGATCCCGCGCACAATCTGTGTCTCGCCACCAGGGTACGGCTTGGGCTTGACGCCGCCAAAGCTGTCCAGTTCGAGCGTCATCGTCGGCTCTAGCTTTTCGTAGTCGACCGTTGGGTCGTATTTGTCGGGATACACCGAAAGGACCGGGTCGATGAACTCGGTACCCCAGCGACTGCCGCCGCCAGTTACCTGGCCGATCCCAACCATGTTGGACTGACCGGAGAGGATGTAGACTTTGACCGGTTTTTCAGCGGCTGAGGCGGGTAACGTCATCAACGCCAAAACCAGAACAACAGGGAGTGTAAGAACGAATTCGTTGCGGATGAGTTTCATGGCGATGCCTTGGGGAATTACTAAACGATGATCTTCGTCTGGCCTGTACATCGAACATGATTGTCCGATCTGGAAACGAATGGTCGGTTGGTCATTCGCCGGCACGGAAGATAATTGCCGGTAGGCCCTCCTTGTTGAACAGGTTGGCCCAGGGGGAGTTTTTGTCCCAGGCATATTGGACGGCGACCGGTTGCGGCACCTCGGTGCTGGAAACAACCACGCTTTCACCGTCGATCACTGCCTGAGCCCAATAATACTTGCCGTCCTTCCCCGCCACAGCGAATCCTTGTAAACCATCGCCGTACTTGGTCGCCAGTCCGCCAGCGACGTGGGTGAACTGAACACGCACCTTGTCTCCCTCCACCTTGTGCGAAGCGTAGATCGGACCGTAAATTTCGACTTCTTTGCCGTAAGCAAAGCCCAACGCCACCTGTGCCGCCCGATGACCGTAGCCCGACTTGTTTTTCGGGTGAATTCCCGAACCAAGATCGCGGGCCGTGACCATGGCGGTTTTCGGATGCTGCATGATCCCAAAATGGTGCGCTCGATAATCGCCAGCGTTACCCTGCTGAGGCGTCGCAGGCAACGCCGCGAAATCTTCGGCCATGCGGTTCGTTGGGTTCGACTTATCCCAGGCACATCCTCCGCCACTTGGCTTTTGGACGTAGAGGAACGGAAACTCGCCCTGCCCCCAGGCATCACGCCAGCCACCGATCAGAGCGCCCATTGTCGTAAATTGGTCGAGGTCTTTGATGGCAGTGCCCGACTCTCCCTGATCCCACAACACGCCGCGGATGCCGTACGGCACGATCGGCAGAATGTGTTGCTTGTAAAGGTCACCGCCGTTGGCCGCTTTGTATGCCTTGGTTTGCTCGTTGCTGACCAGCATCTCGTCGGCTAGCCAACGACCGGATGGGGTTCCGCCCACTGCGGCAAGGATAAGCCCGACTGGCACATCAATGTCCTTCTGTAAACGCTGACCGAACGCGAACAAGATTGCTGAAAAGCCAGCGTTCGTCCTGGGGTTGGACTCCTGCCAAACGCCTCCTCTGCCTCGACAGAACCGCAACTGCGGATACGTTCCCGCTGCGAGTTCGGCAAGCACTTCATCATTCTTAGCGTATCCACCGACGCCGCCAGCCATGTTCGATTGACCCGAGCCGACCCAGACGTCGCCTACCAGCACATCCTTGAATTCGATTGTGTTCGATCCCTTGATGCTGAGTACGCGTGGCTCTCCAGTCTTTAGCGGCTTCAGCTTTACGCTCCATTTACCATCGGTACCGGCCTTGGTTTTATGTGACTGTCCGGCAATGGAAACCACAACTTCTTCATCAGGTTCAGCTGTCCCCCATACCGGCGCAGCAATATCACGTTGAAGCACCATATAGTCGCTGAACACGGGCGGCACTTTTACCTCGGCCAGCGCAACAGACGACATCGCCAACAATGTGACAACGGTGGCAGACATCGTACGGCAATATCGCATGATTGAGCTTTCTGGTTGCGAGTGAAATGGGTGGAAATCCACAAGCCAATAGTTTACCCGGTCGCCACCTCAATCTCACGACACTCATATCAAAATGCCGTTTATTGGCTTTGGGTTGACAAATCCATTTCAGCGAAGCGTAGAATGAGCATCACTTAATTCAGCTTGAATGACGCCTACGAAAAGGCAGAGTCTGGTGGAACAGTGTCACCGTGACACACTTTGGCCTTCTTGACGATCTACCACCTCAAGGCAGCGCAGCAATTGGCTGCGATACCTTACGAATCCCGGCCATCGTTTGCCTAATCGGGCAGCTTCGGATCGCAGGTCAGCAACTCCGGCCGCGAGCAGAACGGTGATGCCGGAAGCCCGTCGCGGTTATAGAGGTTGCAGTTCACCGGGTTGACGGCATAGGCGAACCGCACGAGCTTCCGTTCCTGAGGAAGTCCCGTCGTCCCAGACGGATGTGGTTATTGTCGTTGGTCATTCCAGTTCGCCTTGTCCTGCGGTCACATGTTTCAGGCCGGTCCTCTCATCGGGCATGGCCACTTGCACGCTACCCGTGCATCCCTTGTCCTTCTCGCATCGCCCCCTCGCTGACAGTAAGCGGCCCTCAGACAATCCATCAATCCCCAGCGAACAGTCGAACTCGTAACGGCCCTTCATTTGAAAATCAGCATCCGTGACAAGCAGAACACTCGGAGTGCCGTAACAGCCAAACCACCAACGATCATGAGCGAAGGTCGCCGTCTGAATTCCCAGATGTGTGTGCCCACTCTGTATGAAGTGCTTCTTCACGAACTTAAACTCACCGTCGTACTCGTAGACGTAATTCTCATCGACATCATCCGGCAATCCACCGACGATGAAGAAACGTCCATCCCGATAGCCGATCCCACCTGCACCATGAAAGACTTCCTGGACCTCCTGTCGAGCAAGTTCCTTCAAGGTTTCAGCATCATAGACATAGACCCATGAATCAGCGTTTCCCGCGGGATCGTTGAACTTGCCGAGGTTCACAGCAACGTAGAGCTTGCCGTCATGGTGGCACAGGTCGCCGTGATGGTTGGCAACCGGCACTTGCTTCAGCAGCTTGCCCGTCCTATCCGTTTTCACGAGGGTTGTGGTGAAGCACCAGTAGATCGCGTCCTTGTCGGCACAGACTCCTTGAAGATGGTGCTGGTACGTTCCTTCGCATTCGACTTTGAGCAGGGATCGTTCCTCTTTTTGTGTTCCAACCTTGATCCATTCGACTTCCAGCCTGAACGGACCTGCTTTCTTATCACCAAGCAGGATGCCCAGACCACTGACCTCGGTGGGATCGAGTGGCTGGTTCTGAACGACTCGACCAAACGATGTGGCCTCGAAGTCATCAAGTGGGATTTCAACCTCGATCCATTCATCTTTCTTGGTCTCGAAGTCGGCACGGTATGAGAATGCGGTGAGTGGTCGGGGGACGTACAGATTGAAGTTGTACTTCCGCCCGTCTCCTCGTACTCGGGCGACGAGTGTGTCTCCTTTCTTGAGTGCAAGTTTCGACGGTCGGGTGCGGACAGATGCAAAGCCGCCGTTGTTCTCCAGCGACAACTTGCCGAAGAACTGCATGGTCTTGTCTTCGTTGATTTTGAATCGGCCATCGGAGCGACCACCCATTACACCGTCGTTGACCGACTGCCATTCCTTCGCAGCATCGGGGTTGTCGAACTGGAATAGGACTCGCTCACCATCGTCATCGGCAGCCAGTGTTGCGCCTCCCACAGAGAGCAAGATCAGAAGTGTTCGCAGAATCATATTTCTAATTCCCCAGACTGAGTATCAACGCTGTCCTGTGTCCCAACGCAGTTCGTGAAACTTCGGCTGTGGTCCAGTCCAGCTTTTGCTGCCCAGTAGTTTGCCGTCCTGCTCATGGTATGCTCTCAGGCTCAGGAGGTCGACTTGCTTCCATGACGACAGGTTCTCGCCTGCGGCTGTGTGGAAGTCATCGGGCGTCAACGAAATAGATTGCCTTTCACCACCACTCAGCTTCACGACCGCCATGAATTCCTGTGCCTTCCCCCGATACGACCGGAAAAAGTTTTCGGTCAGCACGATCACCAGTTCATTCGGTTGCTCCGACTGCACTTCGAGATTGAGCTGCTGGCCGGGAAGTCCCTGCCACTTGTGGTCGTTCAGCTTGCGTGTCGAGTATTCCCAGTGATGCGGATTGTCCGCTGAGAGCGAATACCAGTCCTGCCAGCCTTGTGCGAAATCATCAATCACCAGGTCTGCCTTGTCCGTCGCCTTCACTTCCGCACGTTTTAGGTCATCGGGTGTGGCTGTGTGCAACATGGAACTGATCGCGAATACTGCGGTCGGTTGGGCAAAAGGGACCGACTGTGGCTTCTCCAATCGGTAATGAACATTGGCAAATGCAAAAAGTGGTTGATCGACGCTCAGGATCGGCAATGGGGCAGACCAGACGTTCCCGGTTTTTGTTGCCGTCGCCGTTCTCCAAAACCGAGCCTGCGGGTCGGGATCGACGGAATACAAAAGTTGGACTCGCTCAATTGGAAGTGAAGTATCAGGCGTCACTTGCAGCACAGGAACTTGATCATTCGTGACCAGCATGAGTTCCGAAGCAGGAGTCGCTGGGAATGTGAAGTTTCCAGTGAGGTACTGGTCGATCCAGATTGGCCTCGTGACGGCGAACTCTGGTGTGAACCGATGGTTCATGTGCGGCGTGAAGGCATAGCGAACGTTCTGGTGCGGGATCAACTCGCCCGTGCGATAAGTGTCGTCCATGATTCCGTGAAAGTCATTAGTGGCTCCCAACCACAACAGCGGGGCTTTGATGTGCGGGGCGTACGACTCAAAACCGATGGTCGCATTGAACAGGTCCACATCACCTTTAGGCGTTTGCTTTCTTTGCTCGGGCAAAAGGGGCCACGGCTGAGTGCGGAAGCCTGAACCACCTACAGACGGCGCAGCCACTTTGACTCGGTTGTCTGTCCCGGCGACGTAGATCGTCAGGTTGCCACCCATCGAATGCCCGTAAACGCCAAGTTTATCAGCATTGACTTCCGGTTGCTGTTCCAGGAAGGTCAGCCCGCGTCGGCTTCCCAACGTCAGCAGATACCAGTTGTTGTTGCGAGGGGAATCAACAGGATCAAGGTACTTCTCACCGGGCTTCAGGTTGAAGTAGCCGGGCACGTTTCGCTGAGTGGGATCGACTGCTCCCCAATCGGTGTTGGGGTCAACTGCCTTGGCCTCTTCCATTTCCCGACCGCCCCAGTTGATCGACAGGCAGACGTAGCCTCGCTTGGCGTAGAACTCAACTTCTTTGAGAGAGGCCCGTTGACCGCCACCGTGAATTTGCAGTAACGCAGGCAACTTCTTGCCATCCTTGGGGAACCCGTAAAAGGCCGCCATGCGAGCCGGTTTTCCCTTGAACGTACCGATGTGGAAGGTGACGTAGCGATAAACGACGCCGTCCTTTTCCCACTCCCGCACGACTTTGACATCAAGCGGGTCTTTCCGGGGATCGAAGTCAGCAAACAGTTCTTTGACGGTCCTCGGAACTTCGTCCCCAAAGCCCAATGGGCAGAAGCAGCAGGCAAGGAGCAATAAGGACAGAACTCGAAACACATTCATTACTTTTCTATTTCCTTTGCAGTCAACTCGGAGTGGTCATGTTGATGATCCCATCGAGCATGTCACCGTCAATAATCACGCCTCGTCAATCGACCGACTGAAACAATGGCGACTCTCCTTCCCAAAGCGATGCGCGTTGTCTTCCTATTTCGCGACCGCGCGTTTTGCCTCCTTGACCGCTTCGATTGATTTGAGGATGTTTTCTCGCCACGTACCCTGTAGTTTGTCGGGGTTGGCTCGGTTCAGTGTGTTGATTGCTTCGTTGTATTGGCCGCGTCGAGTCTGGATTCGCGCGATGCCCTGCAACGCACCGAATTCGTCTGCCCCGCCGATACGTTCTTTGCCGAGGACGATCGCGTTGAATGCTTCCATGGCTGCCTCGTCGTCGTTGAGGTTGCGTTCGCGATTGAGGGCGAGCGTCAGCAACACCGAATCGCGACTGCGAGGTTCGCTGATCCACGGGAGCGCCTTAGTGAGGTCCGCTTCGGCCATGGCTCCATCTTTTGTGATGTAGTAGGCGCGCCCGCGTAAGTGATAACCGTCGCCGCGCTTCCAGAAGGGCCATTGAGTCAAATCCTCGTCGGCGAACTGCGCGATCACTTCCGATGCCTTCCCCTGCGCGAGGAGATGCTGCATCTGCGAGGTCTTCTTCACGACGTCAACCGGAATGCGTTCGATAATGGTCTCGGCGTTTGCTTTGTCGAGCAGCGCGGCTTGTTCCAATGCGGCCGAGTTTTGTAGATCGGTAATCTTCTCCAACTCGGCGAGAGCAAGAAAGCCGTCTGCTTTGCGATTCTTTGTCGCCTTGCTGAAGCCGATGGCGAAGTCGGTCACGTCGGGATCGAACTCGAACTGATGCGAGCGGCCATCGTAAAAATGCGCAAACTTCATCGGCTCGTGGAAGCCATTCGTCCCCGTGGGGGACAACGCGCTGAGTTCCTGGCCATCCTCGCGGATACGCTGGCGGCAAAGATTGATGTGCCATGGCAGACTTTGCGTAGGATGCCGACCGATGACCTGATTCAAAGGATCGTTTTCGTCAGCGGTGACAGGAAAGCGAATCTCGACGGTCCAGTGATCGTCAGCGATATGCGTGGCAACTTCGGCCTTCGAGTCCCAACCGAACCATTGCCCTTTGCCTGCACCACGATCCAGATCGACGATGTGACCGGCGGAGCTGATGGCGATTTGATAATACGAATGCGTTTCGGTGGCGAGTTGAATTTCAACGGCATCACCGTGCCAGATGGCCTGATCGTCATCGCGAGTCGAGGCGGAGACCGGTTTCTCGCCGGGATGCTCATCACAGCGGATCGCGAAGTAGAGATTGCTCCCCTGCCATCCCGCTTTGAATGAGGTTCCGAACGTGGGTGTGCGACCGGTCTGCAACTCGCGGAATTTTCCCGTGGCAGCGACTGGACACGTCTGCCAGTACTCGTCGTCGAGCTTGCCATCGACGACGATATCGTAAGCATCTCCGACGAGTCGTACCTTCGGCACCGAGCCTCGCTTCTGTCCCAGCTGTTTAGTCTTCATCCGCAAGCCTCTGAGGTAATCGTCGATGAGGGCCATGCGCTGGCCGTATACGCTGGCGGCATCCACTTTCGCCTTTGCCTTGTCAAAAAGTGCGAGCGCTTCATCGGCTTTGGCTTTGTCCTCGCCCATCAACATCCAGTTCGTTTCGCAGTAGGTGAAGAAGGCGAGCATCTCCTGTTCGGCGGGGCCGTAGAACAGGCGGCAGTATTCCCGCAGCATCGCGTCCACATCCGCCTCCTTGCCGCCCCAGTACATGCGGGCGGTGAAGTAGACCATGAAGTGATTGAAGCCGATATCGTTAGTGGCAAAATCCCGTGACACGCTGAGCCAGATGTCCTCTCCCGCTGAGACTCCCTTCGTCGCGCTGACGCTGTCGCCAATCGCGTGTGCAGCGAAGCTGGGCAGATACCAGCCTCGGCTGGTGAAGGGATAGTTTTCAAAGATCAGCACCGGATTGTCGGTCTTCTTCTGCCACGCAGCACGCAACGCGTCCGGTGCTGATTCGCCTTCGCCCTTGATTCCCCCTTTGTTGATCGGGCGCCGACCACCGACGATGCACACCTGCACGTTCGGTTCCAGCTTGTCGATGCTCAGCGGCGGCAGCGTGTAAACACCATACGCACAATTCAGCACCTTCGCTCGTGGATGCGACTTCGCGATCTCCTTCGCCACACGATTGACGAAGACCCACACATGGTCACTCAGCAGCCCGCGCTCGTTGCGCTGGGGCGAGTCCTTGCCCTTGCACTTCTCGCACTGACAGATCGCGGTGTAGCCGTCCGGCGGCATGATGGAAACGGTTTCAAACTGGTAGGTATCAAGCAGCGTCCGCGCCCACCTCACGGTTTCGTGGAACAGCTCGTCGTTCGAGTAACAAACCTGACACTTCGAGTCGCCGGGTTTGAAGTCGGTCTTGCCGCCGTAGATCGCGAACCAGTCGGGATGTGCATCGAACACGCCCTGATGGTTCGTCATGGTGGAAATGCCGTGGGCGATCTGTAGACGCTCATCATTGCGCAGCCCGAGCCGCATGACCCACAACGACGTTTCGGGACCGGCCGTACTGAATCGGAAGTTGAACTGCCGCAGTGGGAAATCGGGAAGCACGGTCTCGTCAATCTGCGGCAATGGAATCGTCTTCATCGTCGGCAGAACTTCGCCGAGTTCGCCCGGTAGATACCAGCGCGCACCGAGCTTGCGCAGGTAACCGCACACCGCATTGAAGCTGCCGCGTTCATCGAGGCCCCAGATATCGAGTGTCTCTTTTGACTCTGTGGTGGCACCGTCAGGTTTGCCGGTGTCGCCCGGCAGTCGCAGCCGATTCTTGTACAAACCGCGAGCTGGCATGCCGTACGGCGCGCCGACGATCTTCTCCCATTCGGCCTGTGCTCGCGGGATGTCGCCATTGTTCTTTGCAAACGGCTCCATCGGTGTGAACTCGCTATCATCACCAACGAGCGCCATCCAGTCTGGCCCCGAGGCGATGCGATACGCACCGTGCTTCAGGCCATCCGCTTTGACGGGGTTTTGCGAGCTTGCGCCGATGAATATCTTCACCACCTTTCCACTCGGCTTGGTGACGATGGGCAGTCGCGCACCGCTGATCTTCTCAATTTGCATCCGAAACTCATGCGCCGCGACTCGTTGCATGCGTGTGGGAGTTGTGGAAATGACAATTTCGGCCCGCGGCTTACCGTCTTCGACGATGAACATGTCGGCGGCATCGAGCGAAGCCAGAGGCGCAAGCAGGACGACGATGAATCCGAGCGGGTGTGTTCTCATCACTGATGACTCCTTGGCTTTCAAATTTCCCGTCCTCGTTTGGGCCCTGTTGTGGCGATGTTGTGTCTGTCGCGTGGCCCGCCCGCTACTGCTTCGCTTGTTCTTCTCTGATTTCAAGGATGGCCTTTGCGAATGACTCCCCCATGAGTGCGAAGGTTTTGGCGCACCCGAGGTAGTGATAACCGGCATTCGATGCGCCACGGGCACGGAGGGCGACCTCCTCTGGACTCACCAGCTCCGCCTCATACTTTCGCAGGAAATCTCGCTGCTGCTCCTTCGACATCGAACCATCGGCGTTGGCCGCGTTCTTGTTCTCCGTTCTCAACAGATAGGCCATCTGCTTGACCTTCTCGTACTTCTCCTGAATGGCGGCAAGTGGCTCGTCCCAGAAAGGCGACGTGGGAACTGCTTTCACATTGCCCTGAAACTCTTTCAGCGCAGCCGGTGCAGCCATCGCCTGACGAAACGCCAGATTCCCCTCATTTCCGTCTGCGCCTCCGACGCCCATGACGCCGATGACAAACGGCATCTTCGGCGAGTCGAGGTCCTTGCGCACATCGCGGATAAAGTCGGCCATCCACTCGCTGTATTTGGCAAATCGATTCCCCTCAGAGTCTTTCGGAAGCTCGGGATACACGTCGCGGCTCACCATGTCGTTGAAACCCTGAAACCAGACGAAGCCAGCGATTTCATAGGCCTGTTTGGGATCGTATTCCGGGACGACGCGACCAATGTCACCGAGCACGTGTTTGACGTGCGACAACATCAGCCGGTAGTAATGCCCCGAGCCACTCTCGGGACGGCGACCTTTCTCAATGTCGTCGGCCGTGCGCGGGTACACGCCGGCGCTTGGGGGACGGAAGTCGTAAAAGAGTGACTTACCGCCCCAGGCTGTCTTAATGATCAGAACCGGCTCCTCGAAGGTTTCATCCATCGTGATACCAAACGTGAATTCAGGGCCAATCTTTCCACCGTCCTCAGATGGGTTCGGTCTCGACCCGTAGCCTGAAGTGAGCTTGCCAAAGCCCTCGCCGTTCTCCTCACCCCTTCCGGTGTAATAAGAAATCCACGCACCGTCGCAGACATGCGGCTTGCCGTCAGCGCTGCGCATCTTCTTCAGCAGCGGCGCGGTCTTCGGATCGTCACCGAGATAGTCGAAGGTCTCGACCCTCGCGTGACCCTCCATGTTGGACTGGCCGACGAGAATGAAGACCTTGAGTGGCTCTTTGGCGTTGGTAACTGAAAGCGACACTAGCGATGCGATCAGAAACAGGAAAACGGCGGGGGTACTCACAGGGCGAGCTCCTTCGATGAGTGCATAGGTGGGTAAGATTGCAAGGATCGGATTGACGCGGTAATTCATTCGGTAAAACCTATTCATCGTCTTCTTGAAGTTCCAAAACGGCAAAGATCGCTCGATGGTCTGAAGCGACGGCCTCGTCCTGCACTTTGACCTCAACAACCTTCCAGCGATTCGCCAGACGGTGCAGAATGAAGTCGATCTGCTTTGTCGGCTGATTCACAGGCACCGTTGCCATGGGCTTTTCATTCGCACGAGTCCACTTTGTCCCGAACAGTTGAAGTGTTTCGCTGTCTGGCGTCGCGTTGAGGTCACCCGCCAGCAATGCGGGATGTTGTGGATGGTCTGCGATCAGCTCATTGATGAACTTTGCCGAAGCCAGGCGTTCGCGTTCATCAGCCCGATAGTCAAGATGCGTGGCCAGCAGCAACAGCGACCGATTGGACTTTGGCAGCGTGATTTCCGCTTCGATGACTCCACGTTGCTCGCCATCGTCGATATTGGGCAGAAGATTGTTCTTGTGTCGAATGATCGGAAACCGAGAAAGCACAGCGTTGCCATAGTGGCCCCCTTGCAGTTCGATATTGGCACCAAAGACGACATTCATTTCCGTCAGCCGAGCCAGCTCCGCAGGCTGGTCAACACCACCAGTTCGTTTCACCTTCCGGTCAACTTCCTGCAAGGCCACGATGTCCGGCTTGACAGAGAGGATGACACGCGCGATGCGTTCAACATCCAACTTGCGATCGACACCTTCGGCATGGTGAATGTTGTAGCTGAGCACTCGCAGTCGAATTGGCTTCGCCGAGTCGCTTGCCGACAAAGGGAACAGCGACACCGCTGCCAGCAATACACACTTCATCAACTGTTTCATTTTTTTGTGCCTTGTTACGCTGATCGCCACGTCAGCGTTTTCGATTCACCATTCCATGGATGTTGAGCGTCGGTGGTGTGTGTGGTGAGTATGACTCCGTTGGCAGTCAGCTTCGCGGTCGTCCAGCCGGTCGTTGATGTCTTCGGATCGGCAACATACGACGTCGCTGGCGTATTCAGAATGTGGATGCCTTGATGTTCGGCATAGGTGCGATCATGGATGTGGCCGTGGATGTAGGCTTTGACCCACTTGCGCGGCTCAATGACACCCCACAGTTCCTGCGAGTCAATCAGTCCGCCGGGAAAGTGCAACGGGTCGCCACCCAGACGCGGATTATGATGGGCCACGATGATCGCGGGCTTCGTTTGCAAACGGTCGAGTGCGGATGCGAGCCATTCCAGTTGCTGAGTACCGATGGTCCCCTGGGTCACCATTGTCTTTTGTAACGAGTCGAGCAAAAAGAAGTTAGCAT
>CALFSX010000262.1 GCA_937916515.1 uncultured Planctomycetaceae bacterium | reverse complement strand
TCACCGCCATTCCAACCCCGCCAAGCGCCACACTTTTCCGCCGCCGTTTACAGCCCTTCTCTCTGATTACTAATGTACTACTGGTCCTGTTCTTGCCTCTGAACTTGAACCTGATCTGAATTCGAATTCCCCCTCTTGACCGATCTCAATGTCAACTCAACATCAGTCTCGAACAACAAGTACGAATGGCGGTTACACACCTGATGGATACCGCGTGGTGCACTTCATCATCCGTGGCGACATCTTTAACCGAGCCAAAGCAAAGGCGACCGTCCTGGACCTCAGTCTGGCGAACTACGTCGCGAAACTGATGGAACAGGACACTGTCGCTTTGGCTGAGTTGACTGATACAGGAGGAGAACGACATGATTCCGAATGACGGTTGTGAATCATTCGAGGTGATCCGGCATCCTCACTGCGACGAAGAAGAGATCTTCGAGGTACTGCACCTTCGACTTAAGGAAGCAGATCAGATCATGCCTCACGGCTGGATCTTCCTGACACCACTGGTCACGATTCTCAGTCCAACAAAGTCAGCACCGTTCCTGTCTCAGTGCCTGAAGGAAGAGCGTCGGTGGATCAGGCACGCTCAGAAGGTGTTCGGCCGCTACGCGGTCCGTTCACCACAAAATTGGGTGAGCCACATCCCGGACGATTCTTCCAACACAAAGACCAAACGAAATAACTACCTGCACTGGACCTTTCATTGCCGAGGCAATCTGTTCTCTCCGAACTCAGATATGCCAGACGAAAAGTGGAGAACGAACCGAGTTTCTTGTTGACCTGAACGCAACAGAAGCCCATCTAACGAACCATTACTGAGTCCAAATAATATCGATAACCATCAACGATAAATACCTCATCCAACGTTATCGAAACGGATGATCATTCAGGATCCGAAACACCATTTGCCGTGCCCGGAGATTTCGCCACAAGTCTGGCCACTGCAATATGCCAGCCGCTTTGACAACACGACACATCGCGTTGTTGACGTTCGCATCAGAGCAAGTTAAGGGTGACCTGTTCCTGCTCGTGTGGACTAGCCAGCCGGTGAGCGACCAACGAATGCGACGAACTCATGCTCCCCAACGATCTCGTTGCCCGCCTGGACCAAACGCTGGGAAATCACCTTCCTCCATCAGAATCAACTCAACCTTGAAGCCAGCTGCTGAAAGTGCGTCCTTTACTGTGCGATATTCGGCCGCAGAATCCTTATAGGTAAATACTGAAAAGTGATGCTGCTGAGGAGTTGAAGGCTGAAATGGCGTGATCTGCTGTGCTGAGTTTCTTATGGTGAGCCCGGCACCTAACCGCGGTTTGAGGATCTTCAGAGAGCCATCGTCTACCGGACTACAGTCCTTCAAGTTGATCTCAATTGTCCCCGCAACGTTTGGTCGGGTAAGGCAATACCAAACGCCGCCTTTCAGCATGGTTCCAATTGTCTGTGTGCGAAGGCGAACCGTCTTTGGCGTCTTAGCCATTCGGCTTTTTTTCTGAGCCTGATCTGATAGTCGCCGTGCGACCTCTGCAGCCGCAATTTTCGTTTGTGACAACAAATCTTCCTGCTGACGGATTTTCTCCCGCATGTCAAAGTTTTCACGACCAGTTGTTGCAAGTTCGCTAAGACTTCCCACACGGTCTTCAATCAGTTTTGCCCGTTGTTCTTCTTCCTCTGTCAAACCTTCGCTTAGCTGCTGCGATTCTGTATCAGAAAATTGTCGTTTAAGTTCCTGCTGCTGCTGCAAGATCAGTTGCAGACGATCAATCTCAATTTGCATCGAATTGACCTGCGTTGCGGTTTCGGCTAATTGCGAATCGATACTTCCACTATCCGTTTGTTCCGTGGCATTCGGGTCCACAAGTGTGACAACCAGCATTGCAATAAACAGCACGGCGCCGAAAGTGTTGCAGATTGTATCCAGCAACATCTCCAAGCTTTCCTGAACAAGTTCTTCTGATCGAGCCATCGTTTAAAATCCCGCTCCGTGACTAGGATCAAGTGCGATCTTATCCTGCGGAAGTAGATCGAAAGCATAAGTGACGTTGGAGTCCTGGCAAACCTGCTCAAGCGGCGCCTTCAGGCCCCAGGTCTCGGGCTTAATAATTATCAGGAAATCGGCTTTTGCTTTCAGTGAAAGCATCCAGTCACGGCAGTGTTCGACAGACGGAAACGATGTGGGCGACTGCTTCTTGCCAATCACACCGGCCCTGATGTCAGATTCAGTTGATAGTTCAATTAACCAGCATTCGTTGCTGCCAGGAGGGCGGTTGTACAGCACTCGTTTCCCCTGTTCAAGTTGCTGTAGAACTCTTTTCGCGTCAGCGATGGTGACGTTTAGATCGTTGGTTTCTTTATTCGCTGTACTGCTCTTTGCAAAAGCGTTTAGTTTTTCGGCGACAGTCTTCGCTTCGTCGGTCTTCTGTTTCAGTTCCTTAAGATCACGTCGAGCTCGTTCGTTAGCATTCTTCGCATCCTGCATCTGATCCCGCAAAACGTTTGTATCGATCAACCCGCCGGCGCTGAACAACTGACTATTGGCTTCGACTGCGCTTTCCAGGTTGGCAAGGCTTGATTGCAGATCCACGCTCGCAGCAGTGAGTTCAGCTAACGCTTGAGCGTCGTGAGTGATGTCGGCCACGCCGGGGTTCTGCACGATTTGCAGGCACAGCATTAGCGTCAACAGCAACATGATCCCCATTACACAGGTGATGATGTCCTGAAACGCAAACAGCGAAAACTTCACTGCGCCTGATTTCCTGCGCCTTCTTGTCATTTATCTGGCCACATACCTATAGTCGCCACCACTGTCGGAGGCTACTCGTTTTAAGACCGATTCCATTGACCGATCCACGAAGGCGATGGTGTTGATGGGAATATTTTCGCTATTGAGTGAACGTGTTTCAGCACTGATGTCTCCTTCATTGAAGGCTCCATCAGTCAATAGGAAAACAGCGTCTGGATTCATTCTGATTGCCTCTCGCAGGGCGGGCATCACCGGAGTTCCTCCAGTCAACGGCGTCGCGTTTGCGATTTTGTCAATGATATTATCTCGGTCCTTAAGACTTGCGAATTGGCCAAAGACTCGGGTGATGGTGGTTGTGAAAAAGATAACCTCCAGTTCCATACCTGGGTCCATCCGGCCCACTGAAGCGATCAGCTCTCGTCGAGCTGCCTGATCCTTGCCATCCAGCATGCTGCTTGAAGCGTCGATCAAGAAAATGAAACGTCGCCCAGTTGCTCTCACTCCAAAAAATTCCGCCCCCGGCGAAATCACGTGCTTTCTGTTGACGTTTCTATTCAGGGGCGTGGGCTGGCTGCCAGACGCGACAGAGGTACTGCCTTGTACGTCGGGAGTTGCATCGCTGGTGCCTGCTGAATCACCGTCATTCTGCTTCGATGCATCAGCACCCGCCGATTGAGACTCGGCGCTTGCTGTATCTCCGTTATCAGAGCCCGAAGGTTGCCCAGCTGGTATGCTGGCAGGCTCAGAAGTGTTCGTTTCCTTTTCTTCAGATCCGTCAACAACATCCTGGCCAGCATTGGATTCTATGCCCGTTCCATTCGTTGCAGTCAGCAATAGAAAAATCAAAAGGGCAGACGCCACAATAACGCCTGCTGCAATCGCAATCTGTTTGTTAGAGTTGCGACCGACGGCAACCGCTTTGGAAACTGGTGGGACGGGCGGGGAATCAGAACTAGGTGGTGAGACCGTGGCAGCTTTCGCTTTCGCCTTTGCAACACGCGGCAAAGCAGCAGCCGAAGGATCTCGCCGTTCTGGTTTGATTCCTCTACCGGACGAAACAGCCGACCATTCACCGAATTCACTGCGAATTTCCATCCCCGGCCGGATTGTGCCCTGAGTCTGCAGGTACTCAAGGTCGGATTTTGTGACTGGGCCTCGTTCCCTGGCTCCGGCGGTTTCTCTATAGAACCAACCTTCGCTCATTATTGATCTCCGTACGGCAGTAACCGCAATCGATTTACGATGTTCTTGGTACAGTATCGAGTGCACTCTAACAGGAATTCCTGCTCAGACTTGCGTACGAAGATGGTCATCATTTGGATCACCAACGCTGCCACAAGAGCCTCCAATGTGGTGTCGAAAGCGAGCCCAAGACCTCCGGTTACTTCTTGAAGGGCGGGTAAAATTTGCGACGTGTCGCCAGAAGCACCAATAACGCTGCCGAACCTTCCAATTGCGATCGAAAGTCCAAGCACGGTCCCAATGAACCCGAGGATCGGAATTGCCCAGATCAGCCCACTAAGCAGCACATACGAAGCGTCCATGGCTGCTTCGTCCGTCTCAGCCTCTGATCGCAGAATTTCGTCTACGTCGGACACTCGCCCAATGTTCTTAAGATTCGAGAGGGCTGTTGAGATCCGATTGAACAACAAAAATTGTTCGGGCTTGTCGACCAGAAGAAACATGCGGTTTGTGACGAGTTCCACTGTTGTAGGCGACAGAACAAACCCAGTGTCGCCTTCCGGAGCGATGTCCATTGCGAGGCATCGCCGTTGCAGCCCCAGCTTCATTCGCTTGATGCCGAGGATCACTACTGACCAGGCTGTGAAGAAAACAATGGAATAGGGAATTACTCCCTGGCCAATCAGTTTTTGGCTGATAGCCACGTCCGGGATAAGCAGCAATATGCCATAGACAATTCCCGTCAAAGCGACAGCCAGCAAGAACGACAACAGCGTATTGATTTGAGTAAAACGTCCGCCTTTAAACAGCAATCGCTGTTCGATGTCGGAGGCGTCCCATGAGAGCTGAGACACATGTGATTCTGTGTGCATTTTGAATTACCTTGACGCACTAACGATGCAAAAGATTGCCAACCCAAGAATGCACAACGCAGACAAATAGCCAAGAATCAATGCGAAAATTGAGTAGACCGTACCGTCGTACTGTCCCGGTTCTCTATTGGAATACTTCAATGCTTTATGCCCGAGATTGATTCCCATTACGCAAAACAACAGACTGGGTGAAAGTGCGACAACAGCCAGCAATAGCATCGCGACGACGCTGTCAGCGCGGGAGGCGGAAAAGTTGTTTCGTAGACCGCCAGAAAACCCGATTGCTGCCACGGCTCCTGGAAGCAGTGTTGCCCACCCAGCAATTGCCGTCAACATCGCGACGACTGATGGCCAGTGAAGAGTCTTCTGGTCGGTACCGCTTGAGAACATATCTTTGGCGACCGAGTTCTGCCCAGAAGTGCTACTGGACTGCTTACTACGAACAGCCGCCGAAAATGTCGGTATGTGTTGAACTTCAACCCAGTCCGTCATTCCATCCTGCCAAAGGAGTGTATCGTCGCGAATTCCGCCGCTGGCAATCAACATGCGGATTTCAGACTCTGGTACAGGACCAAGTTGCTGCCCCATAGCCGCATAAGACCAAAGTCGCTCACCTGAACCCGAGACTGTCGGTGACGCGTACTCTGGCTCCGACGATGCAGGTTCCTGTTCCGATTCCTCATGGCTCGGCGCCGTTACGGCAGGAGACGCTGGGAAAAGGTCTTCCACTTCGCCCGCTCGAAGCCATGTCATTCCACCATCATTAGAAACCTGATGCTGACGACTCAGGCGTTTTCGCCGTATCTGGGTAAGCAGTTGTGACACGCTGTAGGGGCCTTTGGATTCACCTCGGACCTTCACAAGGAAGTCTGCCATTAAATTGTAAGGCTTTCTAAAATTTCAGAACTAAGTTGTGTTACTTGGCTGCGATGTAAACCGGACGACCTTCCCGTAGCAAAGCATCGGGAACGGAACCGGTCAAGATTGTCTCACCACTTGAGGTGCGGCCAACGATCGAAGATTGAGGTTTTCCGTTTAATAAATACAACATGTATAGATCGGATCCAGACACATCCCGAATCGTCTGATTTAATGTAATTCTCCAACGGTCAGATTTGTCGCGATGAACCCATCCTGCAATTTGCAATTCCGGCCCAACTGGCTGCGTGAACGCGGCATCGCGAGACTTGATTGCCGCAGCTAACGCCTTGGTGATTAGGTCGGCATATTCCTTCAAACCTCGCTCTGCGATGCCGCGTTCCGTCTTTAAGACACTGTCGGGATTGACCCAATCTGCCGTTCGAGGGACCTGAAGTTCTGCGAGTGAATCGCGAACGGCTAATGTCTCCTGCTGAATAAACGCGCTACCCGAGCTACCGACACTTAGAATGTTTTCAATCAGTAGCAGTTGCAGAATTGGATCCATTCCTTTGGCATTCAGAAGAAGTCCCATCACGCTAGATATCTTCTGTTCAAAGTCCAACTGTTGATCTGTAATGATTTCATCAATCAGTACAGCGGCAGCAGACTGCGCGGAAAGCCATGTTGCTGAATTTCGTGCAGGCCCTGGGTTAGTAACATCCTCAGTCGATACCGTCTTTTTGCCATCTACTACGGCGTCAGCAAACCCACTTTCAAAGTACCTGAACGCCACTCGCCCACTGGTTAACTCGGGCACTGAATCGCCGTAATACCAGCCATCGGATAGTTTGAAGACAAAGCAGTCTCGCATGAATTGACCGTCGAACAGCTTGCCAATTTCGGGTTCAGATCCAGTTAGGCTGGTCGACCTTCGGGCGATGGCCTCCACGGCTTTCTTCTGCAGTTCAGGAACTGCTATGCCAGGGTATTCGGTTTTCTGAAACTCTTCGTAGGAAGCCAACCAAGCCTTAGCTTCGTTTGGCTCTAGCTGTGACAACTTTGGCATCTTCCGCTTGAATTTCGCCCATTCATTCAC